>JAQBPY010000138.1 GCA_028287285.1 Gemmatimonadota bacterium
CCTGGGACCGGCCGATTTGCTTCCATAGCGGGGGCGGGATTTGAACCCGCGACCTTCGGGTTATGAGCCCGACGAGCTACCAGGCTGCTCCACCCCGCGTCAGTCTTTCAAACTTAGTTGCACGCACCGGAAAGTCAACGTTTTCATCGCGACTACGCCACGACTGGCGACGCACGGCCGGTGAACCCACATTCCGCCAACCCCAAAACCGCCGCCCATGCGCCCGTCCCTCCAAATCGCCCTGCTCACCTGCCCGCTCGCCCTCGCCATGCCTGCAACAGCGCAGCAAGCGGCACGACCCGCGAGCGCCGCCATCTCGGCGGCCGACATCCTGGATGTCGTCACCTATTCCATCGCGGACCTCACCGACGACGGACGCTTCCTCGCCACCATGGCCACGGTGCGGCGAGACACGTATGGCACCGACTTCCGCCACGACGGAGATCCCACCTATCTCCGCGTGGCTCCGACTCGCGTTGCAATCATCGACACGAAATCGGGTGCCAGCACCGACATTTTCAAGGACAGGAAGGCGGTGCGCGGACTGCGCTGGTCGCCGGACGGCCGGCGGCTCGCGATGCTCGTCTTCACCGGCGATATCCTCGAGCCCACGATCTGGGACCGGACGTCCAGCAAGCTCACCGTGGTCAAAACGCCGGCCGGCAAGTATGTCGCGGAGAATTCCGACATTCGCTGGGACAGGGACGGCAGGCAGATCATCGTCGCGCTGCACTCGGCAGACTGGCGAAAGAAGGCGCGCGATGTTTTTGCGGGCATGACGACGGGCCCCGTCTTCGTGCAGTCGAGCAAGGATCCGTTTCTTGCCTGGGACGAGATTCGCCGGCAGGGAAACGTCCGCAGCGTCGTGTCCATCGACGTCACCACGGGAGCGGTGCGCGAGCGCATCCCCGAAGCCAACATCGCCAGCTTCACGCTCGCCGAGGATGGCAGTGCGACCTCGTACGCGAGGGACATCGCGAAGAAGACGGACTACGACAGCTTTCAATCCGAGACGTCGCTGAACACGCGCGATTCGGCGGGCGTGGATCGTGTGCTCCGCGCCTCGGCCAAGGGCATGCAGTTCGCATGGGCCGAGGACGGCAAGCACTACGCGTACTCCAATGGCGGCCGTGTGTACCTGGCATCCATCGCGGATACGTCGTCGAAGCTCATTGCCGGCGTCGAGCCGCGGAAAGGTGAAACGCCGGACACGTCGAAGGCGGGCCGCGACAAGGCGGCGCTCGAGCGCTTCTCGGTGCTTCGTTACAGCCCCGCCAACGACGCCGTCCTCGTCTCCAACAAGGAGGGCCTCTGGATCGCCGACGTGGCCACCGGCGCAAAGGAAAAGATCATCGCCGCAAGTGATTCCGACGAAACATTGCCGCGCGTTGCCGCGCAGGCATGGAGCCAGGACGGCAAGCGCCTGTACCTGACCTCCGCGTCGCGCACGACGTGGGAGCGCGGCATCCTGCGCTACGATCGCGACACGAAGCAGGTAAAGGAGCTCGTCAAGGACAACCGCAGCTATTCCAATCTTCGCCTCTCGAAGGATGGCAACACGATTGTCGTGGCAGTCGCACAGGGTAACCGGCCGGCCGATCTCTACGCCGGCACTGCAGATCTCTCCGACCTTCATCGCCTCGTGAGCTCAAATCCGCAGCTTGCCGACAAAGGCATCGGCCCCACCGAGCTCATCTCCTACCTCGACGCCGACGGCAAGCCGCGCAAGGCCGTCGTGTACTATCCGGCCGCTTACCAGAAGGGCAAAACGTATCCCACCGTCTTCGAGGTGTACGAAGATTTCTTCGACGACACCTTCGACGTCCGCGCCAATGTCCTCACCGGCCACGGCTACGTCGTGGTGCATCCTTCAGTCGGCTTCGACATCGGCTACCCCGGCGAAGCATGGCTCAAGGGTGTGACCTCGGCGGCAAACAAGATGATCGAGCTCGGCATCGCCGACTCGGCGCGCCTTGCCGTGCAGGGCCAGAGCTATGGCGGGTACGCCACGAACCTCCTCATCACGCAGACGAATCGCTTCAAGGCCGCGGTGAACATCTCCGGCAAGGTTGACATGATCTCCTTCTACACCGACAGCCCTCGGCTCGGTGTTCGCAACGTCAACGCGGCGGAAAAAACCCAGGACCGGCTTGGCGCGACGCTCTGGGCGCAGCCGCAGAAGTACGTCGCACATTCCGCCATCATGTTCGCGGATCGCATCACCACTCCGCTCATGCTCATCACAGGTGGACTCGATTCCAACGTGCCCGCCGACAACACCCGCGAGATGTACTATGCGCTCCGTCGCCTCGGGAAGGAATGCGTGTGGGTGAACTACATGAACGGCGGCCACGGCGGCGGCACCGCGTCCGTGGAGGACTTTCTGGACATGCACAAGCGTGTGCTCGAGTGGTATGATGCGCGCCTCAAGCCGCCGGCCAAACCCAAAGTCGCGACAAACGAATAACCCTTGGCTCAGCCTGAGTCGGGCTCCGCGAAGCGATACAGCCGCTCCTTTGCTCCACGCACGAACCCATATTCCTCCCGCGCAATACGTTCCTGCAGCGCGGGATCCGTCTCCACTCGCTGCCTGTATTTCCTGAGCGAATCGACGATGTGCTGCAGGGAATCAATCGTCGTCACGAGCTTCACGCGGCGCGCGCGCAGGCGCATGAGATCCCGCGTGCCGTACTCGCCACCCTGCACCGCAAACATGAGAGCGGCACCCACGCCGGCGGCGATCAGCAGCTGCCTGATTCGTCGTCCGGCTCCGCTGCCGCTCGCACTCTTTGTGGAGCGCGCCACCTACATTCCGTAAATCGCGCCGCCCGGATACTCCGCCGCGTCGCCGAGCTGCTGCTCAATGCGCAGGAGCTGGTTGTACTTCGCCACGCGATCCGAGCGCGACGCGGAGCCGGTCTTGATCTGCCCGGAGCTCGTGCCCACCGCGAGATCCGCGATGAACGTGTCTTCCGTCTCGCCCGAGCGATGCGACATCACGGTGAGATACCCCGCGGACTTTGCCATCTCGATGGCTTCCAGCGTCTCGGTGAGCGTTCCGATCTGGTTCACCTTGATGAGAATGGAGTTGGCCGTACCACTCTCGATGCCGCGCGCAAGGCGCTCGGTGTTGGTGACGAACAGATCGTCGCCCACGAGCTGGCAGCGGTCGCCAATGGTGTCCGTCAACAGCTTCCAGCCGTCCCAGTCATCCTCGCTCAGGCCGTCCTCGATGGAGACGATGGGGTATTCCTCGATCCACTTGGCGTACAGCTCCACCATGCCCGCGGCATCGCGTGTCCCTGCGCCGCTCTTCTTGAACGTGTACTTGCCGTCCTTGTGCAGCTCGCTCGCCGCGCAATCGAGCGCGAGCGCGATGTCCTGGCCCGGTGTATAACCGGCCGCCTCGATGGCCTCGAGCACCACGGTAATTGCTTCTTCGTCGCTCCTGAGATCGGGCGCAAATCCCCCCTCGTCACCAACGCCGGTGCTCAGCTTTCGCTTCACCAGCACCTTCTTGAGCGCATGAAACACTTCGGTTCCCATGCGTAGTCCCTCGCTGAACGACTCGGCGCCCACCGGAATGATCATGTATTCCTGGAAGTCCACCGTGTTCGTCGCGTGCGCGCCGCCGTTGAGGATGTTCATCATGGGCACCGGCATCACGCGCGTGAGCGGACCGCCCAGGTAGCGCCACAGCGGAACGCCCATCTCCTGCGCGGCGGCGCGCGCCGTGGCGAGCGACACGGCAAGAATGGCATTGGCGCCGAGGTTGGACTTGTTGGGCGTGCCGTCCATCTCGATCATGGCGGCGTCGATTCCCATCTGATCCCAGGCGTCCGCGCCGGCAAGGGCGGGAGCAATCGTCTCCTCGATATTCTGTACCGCCAGCATCACGCCCTTGCCGCCATACCGCTCCGCGTCATTGTCGCGCAGCTCCATTGCCTCGTGCTCGCCCGTGCTCGCACCACTCGGCACCGCCGCGCGGCCCATCGCGCCGCTCTCGAGGTAGACGTCGGCTTCGACGGTGGGGTTGCCGCGGCTGTCGAGAATCTCGCGGGCGTGGATGTCGGCAATGATTGCGGGCATTGGATCAGGTCTGGTGGAGGAATGCTGTCCAGCGATGGAAGATACAACTTTTTCGCGCGGAGCGAAGCTCAGGCAACGGCCCGCTCCTGCGTGGCGATGCCGTACTCGGACTCCAGGAGATCGGCCATGCGGCGCCATACCACCTTCATCAGGTCGTGACGATGGTCGTAGTCATAACCGGTCGTGGGAATGGGCTCGAGCAGGTGCACGTGAATGGTGCCGGACGACACACGCACTCCTTCACGCGGCGATACCTCGCGCGCGCCATACACCACCACGGGAATGACAGGAGCGCCGGCCGCGATGGCAAGGACAAACGGCCCTTTCTTGAAGGGGCGGAGGGCGTAGGAGTCTCCCCGGGTCCCCTCGGGAAACACCACGACGCTGAGACCCTCGGCCACGCGCTCAGCCACCTTCGCGTACGCCTCGAACGCCGACTTTCGATTTTCGCGCGAGAGGAACACTACACCCGCCCCTTCCGCGCCCCACCCGAAAATTGGAATCCTGCGCAACTCGGCCTTTGCCACGAACGTGTAGCGCGGCAGCAGCGCCGCCATGGCAAATGTGTCGAACCAGCTCACGTGATTGCTCGCGTACACCGTTCCCCGATCCGGCGAGATGTGCTCGGCGCCATGCAACACGAGCTTCGCACCGGCGGCCCAGCACAGCGACCGCGCCCACGTGCGCATGCACCATTGCTGGACGCTGCTTCGCTTTACGTCGTACCTCAACACGTGCGCCAGGACGGCAACGGGGGCGAGCAGGATCGTCATCACCGACAGGACAAGACCGGTGAACAGTGTGCGGAGCATGTCCTGTAAAATGACCACGGCGGCAACGCGCGGCAATTGCGAGCACCGTACCTTTGTGCCTGCGCCTCCATTTGTCGGATGCGCCAACAAATCTTCCACACGGGAATGCGCGCTCAGGGCGACGAGATCAATGCGCCAAGCGTCGCGAGACGGATCGAATCGCCAGTGGAACTGATGTGACCGTTAATGAGCGCATCTGTCATGCGCCTGGCGTAGAGCTGCCTCTTGTCGCTCACGCGAACGAGCTGCGCAACGATCATCACACCGCCAGACTCCGCGCGCACGAAGCCGGAGAGCACATGCGTCGCACCGAGCGCTCGCGCCACGCTGTCCACCGGCGTTTGCGCTCCGGAAAAATGGGCGGTCGCCGGCGGACCGACAATGCGCACGTTGGTGCCGGCGTGACTGGTCAACGTCGCAAGGAGCGTGTCACTGAGTGCCTGACGGTACGCCACGGCCGACACGTTCGTGCTGTCCACGTCGAACGGAAGGATGGCCAACGTTATTGCCTGCACCGCGGCGGGCACCGCCGCCACCACAAGCGCGGCGGCGTCCGGTGCGGCATTCACCTTTGAGTAGATACGAAAGCCGATGTACAACGCCGCCAGCAACCCTGTCATCAGGTACCGGCTGCGTGCACTCGATGCAGGCGCCACCGGTTCTTCGACTTCCACGAGCTCCGCGGGATCATCATTTACAACGGGCGCGATGAATCGATAGCCGAGCGACGGCAGCGTCTCGATGAAGCGTGGCGCCTTTGCGTTGTCGCCGAGTGCCACGCGCAGCTGCCGGATGGTTTGCTCGAGGCTGTCGTCGAGCTCCCCCGGAGTGTCTGGCCGGAGCCCTTGCCCGAGGGTTTCCCTCGATACGACCTCGCCGGCATTCTCGAGCAGCAGCTGCAGCGCGGCACACGCCTGCGGCGGCAAGCGTGTCATGCCATCGGTGTTGCGCAGCTCGCCGCTGTCCGTATCAAGGATGAACTGATCGAAGCGTATGAGCATGTCAGGCGAGGTGGTCGTGTCCACGTGGTGCGGTGGCGCGTGTGCCGTTCGTGGTCACCGGACGGTCGCCCACAGTGGTCACCACGCCGATCGCTGTCAACGGAATGCCGAATTCACCCGCGAAGCCACGCACGTCGACGACGGACGCCTGAGGCATGGCGACGAGCAGCTCGTACTCTTCACCACTGGCCAGGGCGTCAGCGATACCAACGCCGTCCATGAGCGGAACGGCGCGATCATCGATCTCGATGGACACCCCAGACGCCAGCGCGATGTGCTCGGCGTCGGCGACGAGGCCATCGGAGATGTCGATTGCCGCCCGCGCGCCGCGCGCCGCAAGCCAGTACGATTCGCGCAATCGTGCCTTGGGCGACGCAAAGCGCATGCGATGTGCCGGAGCGGGCCTGGTTCCATTCGTGAATGCGGCGAGCGCGGCACGCGGCCCGCCAAGCTGCCCGGTCACAAATATGACGTCGCCGGGCCGGGCGCCATTGCGGTGCAGGGGCTGACTGGTGCTGCCCAACACGGTAATGGTCAGCGACAGCACATGCGAGGCAGACAGATTTCCACCAATGATGGGACACCCTGAGTAGTCGGCGGACATTCCCACGCCGCGTGCGATGTCCTCCAGGTCACCGTGCCAATCCGCCGGCAGACCCACGGCAAGCAACAACCCACGCGGCGTCGCCGCCATGGCGGCAAGGTCGCTCAATGCCGCTGACGCCGCCCGTGCGCCGATCTCCATCGCGCTCAGCCACGGCCGCTTGAAATGCACGTCCTCCACGGCGGCATCGGTGCTCACCACGAGCTTTTCGCCGCGAGGCACCTCGAGCACCGCGGCGTCGTCGCCAATACCGCGCGCCTTTGCGCCCCAGGTGGAAAGCATGCGCCGAATGGCATCGAACTCCTCGCCGCCGCCCATCGCGAGATGCGCTTCTCCGCTCATGCGTACTGACCGATGGCCGGCAGCTCGGCCAGGATTGGCGCGCGCGGTACTGTAGCTTCATGTGACCACATTGCCGGAAGCACGCCAAGCACGTCATCGAGCGTAAAGCCACGCACCTGGACGGCGCTCACCGACGACGCTGCGCGCCCGTGCGCGAATGCGGCCAGCGCGCCCGCCATTGTTGCATTGCCGGTTTGCGCGAGCAGCGTGGCGGCAATGCCGCCGAGCACGTCCCCTGCTCCGCCTGTCGCCAGAATCGGCGTTCCCTCCGCCACGACGATTGTTTCGCCATCTGGTGCGGATACCACCGTGGGCACTCCCTTCAGGAGCACCGTTGCAGAGGTGATGGCGGCGAGCTCGTACGGGACGGTGAACCGCGATTCCAGCACGTGGTCGACATCCTGCCCTGACAGCCGCGCAAACTCCACCGGATGCGGCGTGAGCAGTGCTGCGCGACCGCGCAGAAGAGGAACGAGTGCGGCCGCATCGCCCGCGAACACATTCAATGCATCCGCGTCGATGACGACTGGCCCGTCAAAGCAGCGCAGCGTTCGCTCCACAAGCTCGCGCGCGCGCGCGCCGCCCAGGCCGGGGCCAATGAGAATCACGTCCGCCCAGGTGGCGACGGTCGCTGCGAAGGCCTCGTCGTTATCGGGCCACTGCGCGCACAGTGCAGCGGGCTCACCCTCCTGGATGGCCGGCAGTGATTCCGCCGCGACCACGCACTTCACCATGCCCGCTCCGCTCCGCAGGGCGCCTCGGGCGGCGAGCATTGCCGCGCCGGCCATGCCCGCCGCGCCCCCGATGATCGCGATCTTCTTTCGCGTTCCCTTGTGTGCGTCCGCGGCGATTTCCGGCAGCGACTCGCGAAACCACGCGGCTGTGGCAAGTCGCGCGGACCCTGCCGCCGACACATGGGTCCCGAGCCCGATGTCGAGCGCCACGATGTCGCCGCAGAGACCGCGCGCGACGAGCTGGCCGCGCTTGATCGTGCCAAACGTCAGCGTGAGCGCACACCGCGCGGCCCCCACGTGCATTCCATCGGTGGCGTCGAGGCCCGACGGCACATCGATCGCTACGACGGACCCGCCGCGCCGCGCGATGAGGTGCAGTATGGCCACACCTTTCACGAGGCGGCCGCGCAGGGGCTCGTCGCGGGCGAGACCTGTGCCCACGAGCGCATCCACGGCGATGTCCTCTCCGCCGGCAAGAATGGAATCGACGTCGTCCGAATGCGCCACGCCCGCCGCTATCGCAGCGTCACGCTCGGCCTTCGCGTCCGTGGTCCGCGACTGGAAGCATTCCACCACGCGCACACGGATGCCCACGGCGTGCAGCGCGTGCGCAATCACCCATCCGTCCCCGCCGTTGTTGCCGGCCCCGGTCACGACGACCACCCCGCGATGGAGCGCCGCGGAAAATCGTGTCGCTATTTCCGCCGCGGCGGCGGCACCGGCGCGCTGCATCAAGGCGCGCGACGGAATGCCCGCGGCGATGGCGCTGGCGTCGGCAGATGCTGCGCCGCGCGAATCAGTGACGATGATTGTGGGCGCGCCTAGACGAACTGCGCGCACCATGGATAGTCGCGTTCGAACGCCTGGTCGAAATTGAAGACGTCCACGAACTCGTCGCGCGTATCCGTGGCCTGGCTCATGAGCATCTCGAGGTCCACCAGCGTGAACACGATGTCACCGATGTCCGAGGACGACCGAACGCCCCAGTGCTCGAGCACGACGCGCGCAAGTACACCGAACCGCTCCAGCGCCATGTCCCGGCAACTCAGGGCGAGCTCCCTGCCGCTGATGTGGCGACGCTCCGGGAGCCGTTGCTGGCAGAACTCCAGCGCGCCCAGCACGAACAGATAGGCACGCTCGTCGAACCGCTGCTCGCGCAGGCGGATGCGATCCATGATGCCGTCTCGGAAGGCTAACTCGGGCACGGACGGGGCTGCTCACGGGTGAGGGCAAAAGACTGCATCCCGGATAATGGGGAATGGCGCTCGCCCGCACAACGGCATTTCCGCGCTTCCGGCACCAAAAGACGCTTGTCCTCGCCGTTGCGGCATATAATGTTACGCCACGGAACAAAATCGGCTTTCCGTCGGCGTCCCTTCCGCTCCCCAATGAGAAAGATCAATACGCGGAGCTTCGTGCGCGCCACGCGGGCGACTCCACGCGAAGTCAACCGGCAGATCCTGCTCAACCTCGTCCGCGAGCACGAGCCCATTTCGCGCGCCGATCTGGCCCGGCGCATGGAAATCGCGCCCGGCATGGTCACGTCCATGGTCGTGGAGCTCCTGGCCGAGGGAGCGCTGTACGAGGGCGCCACCATCGACGCGCCCCGCGGCCGGCGGCCGCAGATGCTGTTCGTCCGCACCCGCGGGCGCCTCGCCATCTCCATCGACGTCCGCTTCCGTCGCACCTTCGTCATGCTGGGCGATTTCAGCGGAACGGCCATTGCGCTCGAGGCCTTCGATACGCTCGACGACCCGGCCGCCCTGGTGGCCGAGATCAAGTCGCGGGTCGCGCGTCTGCTGGCGCATAACGCCGACGCAGGCCACTGCGAGGGCGTGGGCGTGGTGGTGCCCGGCATGGTGGACAGTGTCACGGGCCGCGTCCTCAATGCCCCGCATCTGGGCTGGCGCAACGTGGACCTTGGTTCGGCACTCAGCAGTGCCATCGGTCTGCCCACCTTCGTGGAGAATGCACCAATTGCCTGCGCGCTCGCGCAGATGTGGCTCGGAAAGCGCGACGGCACGGAGCTCACGGACTTCGTCTACGTGAACGTCTCGGACGGTGTGGGAACCGGTGTCGTCGTGAATGGCCAGGTGCTTCGCGGCCGGCGCAATACGGCGGGCGAGTTCGGACACGTACCGCTCAATCCCGATGGCCCGGATTGCTACTGCGGCGGCCGCGGGTGCCTGGAGGCATATGTCTCCGATCTGGCCACGGTCGTCCGGTACCTGGGCAAGGAGTTCTCTCCCGAAACGGCACGCAAGCACGTGCAGCGGTCGGGTCTTACCATTGCGGACGTCATTGCCCGCGCGCGCCACGGCGACAGAAAGGCCGTCTGCGCGCTCGAGGAAACGGCGCGGTATCTCGGCGTCGGCCTGTCGGTGATCGTGAACACGCTGAGCCCATCACTCATCTGCGTTGGCGGCGAGATTGCCGAAGCATGGGGCATGCTGGAGCCGATCATTCGAAAGACGATCGCATCGCGCGCGCTCACGGATAACGCGGCGGTCACGCCGGTCATCCCCGAAATGGCCACGTCCGAAGCGCGATTGCGCGGCGCCACGGTCCTCGTGGCGGCGCCGTTGTTCGCGGCGCCGAGCATCGCCTAAGGCAACAGCTAGTGGCAATGCTGTTCAGTGAGCTGTCATTCTGATTGCCACTAGTGGGCTGTTACGCAATTAGATTGTCATCCCGCAGGAGCGCAGCGACTGTCGGGAGCTGCTGTCCCGTCCTGGGGAGTTCGGGGTGCGGAAAGTCTATCCCGACACTCGTTCGCTTCGCTCGCTTCCTGCGGGATGACAGCTCACTGAACAGCATTGCGCTTAGTGCGCTGTTAGCAAGTTGTAATAGCGTTGTCGTCCTTTGGGACACCAGGCTAGCCAGGATAGAGCGGGAAACGGCGGGCAAGCATCTTCACCTCGGTGTGCACACCTTCGCGCACCGATGCATCGTCCGGCGCAACGAGCACCCGATCGATGAGCGCGGCAATCGCGTCCATTTCAGCTTCCTTCATGCCACGCGTGGTAACGGCTGGCGTCCCGATACGGATGCCGCTCGTCACGAACGGCGACTGCGTTTCCCTGGGCACGGTGTTCTTGTTCACCGTGATACCTGCGTCATTCAGCGACTTCTCGGCGACCTTGCCCGTAAGGCTCTTGTTGCGGAGATCCACGAGCATCAGGTGATTATCCGTTCCGCCCGACACGAGCTGATACCCGCGTGCCACAAGTGCCTTGGCGAGCGCCTGGGCATTAGCCACGATCTGCTTCGAGTACTCCACGAACGACGGCTCCAACGCCTCCCTGAACGCCACGGCCTTGGCCGCAATCACATGCTCGAGCGGGCCGCCCTGGGTGCCGGGAAACACGGCCTTGTTGATGGCGGCAATGTGCTGCGCCTTGCAGAGGATCATGCCGCCGCGCGGGCCGCGCAACGTCTTGTGCGTGGTGGTCGTGACGACGTCAGCATGGGGTACCGGCGTAGGATAGACACCCGTGGCGGCCAGTCCGGCAAAGTGCGCCATGTCCACCATGAAGATCGCACCGATTTCCCTGGCGACGTCGGCAAATGCGGCGAAGTCGATGGCCCGCGGATAGGCCGAGTAGCCGGCGATGATCATCTTTGGCCGGTGCTCGCGTGCCGTCGCGCGCATCTGGCCGTAGTCGATGTAGCCGTCGTCGTTCAAGCCATAGGAGATAGCCTTGTACAGCAGCCCGGAAAAGTTTACAGGCGACCCATGGGTGAGGTGTCCCCCCTGCGACAAGTCCATTCCGAGGAACGTGTCACCCGGCTTTAGGAACGCGAGGAAGACGGACGCGTTCGCCTGCGCGCCAGAATGTGGTTGCACGTTGGCGTGGTCCGCACCGAACAGCTGCTTTGCGCGGTCGATGGCGATCTGCTCCACCTTGTCCACCACCTCGCAGCCGCCGTAATACCGCTTTCCCGGAAGGCCCTCTGCGTATTTGTTGGTGAGCGGCGAGCCCATGGCTTCCATGACAGCCGGCGACACGAAGTTCTCGCTCGCGATGAGCTCGATGCCGTCGTTCTGCCGCACGGTCTCCTCGACGATCAGCGATGCGATTTCCGGATCCGCGTGGCGCAGTGCATCGCCGGGAGGACACCGCTTCCATTCGTTCCATGCCGCCATTTACTGCTTCTCCCGGGTGAGATGCTCGTCCAGCTCGATCTTCGCCACGCGGCGAGCATGCCGGCCGCCGGCAAAGGGGGTGTCGAGCCACGCCTTCAGTATAGCGCGTCCTTCCTTCTCGCCGACAAAACGCGCCGGCAGCACGAGGACGTTGGCATCGTTGTGCTCGCGAGCGAGCGCGGCAATTTCCGGCGTCCATGCGACCGCCGCGCGCACGTGCGGGTGCCGGTTCGCCGCGTACGACATGCCGAGCCCGGTGCCGCACAGCAGCACACCTCGCGCGTTCTCGCCGCTGGACACGCGTTCGGCGAGGTGATGCGCATAATCCGCATAATCGATTGATGCGTCGGAGCTGGGCCCGAGGTCCTCGACGTCGTAGCCAAGGGCCTCGAGCTCGGCCTCGAGCTTTTCCTTCAGCTCGAAGCCGGCGTGGTCGCTGGCGATGAGGATGGTGTCTTTGTTGGTCATGACGGATGACGGCAAGACGGGTGACAGAACGACGGGAAAGCCTGAGAATTCTAACTGGTGTTCCCGTCATCCCGTCATCCTATTTGTTCGGCCACTGCGGCCATGTGCGCACCATGCTGCCCACGGCCTTGATGCGCTGCTCGGCAAGACGATCCGCCGCAACATAGGTTGGAACGCTCTCCGCCTTGGCAATCGCGAAAACCTTCAGGATCGTGTCGTAGATTTCGTCCGCCTTGCGCAGCGCACGGGCCGAGCTCCACCCGGCGAGCTCCGAGTACACGTTGATCACACCGCCGGCATTGGCAACGTAGTCCGGCGCGTAGAGAATCCCGCGCTCCTCCAGGGCCACGCCATGCTTCTCGGCCTCGAGCAGCACGTTATTCGCGGCACCGGCGAGAATCTCGCACTTGAGCTGCGGAATGGTCTTGTCGTTGATGATCGCACCAAGAGCACACGGCGCAAAAATGTCGGCTTCAACGGCGTAGATCTCGTCCGGACCAACGGCGCGCGCACCGAACTCCGTTACGACTGTCTTGACACGCTCGGCGTCGATGTCCGTCACGATGAGCTTGGCGCCCGCTTCGTGCAGCTCCTTGGCCAGATAGTAACCCACGTGCCCAGCTCCCTGTACCGACACCGTCTTGGTGCTGAGGTCGTCCGAGCCCCAGCGTTCCTTCGCTGATGCCTGGATGGCGCGGAAGACGCCGTGCGCCGTAACAGGCGACGGATCGCCGGAGCGGCCCACGAGCCCGGACACATTCTTCGTCTCCATGTGCACGAAGTCCATGTCGGCCGTGCTGGTGCCCACGTCCTCCGCCGTGATGTAACGGCCGCCCAGGGATTCCACGAAACGGCCATGCGCGCGGAAGATCATTTCGCGGCTCGCCGTCTTGTTGTTGCCGATGATGACGGACTTGCCGCCGCCCAGGTTGAGACCGGCCACGGCGTTCTTGTACGTCATGCCGCGCGCGAGACGCAACGCGTCAATGATGGCCGCGTCGTCGCTCTCATACTGCCAGAAGCGCGTGCCGCCGAGCGCCGGGCCAAGGGTGGTGCTGTGGATCGCGATGATGCCGCGGTAGCCTGCAGATGTATCGTTGCAGATCACGAGCTGCTCGTGACCCATCGCTGCAATCGTGTCGAAAAGCTTCATGTGAATGGCTCGGGGTTAGTGATTTTGGCGTGAGGCGTAGAGCTCACGGGCGATGACGATGCGTTGTATCTCGGACGTGCCTTCATAGATCTCCGTGATCTTCGCATCACGGAAATACTTCTCCACGGGATAGTCCTTCACGTACCCATATCCACCGAATATCTGCACCGCCTCGGTCGTAACGTACATGGCCGTCTCGCTCGCGAGCAGCTTGCACATGGAGCCGTGCATGGTGGTTGATTCGCCGCGGTCCTTGGCGGCGGCCGTCGCATGCAGCAGCGCACGCGCCGCCGTGATGCGTGATGCCATATTGGCCAGCTTGAACTGGATGGCCTGAAATTCCCTGATCGGCTGGCCAAACTGTTTTCGCTCGGCCGCATAGTCGAGCGCCGCGTCGAGCGCCGCCCGGGCAATGCCGATGGCCTGTGCGGCGATGCCGAGCCGCCCGTTGTCGAGTGAGCGCATGGCATAGATGAAGCCCTGTCCTTCGTCGCCGAGCAGGTTTTCCGCCGGTACGCGGAGGCCATCGAAGGTGAGCTGCACCGTTGGTGACGCGCGCAGGCCCATCTTGTCTTCCTTCTTGCCCACGTGAAACCCCGGCAGGTCCGGCGTGACGATGAACGTGGAAATTCCCCTGGACCCGCGGCGTGCATCGGGGGTGTCCGTCCGCGCCATGACCATGATGACGTCGGCGAACGAGCCCGAGGTAACCCAGCTCTTCGTGCCCGTGAGCAGCCACGAATTACCGTCGCGCACCGCCTGGCACCGCTGCGCCGACGCATCCGATCCCGCATCAGGCTCGCTCAGTGCAAAGGCGCCGATTTTTTCTCCGCGCGCCATCGGTCTGAGGTACATCGCACGCTGATCTTCACTGCCGAAATTGAGCAGCATCTGCGTGGGCAGTGAGTTGTGCACGCTCATCAACACCGCGGTCGATGCATCCGCCGCGGCGATTTCCTCGAGTGCGAGCAGATACGAAATGGTGTCCAGCTCGAGGCCGTCGTATTGCTCCGGCAGGAGCATGCCCAGAAATCCCAACTCGCCCATGCGGTGTGCGACGCTGACCGGGAAATGCGCCTCGCGATCCCATTTGTCCGCATGCGGGACAATTTCCGCGCGGGCAAAATCACGGGCGAGTTTTTGTATCTCGGACTGTGTTTCGGTGAGTGCTGTCAGGGACATTCAGGAGACAAGTGCAGGAAAGATTGAGCAGGAGGAAAAGATTGAACCGGAAAAGATTGAACCGCAAAGGACGCCGAGGAGAGAGATGCAGAGACAAGCCACAGAGAACTGCTGTCCCAAACGAACGCTGCGGCCTCTGCGCCTCCGCGTCTCCCCCGCGTTCCTGCGGTGAAGCTCTAGTAGCTGAAAAACCCACGCCCGGACTTGCGTCCCAACCACCCCGCCGCCACGTACTTTCGCAGGAGCGGACACGGCCGGTACTTGGAGTCGCCCATCCCATCTTGCAGCACTTCAAGAATAGATAAGCACGTATCAAGCCCAATGAGATCCGCGAGCGCCAATGGCCCCATAGGGTGGTTCATGCCGAGCTTCATCACCGTATCAATGGCCTCCGGCGTGCCCACACCTTCCATGAGACAGTAGACCGCCTCGTTGATCATCGGCATCAGGATGCGGTTTGCCACGAACCCGGGGAAATCATTCACTTCCACCGGTGTCTTTCCTACCGTCCTGCTCCACTCAACTACACGTGTAGTTGTGACGTCCGACGTGGCGAGCCCGCGGATGATTTCCACCAGCTGCATCACGGGCACCGGATTCATGAAGTGCATGCCGATCACGAGCTCCGGGCGCGTCGTGCGCGCCGCGATTTCCGTGATCGAGATGGACGAGGTGTTCGTCGCAAGGATGGCGCCCGCGTCGGCCCTGGCGTCCAGATCGGCGAAGATCCTGAACTTGAGGTCGCGGTTTTCAGTCGCCGCTTCGATCACCAATGCGGCGCCCGCGATCGCTTCCGTCGACGTCGCCAGCGTTACGCGCCCGAGAATCGCTTCGCGGTCCTCCGCCGACAGCGTGCCCTTCTTGATCTGGCGATCGAGGTTTTTTGCGATCGTGTCGCGCCCCTTCGCAAGCGCCGCGTCGGACACGTCGACGATGACGACGTCGAAGCCCGATTGCGCGAACACGTGCGCAATGCCATTTCCCATCTGTCCCGCGCCAATGACGGCGATGCGGTCGGCCATCGTGCTATGACTCCTCGCGGCGGCGCCGCGCGTAGAAGTATCCCAATGCTCCAGCAAGACCGAGTGCGGCAAACATTCCACCCTCCGGCCCCCACGACCCTCCACTCAACCACGCCGGCTCCAGCATGACGGCGCGATACCCCGGTGCCTCGAACCTCTGCGCGCTCACCGCCGCGTGAAACGGAACGGCCATCACCACGTTCCACGCGAGGTGCGCCATCCACGCCGCATAGAGACTGTCCAGCGCGATGCGCACCGTGGCCAGCCAGACGCCGGCGAGGATCACGATGAACACCGACTGCGCGTCCGCGCCGGGATTCGCGAGGTGCAACAGGCCGAACATCACACTCGTGACGACTACGGCGCCCTTTGCTCCGATGCTGTCACGAATGACCGTGAAAAGATATCCTCGGCAGATCACTTCTTCCGCGAGCGCGGCCGGAAGCAGAACAATCGTCACACGAAATGCGGCGCCAACCCACGACGTCTCGGCGGGCGCTGCCTCGAAGCGTGCCACGCCTGCGACGAATACCGCCGAGCACACGAAGAGATTCGCCGCACCGCCAATTCCGAGGCCGGTGATCCACGCACGCGTCGTCGCAGACGATTTCGCGAGACCCAGATCACGCCACGGACGGTGATCCACCAACCGAAGCATCAACACCGTCGCGCCCAGTGCCGCCGCGAGCTCGGAGTACATCGTGACCTGCATGGACTGCTCGGTGAGATGCCGGGCAATCCAGATCACCGCGGGTGTGACCAGCCAGTCCGCGCCGATGCTGCACGCATAGAGGAACGCAACGAACGCAAGTACCCGACCGATCGTCGCCGCGTGGTTGCGCGACGCGGCGGGCGTTACATCGCCTGTCAGACCGCGCGTCGCCGCGTTCCTGCTATCGCGGCTGCTACGAGCGCCTTTACTGCATCAACCGCCACGAAGGGCACGACGCCCAGCATTGCGGCCGTTGCGATGCTTCCGCTCAGGACGGAGAGCTGCGCGAGCCCGCCAAGATACAGCATCAGGATTCCGGCTTCGGCCGCGAGTGCGCGTGTCACGAAGCTCGTCTTGCCTGCGCCAAGCTTGCCGGCCACGGCGGCGGCGATGGGATAGGCGAGCAGATAACCGCCCGTTGGCCCAAACAGCCGCAGCAGGCCCGGTGCGCCAATTGGCGAGAACACAGGCAACCCGGCCGCACCAGCGGCGAGGTACGCCACCATGGCCACCACGGCGTCAACGGGGCCAAGCATCAGCCCTACCAGCACGACGACGAGTGGCTGCAGCGTGATGGGCACCGGCGTGCGGGGAACCGGAAGTGCGAACTGCGACGAGAGCGCGAGGACGCCGACGGCAAGCAGGATGGAAAGTGCGCGCGTGCGCGGTGTGCGCGCGGAGAGTGCGACAGTAGCCATGGTATCAGGACCTTGAGACGGAGAGTGCGACCGCATCACCGCCGCCGAGGCAGAGCGTAGCGAGGCCGCTGTCGAGGTTGCGATCCTTCAGGGCATACAACAGCGTGGTGAGTACTCGTGCACCGCTTGCACCAATGGGATGGCCAAGTGCGATGGCACCGCCATTCACGTTGACGCGATTCCAGTCCCAGCTCAGTCCCGCTCCGTCGGCCAGCGCCTGCGACGCGAACGCTTCGTTCGCCTCGATGAGATCGTACTGGCCAATGGTCTTGCCTTCCTTCTTCATCAGGTTGTTCACCGCCGTGATGGGCGCAAAGAACAACTCCTGCGGATCCACGGCACCGGTCGCGTATGCGTTGATGCGGCCGAGAATCTCGAGTCCGTGTGCTTCCGCGTATTCCAGCGACGTGACTACCAGCGCCGCGCCGCCGTCGTTCAGCGAGCTTGCATTGCCGGCGGTGACGGTCGCGTCGTCTCCCTTGCCGAAGGCCGGGCGCAGCCTGGCGAGGACGTCGGCCGTGGTGTCCGAGCGCGGCCCTTCATCCGCGTCGACAATCGTATCGCCCTTTTTGCCCGTGATGGTTACCGGTGCCATTTCCGCCGCGAACTTGCCGGCCGCCTGCGCATCCACGGCCTTCCTGTGCGATGCGGCCGCAAAATCGTCCTGGGCCTGCCGCGTGATGCCAGCTTTCTTTGCCGTGTACTCACCATGGTTGCCCATGTGGACGTCACAGCTGGCACACCAGAGGCCGTCCTTGATCATGCCGTCCACCATCTTCTGGTCGCCCAGCTTCACGCCGTTGCGCATGCCGTACGTATAGTAGGGCGCGTTGGACATGGACTCCATTCCGCCGGCCACGATGATTTGCGCGTCGCCTGCCTTGATCGACTGCGCGGCGAGCATCACGGCCTTGAGGCCGGAGCCGCACACCTTGTTGATCGTGAAGGCACTCACGGACGACGGGATGCCGGCCTTGAGCATGGCCTGCCGCGCCGGCGCCTGGCCAACGCCGCCCTGGATGACGTTGCCCATGATGACTTCATTGACATCGGCACCGGCGATGCCCGAGCGCTCGAGTGCGGCCTTGATGGCGATCGCGCCAAGCTCCGGCGCGGACAGCGTGGAGAGCGAGCCAAGAAACTTCCCGATCGGCGTGCGCGCGGCGGCGACGATGACGGGGATGCGTGATTTATCGGTCATGTGAGCTCAATCGTCTGGAGTGGGGCTAGACCAGAAAGCTATGCCGCGTGTCCCCACATGTCATCCCACACGACACTCGCATCTTTTGGACTGCCGGACGCTGCCACGACCGCCTGCGGAGAACTCGGCGCCGGCGCGCCGAATGGAGCGTTACTCGGGTGCACCCTCGAGATGACCGGCCGAGAGCGTCAGAGTCCGGGACGTCATCTCGGCACGGACGCGCCGTATGAATTCATCCACCCCGACCGGCGCCGGCTTCTGCCCCTCACCCGCCCCGCGTGTGTTGACCGCCACCTGGTCCGATTCCACCTCACGGCGCCCAATGACGCACATGTACGGCACCTTCATGCGGGCCCCTTCGGCCACGCGATACTTCAACGTTTCGTTGCGATCGTCGAGATGTGCACGGACGCCCGCGGCCACCATGCGCTCCACCATCGCCGCGGCAACGGGCGTCTGCTCCACCGTGATGGGCAGCACACGCACCTGCTCCGGCGCGAGCCAGGTGGGAAATGCCCCGGCAAAATGCTCGATCAGGATCGCGATGAACCGCTCGAACGACCCGCTTACCGCACGGTGAATGACCACCGGCCGATGCGCCGTATTATCCTCGCCCGTGTAGGTGAGATCGAACCGCTCCGGCGCCGCGTAATCCAGCTGAATCGTGCCCAACTGCCACGCTCGGCCAATGGAATCCGTGACGTCAAAATCAATTTTTGGCCCGTAGAATGCGCCGTCGCCTTCCTTCAACGTGTATTCCTTTCCTGTCGCTTCGAGCGCCGTTCTTAGCGCACCCTCCGCGCGGTCCCACATCGCGTCATCACCAATGCGAACCTCGGGACGCGTCGCGAACTTCAACGAGGCCATGAGTCCGAACGATTCATAGTAGCCGAGGATGAAGTCCATCAGGAACTTTACCTCGGCGCCGATCTGGTCTTCCCGCAGGAACACGTGACAGTCGTCCTGCGCAAACTGGCGCACCCGCGTGAGGCCCGACAGCGCGCCCGTGACCTCGTTGCGATGCAGCACATCAAACGTGACGAAACGCTTGGGCAGCTCGCGATACGAATGTTTCCTGTTGAGATACAGCAGAT
>JAQBPY010000150.1 GCA_028287285.1 Gemmatimonadota bacterium
CCCGAGCCTCGCGCTGCCGATGTCCATCATCGGCACGTTCTCGGTGATGTACCTGCTGCACTACAGCCTCGACAACCTGTCGCTGTTGGCGCTCACCCTTGCCGTCGGCTGCGGGGTGGACGACGCGATCGTGATGCTCGAGAACATCGTGCGACACCTGGAAATGGGAAAGCCGCGCATGTAGGCCGCGCTCGACGGCGCCGCGGAGGTGGGCTTCACCATCCTGTCGATGACGTTTTCGCTGGCCGCCGTGTTCATCCCCATCCTCTTCATGGGCGGCATCATCGGCAAGCTGTTCCACGAGTTCGCCGTGACCATTGGCGCGGCCATCCTCGTGTCGGGCGTGGTGTCGCTGACGCTCACGCCAATGCTCTCGAGCCGCTTCCTTCGCTCCTCGCACGGCAAGCAGCAGGGCCGCTTCTATCAGGCCACGGAGCGCTTCTACGAGCGCTGGCTCAAGGGCTACGAGCGCAGTCTCGACTGGGTGATGGCGCGCCGGCGCATGACGCTGCTGTTCTCCCTCGTGATCCTGGTCCTCACCGGCGTTCTCTTTGTCATCGCGCCAAAGGGCCTCTTCCCGACCGACGACACCGGCCAGCTGCTCGCGACCACCGAAGCGGGCGAAGGCATCTCCTTCGACGCGCTCATTGCCGCGCAGCAGCGCGTGGCGGCGGAAGTCGCAAAGGATCCCGACGTCCGCTCGGTCACGTCCGCCATTGGAACAACGCCTGCGGCGAATCAGGGGCAGCTCACGATCGATCTCAAGCCGCTGAGTGAGCGCAAGCGCAGCTCGGATCAGATCTCGCGCGACCTGACCCACAATCTCCTCTCGGTTCCGAACATCTCCGTCTTTATCCAGAATCCGCCGGCAATCTCCATTGGCGGACTGGCCTCGAAGAGCCTGTATCAGTACACGCTCCTGAGCGGCGATCTCGATCTGCTCAACACCACCGCGCGTATCCTCGAGACTCGGCTCCGCCAGCAGTCCAAGCTGATCAACGTCACGAGCGACCTGCTCATCCAGAACCCGCAGGTCACCGTCGACATCAACCGCGAACAGGCGGGCCAGCTCGGTGTGTCCGCCGCGGAAATCGAGAACACATTGTACGACGCGTTCGGACAGAAGCAGGTTTCGACGATCTATACGTCGACGAACGAGTACTGGGTCGTGATGGAGCTCCTGCCCGAGTTCCAGCAGGACGTCCGCTCGTTAGGCATGCTCTGGGTGCGCTCCACCCAGGGAAAGGTCGTTCCTCTTAGCGCCGTCGCCAAGTTCACGACTGGTGTGGGGCCCGTGACGGTGAACCACTCGGGCCAGCTGCCATCCGTCACGTTGTCGTTCGACCTGGCGCCCGGCGTTTCATTGGGTGCCGCGCTGAAGGACGTGGAAGCGCAGGCAAAGGAAGTGCTGCCGGCCACGGTCGTGGGTGGCTTTGCCGGAACCGCCGAAGCCTTCCTCACCACCCAGCAAGGCCTTGTGGTCCTGCTGATCCTCGCCGTGTTCGTGATCTACGTGATCCTCGGCGTGCTCTACGAGAGCTTCATCCACCCCATCACCATTCTCTCCGGTCTTCCCTTCGCGGCGTTCGGTGCGCTCGTCACGCTCATGGTCTTCCACCTCGACCTCGACGTATACGGCTTCGTGGGCATGATCATGCTCATCGGCATCGTGGAAAAGAACGCCATCATGATGATCGATTTCGCGCTCGAGGTGCAGCGGAACGACAACCGGGATCCCGCGTCGGCGATCGTGGAAGCGGCGAGCGTGCGTTTCCGGCCCATCATGATGACGACGATGGCCGCGCTCATGGGTGCCTTGCCCATTGCCGTGGGCTGGGGCGCCGGTGCGGCCAGCCGCCGGCCACTCGGCGTGGCGGTGGTGGGCGGACTGGCGTTCTCCCAGCTCGTGACCCTGTATGTCACGCCGGTGTTCTACACCTACCTCGACGAGTTGCAGACCTGGGCGGGTGAGCGCGGCTGGCGAAAGAAGAAGTCGGGCGTGGTCACGCCGGCGCCGGCGGGCGACTAAGTCAGCTGTAGTCAGGCGTGCGGGGCCAAGTCCGGCACGTGCACCGCCGCCCTGTATCTCGCAAACGCCATCCACGTCCCGAACAGCCACACGATCCCGATCAGCTCTCCCCCAATGAGATCCGTCGGCCAGTGGACCGACAGGTAGAGCCGCGAATACCCGGTAATCAGCACGATGAACGCCGCCACGGCAAACGGCCACCGCCAGCGATACGTCCGCAGCAGCATCATCGACACCGTGAAGTACAGCGCGGTGGTGAGAATGAGATGACCACTCGGATATGACGCCCACGTCCACATGCCGCGCAGCGGATAGAGCGCCGGCCGCGGACGCGAGAGCAGGTATTTCATCGTGGGGTTGAGCGACAACGAGCCAATGGAGATCAGCAGGAGCTGAACGGCGATGAGCGGCTCGTCGAACTTCTTCCACAGCAGCAGCCCGACCGCGAGCATCAGCGGCAACATCGTGAGGTTGGTGCCCAGGTACGGCGTGGCAAGCATGACGTCGTCGAGCAGCAGGGGCAGCGGCCGCTCGTGAAACCACCGGAGCATTTCGCGCTCCCAGGAGGCACCGTGCGCCCACGTGCCGGTGAGCTCCACCGCCTTGCCGAAGCCGATGCCCACGAGCCACGAGGCCACGTACCAGCCACCCAGCTCCAATGACAGCCGCCAACGCGCGTGCGTTCGCGAGGCGGTCACCTCAACTGCTGGCAGCAGCGTCCGTCGGACCAATCCAGCGACGCACCTCGGCGAGCACCAGCCGCGGCTCCACGGGTTTCGCGAGGTATGATGAAAACCCGAATTGCGCCGCCTTCTCGCGGTCGTCCGCCAACGCGTGCGCCGTCAGCGCAATGATCGGAATGTCCTTCGTGGACGGATCGTGGCGAAGGATCTTCGTGGCCTCCCATCCGTCCAGCTCCGGGATGGAGATGTCCATCAGGATGAGGTCCGGATGCTCGCTCCGCGCGAGCGCAACGGCACTGACTCCGTCCTGCGCTTCCACGACGTCGTAGCCGACGTGACGCAGCACCGTGGAGTAGATGATGCGGTTGTCCTCATTGTCTTCGACAAGGAGAATCCGCTGGCCGTTTTTTGCGAAGGGTTCCACGCGTACTGTGGAGAGGTGGGAGGGATAGCAGGCGACGCTATCTATACGGGAATCTAGCGCCCGATGTTGAACCGCGCCAAGAAGCCCTGTCGCGTCGCCTATTTTCGTTCGTCCTCCAAAGCTTGGATCTTTCCAAGCCGCCTGCGGTGACGCGGCTCACCAGAAAAGCTCGCACGCAAAAACGATTTCATGAGCTCGGCTGCAAGCTCCTCACCGATGACCCGTGCACCAAGGCACAACACGTTCATGTCGTCATCTTCCACGCCCTGGCGAGCAGAGAACGAATCGTGACACATGCATGCGCGGATTCCCGTCAGCTTGTTAGCCGCGACGGCCGCACCAACTCCGCTCCCGCACACGAGGATGCCGCGATCCGCCTGGCCGGCAAGGATGGCCCGGCACACGGCCGCCGCGCGATCGGGATAGTCGTCGCCGGGCTCCATTTCCGGCGACCCGCAATCGACCACCTCATGGCCGAGTGCCCGAATGTCCACGAACGTACGGTGGCGAAGTGGCCAGCCGGCGTGGTCTGCGGCAAATGCAATCTTCATCGTTCCAGTATAACGCATCTTGTATAACGTATAACGCATCTTGAACCGCCACTCCGGCTCCAAAGTCGGAGGGGCCAGGGGACCTCCACCGCCACGTTGCCTTTCCCGGAATGGCTCGTTGTGCACACGGAGCGACGGTGCTCTCTCGCGTCCCCGGATCGTCCTTCATCGAGACTGCCCGACATGACTCCCGATCACCGGACCGGCATCGGCCCACTCACCAACACCGCCGCATCCCGCCAGGAGCGGCTCAGGTTCCACGAATTCTCCGTTCAGCGCACCCCTGCGGGCCGGGTGTCGTGCCAAGTCATGCTGGAGTATGGAACGGGGCAACTCTATACGGGACAAACAGTTGGACAAGCAAGCCCAGCGGGGGAAACCCGCCTTGGCGCCGAGGCCGCCATTCAGGCGCTGCAGACTTTTACGGAGCAGATGCTTACGTTCGAGCTCGTCGGCGTGAAGGTTTCCCGAGCCTTCGACGCCAACGTTGTCATCGCCTCGCTCGTCCAACATCGTACGGGGGGCGCGGAACGGCTCCTTGGCTGCTACCTCACCGATGGCGATCTCGTTCGCGCCGCTGCCATTGCGGTCCTCAACGCCACGAATCGCGTCCTCACGGAATTCATCCTGACCCGTTAGCCCCTGCGGGTTCGGCAACTGGAGAAGCTGCGTGCGCCATCCCCTCCCGATGCTCGGGACGTTCGTCCTGGCGCTCAGCGCGCTCCACTCCACGCCCCTCGCAGCGCAGGCACCGGACAGCGTCGTCGACCTCGGCGTCGTAGCACCGATGTGGGATCTCGACGTCAGGACGTACGAATCGCGCGACCGCGTCGTTCACTATGTGAGTCTGTTCAGCGGCCGCGCAAAGGAGCGCATCACCGAACGCCTCGATCGCGGCTCGCGCTATGAGCCCATGATTCGCGCCAAGCTGAAAGCCGGTGGCATCCCCGAGGACATGTACTACCTCGCGCTCATCGAGAGTGGCTTCGATCCGGACGCGTACTCCAGGGCGGCGGCCGTTGGCATGTGGCAGTTCATGACCTCCACCGCACGCGACGTGGGCATGCGCGTGGACTGGTGGGTGGATGAGCGACGCGACCCTGTAAAGTCGACGGATGCGGCGGTGCGTTTCATCCGCGATCTTCGCAACCAGTTTGGGTCACTCTATCTCGCGGCGGCAGCATACAACGGAGGCCCCGGGCGCGTCTCGCGCGGCATGGTTCGGTATGCCGACGAGGTGGTCAACGCGACCGGCGACGACGCCTTTTTCGTGCTTGCAGGCAAGGACTACCTCAAGCCGGAGACGCGCGACTACGTGCCGCAGCTCATCGCCTCGGCACTGATCGCCAAGGAGCCCGCCCGCTACGGCATGGAGCTGCATCCGCGATCGGTGTTCGCGTACGACTCCGTGACTGTGCCCGCGAGCACCCCCCTTGCCGCGGTCGCAAAGGCCATCGGTGTGGAGACGAGCTCGATCTGCGAGCTCAATCCGCACCTCCTGCGCGGCATGACGCCGCCCCACTCCACCACGCTCGTCCGCGTGCCACCTGGCAGTGCGCTCCCTTTCGACTCTGCGTTTCTTGCGCTGCCCAGACGCGACCTCGTCGCGACGAGTACAATCGAGACGAAGAAAGGCGATACCCCCGCCAGCATCGGCCATGCGCACGGAATTTCCGCGCTGTCCGTGGGTGCGTTCAACCCGAAAATGAAGCGGCTGAAAAGCGGACGTCTCGCCATTGGCCAGTCGCTGCTGATTCCGACTGCCGCCGTTGCCGCGGCCGCGCGCGACGTACCCGATCCGTCAATCGAGCACTGGCCGAAAAAAACGAAATCTCACGTGGCGAAAAAGACGCCGAAGAAAAAGCACAAGCAGCCCGCTGCCCCTATGCATCGAGCGAAAGCGCGCGCTCACGGCGCTCGCTCGAAGTAAGGTCGGATTCCACTCAGTTTACCACGCCACGCCCGCGGTACCCTTTGGTGAGGATCCGATCATACCCGTTGGATGGGTTGTCTCCATTCAACCGCGATTTGGCCACGGCAGCAGGCCCTCGATTATAGACCAGCAGCGCCAGCCGCATGTCGCCGTGGTATTCGTCCACGAGATCGCGCAGGTAATGCAGCCCGATGCGCAGGTTCGTCGTGGGGTGAAGGAGCCGCGCCACGGTCATGCGCTCGTCATAGAAGCGCGCCGTTGAGGGCATGACCTGCGTGAGGCCCACGGCGCCCACAGGACTTCTTGCGTTCACATTGAAGTCGCTCTCCAGCTTCACCAGCCTGAACGCCAGGTCCGGATCGATCCCCTCGGCGCGGGCGACGTCGACGATGTTGCCCGCCAGGCTTGCGGCGATACCGTACTGCGTGGAGTAGCTGATGACCTTGTTCGCGCGGTCCAGCTGCACATGGGCCAACTCGAGCTCACCGCGTGCTGAATCCAGTTGCGCCGCCAGGCTGCGATTGGTGCTGACGTCGATGCGAAAGCTGCGGGGGGCGCCCACCGGGGCCGCCTCCGCGTCACGAGCCGCCGGCTCGCGATTGCCCAACAAAAAAGCCAATGCGCCGAAGAAGCTGAGGGCCAGAAACGTTCGTTTCGTACGAACGCGCCGCCGTTCGGCATCTCCCCGACGCACGTAAGTGCCCCGAAGTGTTTTCATAAGTTGAACCCTTGCAAGGGTTTACCTCCAATGACCAGCCTGCTGCCCTCCTGCACTATACGCGCAACGGCCGTGCCATTACACCCTTGAAAACGCTCCACTCGCTCCACCTGTTTTCTCGGCAACCGCTATCTCGCCGATCACCATTCCACGGTCCATGGCCTTGGCCATGTCATAGATGGTCAGAAGCGCGACGCTCACCGCCGTCAACGCCTCCATCTCCACGCCTGTCTTTCCAACCGTCCTCACTACCGCCTCGGCCCTGATGCCCGGCAACTCCTGATCGGGAACCAGGCGCACCGAGATGTCCGTAAGTGCGAGAGGATGACAGAGCGGGATCAGGTCTGCGGTCCGTTTGGCGGCCATGATGCCCGCCAGCCGAGCCACTCCGATGACGTCGCCCTTGGGTGTGGCGTTGGCGACGATGGCGTCCAGGGTGGCGCGCTCCATCCGGATGGAGCCTGTCGTGCGCGCCATGCGGGCGGTGTCGGCCTTGGCGCTGACGTCCACCATCTGCGCGGTGCCGTCGGTGGCAACGTGCGAGAGTCCCTTCGACGTCGCACTCATGCGATCAACCGCTCGAGCTGGCGCAGCAGCTCACTGGTGATGAGCTGTGGATTCACATTCCCTGTTGCGCGAAACTTCGCCGCTTCGACGACGTCCAACGCCTTGGCCGCAGCCGTTGCCCCGCGCTCGTTTCCGCGCTCGGTGGAGGCGCGAATGCTCTCATGCAGCAACGTCGTGAGCGCGTCGAGCGACGTCGAAAACGCGCCGCGTGCCTTGGCCGATCCTTGCAGCAACGCGGTGCGTGCCTGCTCGCGGCGATCACCGTTGGACGCGGCGTCGAGCATACGCCGCGCTCGCGCGATGGCGTCGGCCCATTCGCCACCGGCCACGAGCGCACCCGGAGCGCCGTTCGCCACGCGTCGCTGCTCGTCGAGCTTTTTCGGCCCGCCCGCCTCGGCGATCGCGGCCTGCATGGCCGGCTCGGCGAGCACTGCATCGACGTCGGCTGAGCCGAGCGGAGCTACGCGTACGGCGAGGAGACGTGACCGGATGGTGGGAATGAGCGCACCGGGCTCACTGGTCGTGAGAATGAGCGTCGTCTTGGCGGAAGGCTCTTCGAGCAGCTTGAGAAAGGGCCCGGCCGCTTCTTCGGCCCCTTCGCGCAGCACCATTCGTTCGGCGTCCCCGAGGACATAGACTTTCCGTTCGGCAATGGCGGGTGCCATGGAGGCGGACTGCACCATTGCGCGTACGGTGGAAATGTAGATGCCCTCTTCTGGCGCAGGCGGCGCATACACGCCGGTCTTGGTGCGCTCGCCGATGGCTTCCCGGAAGTCGTCGGCGATCTTGGCGGGCGAGGCGTCGGAGTCCTTGGGCCGTGGCCGTGGAAAGAACCAGTGGAGGTCGGGGTGGGTTCCGGCGAGCGCGTAGCGGCAGTGCTGGCAGGTGCCGCATGGTTTGGGATCCGACCCGGAGCAGAGGAGCCGCTGTCCGAGCCACAGGGCGAGCCGCTGCTTGCCGACACCAAGAGGGCCGTGGAGGAGCAGGGAGCCCGGGAGCGCGTCGCGACGGATGGCGTCGTCGAAGCGGGTGCGGAGAACGGTGTGGCCGTACAGTGGGAGAAGAGGCACAACAACAACTTAAGGAATTCGAGGCAGATTCGGGGGACATATTGCTCTCAGAGTGGTGTCGTCCTTCGCTGCGTTCAGGATGACAGGGCTGCCATCTTGTTGCTTTATACCGCAAAGCACTTGACAGGCCGTGATCCCCCGGACATTCTGAGTCATGACGCGCGTCCTCAAACTCCACGACGACAACGCCCCGGAGATGCACGCCCGGGCGATGGACAACCTTCGCTACATCCGCGAGACCATGGAGGCCGCAGCCACGTTTACGGCTGTGTCCGGCTGGGGCACCATTTTCGTGGGTGTCACGGCCATCGGGGCGGCAGTGCTCGCGTCCATCACGCACAGTACCACGCGATGGATGATCATCTGGCTGTTCGAGGCGGCGCTGTCCATCGCCATCTCGGTGTATTCCATGGCCATCAAGTCGCGCGCCGCCCGGCTGCCGCTGTGGTCGGAGCCCGCGCGAAAAATCGTCTTCAGCTTTGCGCCGCCCATGATGGTGGGTGCACTGCTCACGCTGCTCTTCTATGAGCACGCGATGATGCGGCAGCTGCCCGGCATCTGGTTGCTGCTGTACGGTGTCGGCGTCGTGGCCGCCGGCACGTTTTCCGTGCGCATCGTTCCCGTCATGGGATTTGCGTTCATGATGGTGGGAACGGTTGCGCTGTTTTCTCCGCCCACGTGGGCGACCGCCTGCATGGCGGCGGGCTTTGGCGGACTGCACATCTTTTTTGGCGCGTTGATCGCACGGAGGCACGGTGGCTAAGAACGGAGCGGCAACACGATCGAACGATGCCAGGCCGGCGCGGGCGCCGCGTGCGCTCACGTCGGTGAGTGGAGCTGCTGCGCCGGCCGGATCGGACGAAGGCGCGCTTGCACTCGATCGCCTCATTCACGAGCGCCTGCGGCTCGGCATCGTGAGCGCGCTCGCCGTGAACGAGTCGCTCACCTTCAATGAGCTCAAGCGTCTCATGCAGACCACCGACGGCAATCTGAGCGTCCACGCGCGCAAGCTCGAGGATGCCGGCTACGTCACCTGCAAGAAGTCGTTCGAGGGCCGCGTGCCGCGCTCCGAATATCGCCTGACGGCTGCAGGCCGCCGTGCGCTCGAGCGCTACCTGGACCACATGGAGGCGCTCATTCGCGCCACTCGGGAGCGTTGATCCGTTGACGCCCACGCCCAGGCATTCCGGCTCCTCGTCAGCACACCAGAGCTTCAGCGGCCCGCACGTCGCCATGATCATGGACGGCAACGGCCGGTGGGCAACGGCACATGGGCTCTCGCGGTCCGCGGGGCACGAAGCCGGTCTTCGCACGGCACGTGAGATCGTCGAGGCGGCCGTGCGTGAGCAGGTGGGGACGCTCACATTGTACGCGTTCTCGTCCGACAACTGGAAGCGTCCCACCGCCGAGGTCACGGCGCTGATGCGGCTGTTCCGGCGCGCGATGCTCGGTGAGGCCAAGCGCTGTCTCGAGAACGGCGTACGCCTCACAATACTGGGCCGGCGCGATCGTTTGCCTGCGTCACTGCGGCAGACGGTTGATCAGGTGGAGTCGTTGACGGCGAGCTGCACACGCATGCACCTGCGCGTCGCCGTGGACTACTCGGCGCGCGACGCCATCCTGCGTGCGGCAGCGGCGGTGCGTGGTGAAGTCATCTCGCGCGAGCATTTCACCGAGCTGCTGGCGCGGGTGGATCAGGATGACATTCCTGCGCGCGAAGTTGATCTGGTGGTGCGCACCGGAGGTGAGCAGCGGCTCAGCGATTTCCTGTTGTGGGAATGCGCGTACGCCGAACTGTTGTTCGTGGAGAAGATGTGGCCCGAATTCGATGCGGACGATCTCGCCGAAGCGATGGCCGATTTTCGGTCGCGCAACAGGCGGTATGGGTTGGCGCCGGAGCAGGTGGCGTCCTAGGACCTGTTTTCCGTTGGCTGCTATTCGTTCAGGTAGCTGTCATCCCGCAGGAGTGAGCAAAGCGAACGAGTGTCGGGATATACTCTCCGTACCCCGAACTATCCCCAAGGGTTGTGACGCAACTGGACGACAAGGTCTGCTGCCCGGCTCCTAGTTCTTGAGCAGCCGCACAGTGCCCGATCCTGATTCGATCCTGATCCGCCCGCGCCCTGACCCGATCGTCCCCCGCAGGGCGCGGCGCTCGACATGAGCGACCTTCACCTCGAAATCGGAATCGATTCCACCGCTGCCGGTGCGGATGTCCACCTCCGCACTCGTCGCCGCAGGCATGCGCAACGTGATGCCGCCGGATCCGGTTTCCACGTTGATGTCGTCCGGCACCGTCAGCAACTCGACGTCCGCGCCACCGCTGCCGGATTCCAACTGTAGCTTTGGCGACCTGACACTCGAGAGACGAACGCCGCCTGATCCCACGCCCGCCGTGAGGTCCGTGACGTCGATCATGCGGCCGCGCAGTGAACCGGACCCCACGTCGATGTTGAGGCTGCCGCCGCGAATTCCATCCAGCACGGCGCCGCCCGATCCGCTTTCCACCTTCAGGTTGCCGGTCATGTCCGTCACGTCTATTCCGCCCGATCCACCGTCTACCGTCAGTGATCCGCGCACATGGGCTATGCGAACATGTGAGGTCGCGACGTCGACGTTGAGCTGTCCGTCCACGTTCTCGATCGACGTCTCGCCAACGCCGTTTCGAAGAAAGAGTGTCTTTCCATTTGGGACGGAGACGTGGAGGTCGGCGTGTGCATCGAGCCCATCCCGGCTGCTCACTTCGATGCGGCGCCGGTCGTCGCTGCGGCCGCGGTCGTTGTCGCCAAAGGTGCCATCGTCGTTGACCGAGAAATTCGTGTGGCCATTCCAGCGGCTGTCGGAGTAGTAGATGCGGTCTTCGGGATAGCGAACCCGAAATGTCATACGTCCGCGGACGTCGCCGGTCTCGATCTTGAGCTTCGAAGCATCGCGGCCCGCGCGGGTGACCTCGACGACGACCCGATCGCCTGTCCCGCCGCTGACGGTCAGCCGTCCGGCAAGATTGTAGATCGCGACCTCGCGGCCCTCGAGCGAGATCCGCTCCGGGTTCTGTGCCGCGAGCAGGGCAGGCAGGGCGATGGCAAGAGCAGAAAGAGAGCAGCGCATGCGAGGAACCTCGGTGGACGGGTGCGTCGCGCGGGTAAGCGCGTCACTCGTATGACAGCGCGCCGAGGGGCGATGGTTTGAAACTCCTCGGGCGGTCTCTACGAATGGTCTCGGAAAGCGGCTCGTACTGGACGATAGCACCGGTTGTTGCCATTCTTTGCTGTCATCCGCTTCGAGGATGTCGTCCTGGAGCGAAGCGTGGTACCAACAATCAAGTGGAGTGGCGAGCATGAAGCGCTGGGTGAAGTGGATTGGGTATGGAGCGGCAGGATTGGTGGTTCTCGTGCTCGTCGCGGCATGCGCCCTCTTCGGATTTTCGGAGGCGCGCTACCGCAAGCAGTACGCGGTCACGCCGGCCACCATCAGGATCACCGCGGACTCCGCGGCCATCGCTCGCGGCAATCACCTGGTGCATTCGTCGGCGGGCTGTATCGACTGCCATGGCGAGAACCTCGGCGGCGGCACCGTCATTGATCAGCCGCCCCTCGGCCGCATTTTCGCCACGAACCTGACGCGTGGAAAAGGCGGCGCCGGCACGTTGACGGATGCGCAGTATGTGCTCGCCATTCGGCACGGTATTGCGCCAAACGGCACGCCGCTCAAGATCATGCCGTCCAGCGACTACGCGAACTTCAGCGACGAGGATCTGGCCGCGGTCATCGCGTACGTGAAGTCCGTGCCTGCTGTCGACAAGGAACTGCCCGCGAATTCGGTGGGCCCGCTCGGCAGGGCGCTTTTCATGGCGGGACAGCTCCCCTTTCTCCACGCCGAGCGTGTGGACCACGAGCGGAAGCATCTTGCAGCCGTTCCTCCCGCTGCGACAGCGGGCTACGGCGCGTACCTCGCCGGCTTTGGCTGCAAAGGCTGTCACGGACCTGCGCTCGCCGGCGGCAAGATCGTTGACGGCCCGCCCGACTGGCCGCCCGCTGCGAACCTCACGCCATCCGGCCCGACGAAGGATTGGACCGAGGCTGATTTCACGCGTCTGCTGCGCGAGGGCAAGCGGCCCAACGGCATCCCCGTCAACCAGGCCATGCCCTGGCGCTTCACCAGGAACATGACCGATGACGAGATCCACGCGCTGTATCTCTACATGAAGTCACTGCCATCCCAGACGACGGTGTCGTCCTGAGCATGAGGAGGAGTGTTGGCGGCGGCATGTAGAGCATGCTGTCATCCCGCCGCGCTGTGCGGACGGCCACACTAACAATTGTCATCCCGCTATGCGGCTGTCGGGATATTCTGTCCCGTTCTGTTAGCCAGACCAGCCAGACGTCGGGATGACAAAACTGTCGTCGGCAAAACCGGCCACGCGTAGTAACAAACGCGCCCTAGAGCAGAGAAAAGGCCCGCCGCGCATTGGCTAACGCGTCGGCTGCGGTGTCACCGAGGGCGGCAATGTGTCCCATCTTTCTTCCGGCGCGCGCGCCGCCTTTTCCATAGAGAAACAGCCGCGTGCCCGGCACCGTCAGCGCCGCGTCGAACTTCGGCTCGCGCCCGTCCAGCCACAGATCGCCGAACAGGTTGACGATCGCCGCCGGTCTCACCGGTTCCACGGCGCCAAGCGGAAGGTCGCACGCCGCGCGCACCAGCTGCTCGAACTGGCTCGTGGGACATGCCAGCTCCGTCGCGTGAAACGAATTATGCGGCCGAGGCGCAAGCTCGTTGACGAGCAGGCGGCCATCCTGAAGCAGGAACATCTCGACGGCGAGAATGCCTTCGAGCGAAAGCGCATGCGCAATGTCGAGCGCCAGTACCGACGCCTGGTGCGCGACGCCGGGGGGCAGCGTCCCCGGCATTGAGCTCCATGCGAGAATCTGGTTCTCGTGGTGGTTGACGGCCGGCGGGTACACGAGCGCCTCGCCCGATGGCCGCCGCGCAACCAGCACGCTCAACTCCAGCTCGAGCGACAGCGCCTGCTCCGCAACGGAGCGACGTCCGCCCACGAGCTCGAACGACGCCAGCGGATCGCTCGTGGCATCCATGCGCGTCTGGCTCCGCCCGTCGAAGCCGCCCTCGCATGCCTTCACGAACAGCGAGCTCCCGAGCGACGCCGCCGCAGCCGCGAGCGACCTGGCGTCGTCGACGACGGCGTACGGCCCGATGGGAAATCCCTGCGACGCCAGCCACTCCTTTTGCCGGGCGCGATCCTGCACGATGTACAGCACCGATGCGCCAGGACGAAGCGGCACAATCCCCTCGACGGCGGCAAGCGCGGCGGCGCCGATTTGCTCGATCTCGAGTGTGACCACCTTGCACGAGCGCGCGAGCTCCGCGGCGGCGGAGGCGTCGTCGAACCGTGCGGCGATGACTCGATCGGCAACAGGCTTGGCGGCGCACTCCGCGCTCGGGTCGAGCACCTGCACGCCATAGCCCATCGCGCGAGCCGCGAGCGCGGTCATCCGGCCCAGCTGGCCACCGCCAAGGATCCCAATGGTGGCAGGGGGCAGAATCGCCATCAGCGGGACGGAGTGGAAATGTTCGTGTCGGCCAGGACGTCTGCCGTGCGCTGCGCGCGCCAGGCACGCAACCGTTCGCGCAGCTCCGGCCGGCTGCCGCCGAGGATCGAGACGGCGAGGAGCGCTGCGTTGGCCGCACCGGGCTCGCCAATGGCAAGCGTGCCCACCGGTACTCCCCTGGGCATCTGGACGATGGAGAGCAATGCATCCACACCGTTCAGCTGCGTCGCCGGTATGGGCACGCCGAGGACCGGCAGGACCGTGGATGCGGCGACCATGCCGGGCAGGTGCGCGGCACCGCCGGCCGCCGCGATGATCACCTGGAGTCCACGGCCTTCGGCGGTGCGGGCGTACTCGAACATCCAGTCCGGCGTCCGGTGCGCGGAGACCACGCGCACCTCGTGCGCCACCCCGAGCTCCGTGAGCAGGTCGGCCGCGATGGCCATGATCCTGAGGTCGCTCCTGCTCCCCATGATGATGCCGACAAGGGGCGCGGACGCCGCGGAATCCGGATCAGGTGCCATGCCGAAAGGTAGCGCAGTCGGGCGCGGCAACGCCATCGACATGAAGGGAAGCTCGCATGTGCCGATACTTGGGCTTATCGTATGCTTCTTCAGGGCGACGACGCCCACGCTCTTCGCTCTCCGACCCGCCGCATGCCAGCCCTGTCGCGCAGACCGTTCGTCGTCCTCCTTGCCGCCCTGATCGCCGCCGCCGCGTGTTCCGGCCGCGCGACGTCGAGCGGCGAGATCGGCATTGGTGTCGCCCTCGATCCGCATCGCGCCGGCATGCAGACCGTCTACAACGGTGTGGAGCTGGCCGTGGCGCAGCTGAATGCGCAACGCAACGGCGGCCCCGCGCTCAAGATGATCAAGGGGGCGCCGGACGTGAGCGACCCCATTCGCATCGCTGATGCGCTTCGCGAAAATCCGGACGTGGTGGGTGTGGTCGGACATCCCGAAAGCGGCACCACGCTCGACGCCATCGGCGAATACGCCGACACGAAGAACGGCGGACGAAATGCGGTGGTGGCCATCTCGCAAACCGGCACGAGCCCGGCCCTCACCGGTGCGAACAAATGGCTGTTTCGCGTATGCCCCAGCGACGTGCAGACCAGCCGCACCATGGCGCGCTATCTCCTGGATTCACTGCATGCCCTGCGCGCGAGCGTCATCTATCGCAACGACGCCTACGGAAAGGACTGGGCCAAGTCGTTCACCCAAGCCTACCACGAGGGCAAGGGCGAAGTCGTGCAGCGCGATCCGTATCTCCAGGGCATGACGCCGTGGGACGCCTACGCCGCGTACGTGAAGAAGCTCAAGCCCGACGTGATTCTTTTTCCCGGCAGCACGGAAGATGCCGTTCTCGCATTGCGCGCGATGAAAGCGATTGGCGTCTCGACCCCCCTCGTGGGCGGCGATGCGACCGCCGGTCTCGAGGCCAATGCCGGTGAATTCCCCAATGTTCGGTATGCCGCCTTTTTCCTCGCGCGGAGTGCGACGTCGCCGGAAGCAAAGGCATTCGTTGCTGCATACACCGCCGCCTACAAGGAGCCACCGGATCAACGGGCGGCGCTCTCGTACGACGCAGCAATGCTCATTGGGCGGGCGGCCATCGAAGTCGGGCCCGACCGCGCGAAGATCCGTGACTACATCGAGTCCATCGGCAATGCACGGCAGGCGGTGAACGGCGTGGCAGGCCGCATCGCCTTTGACGCGAAGCATGATGCGATCGACAAGCCGGTCGTCGTGGTGCAGGTGGGCAAGTGAGAATGCTCAGGACCATTCGTGGCCGCCTCGGCGTCGGCTTCGGCATTACCCTTGGCCTGCTGCTGCTCGCGGGCGGATTGGCGGGCATCGGACTGATGCGTGCCGGCGCGCGGAACGAGGCGCTCGTCGCGGACTTGCGTCTGCAGCAGCAAACCGTGCAGACGGTCGCGTTCCGCATCCTGCGCGAGACAGCGGCCGGCATGCGCTATCTCAACACCGGCACGAGCACCGACGAAGCACGGTACGCCCTGCTGGCCGACGAAGCCGACAGGTTGCGGCGCGATGCCGTGCAGCTCGAACAACTCAGCGCGGGGGAGCGGCAGCGTCTCAAGGACCTCGGCTCGCTGCAGGGTGCCGTGGAAGTGGCCATCGGCGTATCGCACGCATATGCCGCCGTTGGCCGTATGGATGAAGCGAAGGCCATTCTCGAGAAGAATGCCGCGTCGCTCGATGAAGTGGACAAGACGCTCGAGCAGTTGAAGCAGGAAGGCGAGCAGCGGTTGAACGAGCGGCAGCATGCCGCCGTCGTCACGATGCGCGAAAACCTCGCGTTGCTCGCCGTGCTCATTCTAGCGGCGCTGATCGTGGGGGTATGGTCTGCACTCACCACCTCGAGAGCCGTCACACGCCCCCTTGCCGCGCTCACGCGTGATCTCCTGGCACTCGGCAACGGTGACCTGCGGCAGAGCACGTTGCAGCGCGATACCCTCGGCGCTGCGGAGTATGAGACGCTGGCTGAAGCATTCGACCGGGCACGTGAACGGTTGCGGGCGCTCCTCGCCGAGATGAAGCGTCAGTCGGACGACGTCGCCGGTGCGGCCGCGGAGCTTGCCGCGTCTGCGGGAGGAGCATCCGAGAGCACGCAGCATGTTGCGTCCGCCGTCACGGAAATGGCGCATGGGGCAGGCGTGCAGCTCGACGTGCTCTCGGGGGCGGGGAGCGCGGTGACGCAGCTTGCGGCATCCGGGCGTACGATCGATGAAGCGGTGCGCGAGAGCCAGACGCGTGGCCGCGAGATCCGGACGTCGGCCAACAGCACGGCGACGGAAATTGGCCGCGCCGTGGACACGCTGCTCGCCGCGCGCGAAGTGTTCGACCGCAGTGCGCGCGAGATCAGCGGGCTGCGCGATTCGCTGAGTGTCGTCGACGACTTTGCGACCACCATCTCCGAGATCGCATCGCAAACCAACCTGCTGGCCCTGAACGCGGCCATTGAAGCGGCACGGGCCGGTGATGCGGGGCGCGGCTTTGCGGTGGTCGCCGACGAAGTGCGAAAGCTCGCGGAGCAGAGCTCACGCGCGGCGCACGAAGTGACGGCGAGCGTGGGTCGCATTCGCGAAGGTGTGCAGGGCACATCCCGCGCGGTGGAGAGCGGCACCACCCAGATGCGCGACGTGACCAAGATTGCCGATGCGGCTCGCCAGGCACTCGCCGCCATTCAGGCGGCCGTCGAGCGCGTGGAGGATGCGTCCGTACGGGTGTCGGACGCTGTCGCCGTGAATGCGAAGGCCATCGTGCAAGTTGAAGATGCCATCGCGAAGGCGGGCGATACCGCGCAGAGTCATGCGGCTTCTGCGCAGGAAGTGGCTGCGGCAACCGAGGAGACGTCGGCATCGGTGGAGGAGCTGGAGGCGACGAGCCAGATGCTCAACGAGTCTGCGCGTCGTGTTCGCGAGCGCGTGGGGGAGTTCCGGGTCGAGTAAGAACCGTTGGCACTGGTGATGCCTTGGATGGTGGTGTTCGCTATCGCGCAATTCCACCAACACCGAGAACCAGGCCCATGCGCTCGCCACTTCGTCTCGCCGCTTTCCTGCTGTGTATGTCAACGGCCGCCGTCCAGGGCTGTCGTTCCGCGAATTCGTACGACATGGATCCGTCGGACCAGGCCGGTGTCATTCTCGATGTGAAGAATGATGCCTTTCTCGACGTGGACGTCTATGTCATTGCCGACGGCCTCGCGACGCGCGTCGGGGAGGTGAGTGGTACGTCGGAGCGCAAGTTCATGATTCGCGAGTCCGTGTGGCGTGCCGGCGATCTTCGTTTCATTGCCACGCCCATTGGAGGGAATGGCCGCGCGAACTCCGGCCCGGTGAACGTCCGGGCGGGCAGCACGGTGTTCTTCAACGTCAACAACACGTTGCGAAACAGCGTGGTGTCGGTTCGCTGAGTTCCGCCACACACATACACAAACGGCCCGCCATCTGGCGGGCCGTTTGTGTATGTGTGTGGCAGAGCTCCCCAGGTAGGACTTGAACCGACGACCCTTCGATTAACAGTCGAATGCTCTAACCAACTGAGCTACTGGGGAATATCGGGTACAGAACGGGAAATTTAGTCGGGGCTGGGGCGAAGTCAAGAATTGTCATCCCGCGTGGCCCGTCTGGCAAAAAGAACGGTACGGTATATCCCGACAGCCGCACAGCGGCTGCGGGATGACAATAGCGCCGCTCCCAAGGACAGCGGCTCACGACGCCCGCACCTGCTTCCGCACCGCCACCGGCTTGCTCCAATCCGGCAACACCGTCCGCAGCCATACGCCCGTGTGCGACGCATCCACCCCGGCCACCTCCTCGGGGCGACCTGCGGCGATGATCTGCCCACCGGCATCACCAGCCTCCGGCCCGAGATCAATCACCCAGTCCGCCAGCTTGATCACGTCCAGGTTGTGCTCGATCAGCACCAACGTGTGCCCGGCGTCCACCAGGCGGTCGAATACGCCGGACAGCTTCCGAATGTCCTCGAGATGTAGTCCGGTCGTGGGCTCGTCCATGATGTAGAGCTTGCGTCCCGACTTCTTCGCGCCGAACACCAGCTCGCGCGCCACCTTCAACCGCTGCGCTTCGCCACCTGACAACGTCGTGGCCGGTTGGCCAAGGGTAAGATACCCAAGCCCCACCTGCTGCAGCTGCCAGAGCGCCTGTCCAAGCTTTTCCTCGTAGGGAAAGAAT
>JAQBPY010000239.1 GCA_028287285.1 Gemmatimonadota bacterium
CACCTTCAAGGCTTCATCCGCGTCAACACCACCAACCCGCCCGGCAACGAGCTCGATGGCGCGCGCTACCTCAAGGCGCTGCTCGATCGCGAGGGCATCGAAGCGACCATTCTCGACACCGCCGAGCTCGGACCGAATCGGGCAAATCTCTATGCGCGCTTCAAGGGGAACGGTACGAAAAAGGCCATCGCGCTCGTGCAGCACTTGGACGTCGTACCGGCGACCGCGACGAGCTGGACCACGGATCCGTTTGGTGCCGAGATTCGCGACGGATACATATACGGCCGCGGCACGCTGGACATGAAGGGCCAGGGCATCGCACACATCATGGCCCTCGTGGCGCTCAAGCGCTCAGGCGTGCCATTGAACCGCGACATCGTCATCATCGCGAACAGCAACGAGGAGAGTGGGGGAACGGGCGCCGAGGTGTTCACCAGGCGTCACGCGGAGCTCCTCAGGGACGTTGAATACCTGTTTACGGAAGGCGGAGACAATCCTGCCGTGAATGGCGTGCCGCGCTACTACGGCGTTGGAGTGGAAGAGAAGCGCGTGTTCTGGCTCAAGCTCGTGGTGAAAGGCGTGCCTTCGCATGGCTCGCGACCGACCAAGTTGAATCCCGTGCCAAAGCTCGTCGCTGCGCTCGCCCGGGTTGCAAAGTACGAGACCCCGCTGCGTGCCGTGCCTGGTGTCGCGCGCTACTTCCACACACTGTCCACGTCGTACACGGGCGAGCAGCGCGCATGGCTTGCCGACGTCACTCATGCGCTCACGAATCCACGTGCGCGGGCCTGGATCACGAGCGACGTGTACTGGAACGCGATCCTTCGGAATACCATCTCGCTCACGGAGCTCCAGGGCTCCGACAAGATCAACGTCATTCCCACCGAGGCCTCCGCGTCGCTCGACATTCGATTGCTGCCTGACCAGGATCCGGCGGCGTTCCTGACGGACATCAAGCGCATCATCGCGGATACGTCCGTGCAGGTCATCCGCGTCCAGGCGATACGGCCACCCCTCCTCAACCCAATCGACACCGATCTCTTTCGTGCGATCGAGCGGGCGACGCATGATCGGGATCCCGCCGCGAAGGTGACGACCCCCATGTTTACCGCGGCGACGGACCGGCCCTACTACCGCTCACTCGGCGTCATCACCTACGGGTTCGATCCATTCAAGGTGGAGAGCAGCGACATGCAGAAGGGAATGCACGGGAACGACGAGCGCATCTCGATCGCGAACATCGGCTTTGGTGTGCGGTACCTCTATGACATCCTGCGTTACGCACAGTAGTGTCGTCCGTTGCTGCGCTCCGGGCGACAGTGACGCATGTCACTGCGATGTCCCGCCGCGAAGTGCATGATCAGCCCATGCGGACCGACGGCGGTTACGTGCACGCCTGGATGGTGCAGGCCGACATCGCTGAGTCAGCGTGGCGGCCGTTGCATGGTGACATCGTGAGCGTCCTGAGAGCCGCGAGCAATCGCCTCGAGACGGGACGATCAGGAGACGCGCTCGCGATTCTGCGAGGGCCCGAAGGCTTCGCCCTCTTCAGATCGGACAGCATGAGATCGCCTTCAACGGCAACGCATTTCTTGACGACCTGGCCCTGTGCGCGGTGCTGTTGATGATGCTGCGTCATCTCGACGACGCAATGCGTGTTGGCACAACGGGGTCGCTTCGGTCCGGCTGGGGCCGATCGGCCTCGCTCGTGCGCGAGACACTCGGCGATTGTGGGCAACTCATCCAGAGGGAGTCCGGCAGCCTGCGCTGGATCAACGCGCCTGCGGCGAACGAACGGCGCTGCGAGAGCTCGAGCGCCTAAGTCACTGTTGTCCCGAGCGCCGCGAAGAACTGTTCTTCTGAATAAAAACAGTTCTTCGCGGCGCTCAGGACGATAACATCCTCAATCCGTTAGATATCGAGGTTCGACGCGAACCGCGCGTTTGCTTCGATGAACACACGCCTGGGCTCGACCTCGTCGCCCATGAGCGTCTGGAACATCGCGTCGGCCGTGATGGCGTCGTCCACGTTCACCTTGAGGAGCGTGCGCGTGTCCGGATCCATCGTGGTATCGAACAGCTGATCCGCGTTCATCTCACCAAGCCCCTTGTAGCGCTGGAGATTGATGCCCGTTTTGCCATCGGGCGACATGCGCCTGGCGATCTCGTCGCGCTCCTTCACGTCGTAGGCGTAATACGCCTCCTTGCCCTTGGCCACGCGAAAGAGCGGCGGCTGCGCGATGTACACATAGCCCGCCTCGATGAGCTCGGGCATCTGTCTGTAAAAGAATGTGAGGAGGAGCGTCCGGATGTGCGCACCGTCGACGTCGGCGTCGGTCATGATGATGACCTTGTGATAGCGCGCCTTCTCGATGGTGAACTCGTCCTTGATGCCCGTGCCCAGCGCGGTGATGATGGTGCGGATTTCCTAGTTGGAGAGCACCTTGTCGATGCGGGCTTTCTCCACATTGATGATCTTGCCGCGGAGCGGAAGAATTGCCTGGAATTCACGCTTACGGCCCTGCTTGGCCGAGCCACCGGCGGAATCTCCCTCCACGAGGTAGATCTCGCACATGGCGGGGTCGGTGAGCGAGCAGTCGGCGAGCTTACCCGGGAGGTTCCCGACATCCAGCGCGCTCTTGCGGCGCGTGAGGTCGCGTGCCTTGCGGGCTGCTTCACGGGCGCGCGCCGCGGACATGGCCTTGTCGATCACGATGTTGGCCACGCGCGGGTGCTCCTCGAGATAGCTCGCGAGGTACTCGTTGACCACCGTCTTGACCGCGGACTCCACTTCGGAGTTGCCGAGCTTGGTCTTGGTCTGCCCTTCGAACTGCGGTTCGTGCACCTTGACCGACAGCACCGCCGTGAGCCCTTCGCGCACGTCGTCGCCGGAGAGAACCGTTTCCTTGTCCTTCTTGGAGAGCGACGACTTCTGGATGTACTGGTTGATGACGCGCGTGAGCGCGCTCTTGAAGCCGGTGAGGTGCGTACCGCCTTCGTGCGTGTTGATGTTGTTCACGAACGAGAAGACGGAATCCTGGTAGCCATCGTTGTACTGCATGGCGAGCTCGATGCCGACGTCATCCTTTGTCGTCTCGATGTAGATGACTTCGTTGTGCAGCGCCTTGCGATGCGCATTCAGGTGCTGGACGAACTCGCGCAGGCCGTTTTTCGCGAGGAACGTCTCCTCCTTTTCCTGCTCGGCGCGCTCGTCCTTGAGCGTGATGGTGACGCCCTTGTTCAGGAACGAGAGCTCGCGAAGACGCGATGCGAGCGTGGTGTAGGTGTAGACGAGCTCCGTGAAGATCATGTGGTCCGGGCGGAACCATATCTTGGTGCCCGTCTTCTTTTTCGCGACGTCGCCAAGAACCTTGAGCTTCGTGTGCGTGTCGCCGCGCATGAAGTCCATGTAGTACTCCTTGCCGTCGCGCCACACCCACACTTTCAGCACTTCGGAGAGCGCGTTCACGACGGACACACCCACGCCGTGGAGACCGCCGGACACTTTGTAGGAATCCTTGTCGAACTTGCCGCCGGCGTGCAACACGGTCATGGCCAGCTCCACGCCGGGAATCTTTTCAATGGGATGGAGATCCACCGGAATGCCGCGGCCGTTGTCCTCGACCGTGATGGAGTTGTCCGGATGGATGATGACGCTCACCCGATCCGCATGGCCGGCGAGCGCTTCATCAATGGAGTTGTCGACGACCTCGTAGACGAGGTGGTGCAGGCCACGCTCGGACGTGGAGCCGATGTACATGCCCGGGCGCTTCCGAACCGCCTCGAGGCCTTTCAGGACCGTGATCTGGCCAGCGCCGTACTCCTTGGCAGCAGGCTTTTCGTCGTTCTTGGACATGAATGTCGAGTCAGAGTTCACGGAGATTTTCTCCCCGAATACATCCCGAAAACAGGGACGTGGTACAGACCCGGAAATGTAACCTAAATCACTCGTTCATGCAAGTTAAATGCGTCTATGTAAGTCATTAAAGCACAATCACTTACAGCGCTGGCAAACGAGATGCATCAGGATATCACAAATCATGTCGGACGGATTGCCCGGCTCCCGTCAGCCGCGCCGAAGCAACCACCGAATTTTCTTCACCGGCACACGGTCGGGCTTGGCATTCAACGCGCGAAGCAACTCGGGCTCCATCAACGACAACTCCATCATCCAGGAATTCGTCGTCACATGGACGAAGAGCGTCCCATCCGCCGCAATGGACTGCGGTTCCGTCACTGCGGCGATCTGCGGCCCCACGAGCGACGGCCACTCCGGAATGATCCCCGCCTGCTCCACACGGGCCGCGATGCCGGCGCTCCGCAACACACCAGACAACACATCCCCCAGCGACGACGGCTGCTTTCTGGCGGGGCTCATGACGTGCGCACCACGCCATCCGCGATGTGCCAATGCGACAGCTCTGTCAGCGCCGGCGGAATATCACTCTCCCTGGGCACGGTCAATACGGTCTGCCCCATGGATTGTTCGGCGAGCAACTCCAGAATCTTCGCGGACCGGCGGACGTCGAGCTCCGCGAATGGATCATCGAGGAGCAGAATGGGTGCGACGCCAAGCCGCTCGCGCAGGGTCTCTCCCTCGAGCAGGCGCAAGGCAATGGCGCCCGTGCGCTGCTGGCCCGCCGAGCCGAACGCACGCAGCTCGCGTCCGCCGAGCATCAAGGCAAGGTCGTCGCGATGCGGGCCGGTGTGCGTGATGCCGCGGCGCACGTCGAGATCACGGCGCTGCGCCAGTCCCGTGGCAATCGCTGCGACAACATCATCGAGCCCGCGCGAAGCAGGCTCCAGCGATGTCGCATACCGCAACGCGGCCGACGTTTGCTCTCCGATTGCCGCGCACATCGCCGCGAAGCGTGGTGCGGCCTGTTCCGCCCACATGACACGCTCGAGCCACAACGTGGCACCATGCTGCGCAAGCGGCGCCTCCCAGATCTCGATACGCTGATTCGCCCCCGGCGCCGGCGACCGCATGGCATCACGCAGCGCCGCGTTGCGCTGCGCGAGCGCATGGCGATAGCGCTGAAGCGCGCCAAGATATTTCCGCGAGGAGAGCGCGAGCAGGATGTCGAGATACCGGCGCCGAGCGGTGGGCGCACCTGCAACGAGCTCGACGTCGGCGGGGGAGAAGAGCACGCAGGGCAGTGCGCCGAGTGCGTCGCTCAAGCGCTGCGGTTCGGCGCCCCCGAGCTTGACGCGTTTCTTCCTGGTTTGCCGCTCGAAGCCGGCGGAGACTTCGCGTTCGACGCTGCCCTCCGCTCGTGCGGCGACGTGGAATCCGGGTGCGGAAAATCTGACGACGTCGACGTCACGCGCTCCCCGAACCGATCGAAGCAGGTGCAGATAATAAATTGCCTCGAGCAGGTTTGACTTGCCCTGCCCGTTGTCGCCAATGACGACCACGCCAGCCGCGGGGAAATTCAGGTCGAGGCGCGCGAGATTGCGAAAGTCGCGCACCGCGAGCGAGCGCAGTACGACGCGCGCGTCGCTCACGAACCCGTGAACTTCGCCGGCCGTTTCTCCAGGAATGCGATCATTCCTTCGGCCTTGTCCTGTGTTGCGGACAGCATGCCGAAGTACGATGCCTCGAGCGCGATGGCGTCGTCGAGGCCCATGTCGAGGCCGCGGTCAACGGCCTCGATACACTGCGCGACGGCGAGCGGTCCCTGCGCAAGCATCGTCGTCAGCATGGCGCGCGTGGTTTCAATGAGCGCATCCGCCGTGACGACGCGATTCACGAGACCGATGCGAAGTGCCTCCGCGGCGTCGATCATGTCGCCGGTAAGCAGCAGTTCCAACGCGCGTCCCTTGCCAACCAGCCGCGGCAGGCGCTGAGAGCCGCCATACCCCGGCACGATGCCGAGCTTCACTTCGGGCTGGCCGAACTGCGCCTTGTCGGAGGCGATGCGGATGTGGCATGCCATGGCGAGCTCGCAGCCGCCGCCCAGCGCGAAGCCGTTCACCGCCGCAATCGTGGGCTTGGGTGATGTCTCGAACAGGCGGAAGGTGCGCTGTCCACGCTCCGCACGCGCTTTTCCCTCCACGGCGTTCTGGCCCGCCAGCTCGGCGATGTCGGCTCCGGCGACGAATGCGCGTCCGGCCCCCGTGAGCAACACCCCGCCCACGTCGCCGCGTCCTCGCGCTTCGGTGATGGCGTCGCCGAGCTCGCTCATGAGCGAATCGTTCAGCGCGTTCAGCTTGTCCGGGCGGTTGACCGTGATCGTGGCGATGCGGTCGGCAACGTCGAAGGTGAGATGACTGTAGGGCATTCCGGAATCTACAGTTGCGGACCGCAATTTGCCCTTGGGCCCGCCTATGGCAGAATGGATTCAGCGGCTGGGCCCGAAGAAGCGGTTCCGATACGAGCGCGCCGGCCGTCCGGTAACGGACGAGCGCGTCCTGGAGCGCATCCGGACGCTCGTCATTCCGCCCGCGTGGAAGGACGTCCACATCGCGGTGAGCGCCAGCGCCGAGGTACAGGCCTGGGGGCTCGATGTGAAGGGGCGGAAGCAGTATCGCTATCACCCGCGGGCCGTCGAGCGCGGACAACTCAGGAAATACTACCGGGTGCGGGAGCTGGCGAAGGATTTGCCGGCGATCCGCAAGCGCGTGCGAGCCGATGCGGCCTCGAAGGTCGTGTCTCGAAAGGCTGCGGCCGCGGCCGTCGTGCGGTTGATCAGCGAGAGCTTTTTCAGGATCGGCAGCGAGCGCTACGTCACGGAGAACAGGACGTTCGGCATTGCGACGCTCCGGAAATCGCACGTGGAGCTGGCCAATGGGTGCGCGGTGTTCTCGTACGTGGGAAAGAAGTCGATCAAGCAGAAACAGATCGTTGCCAACCGCGAGCTCGCTCGCCTGGTGAAGCGATATCTCGATACGCCGGGCACGCGGCTCTTTCGCTATCAGGAAGGCAAGCAGTGGCGCGACCTCACGGCCACGGACGTGAACGCGTACCTGCACGACACACTCGGCGTGGCCTACAGCGCGAAGGATTTCCGCACCTGGGGTGGAACACTGCGTGCGGCGACCATTCTCGCGGAGCTTGGTGCGCCGACGTCGGATACTGATGCCCGTCGCAACGTGATGACGACGATGCGCCTCGTGGCCTCCGAGCTCGGGAATACTCCGGCAATCTGCCGCACGTCGTACGTGCATCCGCTCGTCGTGGCGCAGTATGTGGACGAAGGCGAGACAATCAAGCTGCCGCCGCGGTATGCATCACGCGCGGACATGTATGCGCATTCGCCGGAGGAGCGTGCGCTGATCCGGTTCCTGGATGCGCACTTTCCGGAGCGGCGGAGCAGGGCGCGCTGATCATCCCGCGCTCACGTGGCGAGTATCGGGAGATAGCCTGCCTGCATTCGGAGCTTGGCCACGGTTTGGGGACAATATTTCCCGACAGGCGCTACGCGCCTGCGGGATGACAAGCCTGAAGTAGCCTGCGCGACAACAAACCATGAAGTAGGTTTTCCGCGTGTCAGCTCATCGCGCTCTCCGCATGCAGGCCGCTTTCCTCGTGGCGGCAACCATCGCACCACTGCTGCCCACACTGCGCGCGGCGTACGTCTACGACGACACGACCATCATCCGCGACAACACGCTCCTGCGCGGATGGGGGGCACTCGGCCGCGTGTGGGCACAGCCGTATTGGCCGTCGGACGGCGTGGATGCACTCGGGCTGTATCGTCCATTTCAGCTGGCATTGTTGGCGACGGTATGGAATGCGACCGGCGGATCCCCGCGCGCGATGCACATCTATGCGATGCTCCTCGCGGCGCTTGCCGTAGGCGCGGTATGGTGGATGCTGCGCCGCGGCGTTGGGACGGTGCCCGCGATGACGGCGGCAGCATGGTTCGCCGTGCACCCGTTGCATGTCGAGCCTGTCGCGAGCGTTGCCAACACATCGGAGCTGGTGGTGGTGCTGTGTGCGGCGGCGCTCGTGTGGATACTCGGATCGTGGCCGCCGAGTCCGCAAAATGCCGCGCGCGATTGGCGGCGCGCGGCGGCGGTTGGTGCACTTGCCGCGGCCGCATTGTTTGCAAAGGAATCGGGACTGCTCGCGCTACCGCTCGCCGCGTTGACGGTGTGGGGCTGGACGACACCGACGGTACAAAGAACCACGGCCAGGCACTTTTTCGACGTGAATGCGCGTGTCTGGATGAGCGCCGTCGTGGGCGTGAGCGTGGCGATCTTCGCGCGGCTCGCAGTGCTTGGGGCACCGGTGTCGCACAGCTCGATCGCCGCGCAAGGGTTGAGCGGGCTGACGGTGACGGAGCGAATAGCCGCGATGTGCTCTCTGTGGCCGCGCATTGCCCAGATGCTCGTTTGGCCCACGTCATTGGCGCCGTACTATGGCCCGACAAGCTTTCCCGCGAGCCGACTGGTCTTTGCAGCATGTGGAGTCGCCGTCGTCGTCGCGATATTCGCGGTCGCGGTCTCTGTCATGTCAAGGCGCGGCGACAGACGCCTTCTCGTGGCGTTCGGCTGGATGACGCTCTCATACTTTCCCGCTTCCAACCTGCTCACTGCCACAGGCCAGATTCTTTCCGACCGCGCCTTGTACGGCATGACGGTGGGAGCGGCCTTTGCGCTTGCATGGATCATCGACGTGCTTCCGCCAACCGCCAGAAAAGTTGCCGTCGCCGCCTGCATTGCGATCGCCGTGCGTGGCGCGTACATGAGCGCCCGGTACGCCACGGCCTGGACGAGTCACAAGGCGCTCTGGACACGACTCGCGCAGGTTGCGCCCAACGAGAACATGAGCGCCAAGCTGTTAGGCATGGATGCGCGCGCCCGAGGCGATACGGTCGTGGCGCTGCAAATGCTCGGCCGTGCATTCGCACGGGTGCCGCAGGACCGGCAGATTCGGTTCGAGTACGCGCAGGTGCTTTACACAACGGGCCGCTATGAAGCGGCTGCAGCGACGCTTGCTCCGCTGCTGCGAGATGGCGACGCCCGCTCGGAGGCGGGCTTCATGTCGCTGTATCTGGACGCTGTGGGCCGCTCGGGTGGTCCGCAAGCGGTAATCCGGGCAGCGACGCCGTTGCTCCACGCCGAAACTGGATCGGTGGCCGCCTTGTTTCTCGGCGTGGCCTACGAGCAGCTTGAATTGAAATCACAGGCCGACTCGGCATATGTCATCGGCCTGAAACGAAATCCCGCCGATACGCTCCTCGCGCAACGGTTGGCGATACTGCGATCACATCGGTAAAGATCAATTGCTCTTGCTCTTGCTCGCCGGCAAGAGTGTGAATCGCGCATACTGCTCCTTCCGCAAATACAGCCGAGCCGCTTCCTGCAGTTGAGCCCTGGTGATCGACCGAACGATTGCCGGACGCCGCAGGAAGTCGCGCTGGTCGCGGCCGTCCTCGTCGGCATCGGTCATCGCCGCGAGCCAGGAGGTGTTCTGCCGCAGCGCCGTTTCATGGCCGCGCAACGGAATTTCCCTGATCTTCGTCATGTTCGAATCGCTGATGACGCCAGCCTTCACGCTGTCGATCACCGCAAAGACTTCCTTCACCAGCTCGTCGACACGCTCGGGCGCGCTGCCGAATTCCACGGACACCTCGTAGCGCTGTGCCGGGAGGTTCCGGCAGCTTGCCGACACGCCAACGCCGTATGTGCCGCCCTTGTCCTCCCGCAGCGCTTCACGAAGCCGAATGTCGAGCAGGTCGCGCAGTGCGCCGAGCACGATGCGGTTGTCGTAGCTGTACGCGCACTCGCCGGTGAACACCAGCTGGGTATGCGCCTTTGCCTCTACTCCCATGCGAACCGTGCGCTCCACCACACCGCCGGGTGGACGGATGCCGTTGTCATGCGGCTTCTCGTTGCGGTGGAGACCCGGCAGCGACGCGAGGTAGCGCGTGACCAGCGGACGCACCACGTCGGGCGAGAAGCTGCCCACGAGGAAGAAGGTAAAGCCGCTCGCATCCGCGAACCGTTCCCTGTAGATGCCCAGTGCGCGGCGGATGTTGACGGAATCCAGGAGCTCGGGAGAAAGGATCTTCACCCGCGGATGATGCTGCGACATCGTCACGGTGATCGTGTCGTCGAACACCGATTCCGGCGAGTTGCGCTGGTTCACCATGGCCGAGCGCATCTGGTTCTTGAATGCCTCGAAGGCACTCGAATCGAGACGCGGCTGCGTCATGCGAAGCCACGCGAGTTGGAAGAGCGTTTCCAGATCCTTCGACGAAGCCGAGCCACGCAGCGTCTCGCTGATGTCGCCGATTGAAGCACCAACGCCGGCGCGCTTTCCGGTGAGCCGCTTCGAAAGCGTGATGTCGCTGAAGTCACCGAGCCCGCCCACCGAAGCGACCACGCTCGCAAAGCTCGCATTCAATACGTCGCGGTCGGGCAGCAACGATTCACCGCCGGGGCTCTGCGCGGCAAACACGACTTCGTCTGCCTTGAAGTCCGTGGGCTTGAGCATGACGCGCGCGCCGTTCGACAACGTCCATTCGATGATCCCCGTTTCCGGCAGTGTGCGCTCGGACACGATGGTGCCTAGTTCCGGCGGATGCGGCACGAGTGGCGTGTCGAGTGTGGAGTCGACATACGCGACGAGCTTGGTGGCCCGGGCCTTTGCGAAGATGCCGCGCATCGTCTTCTCGTCGGGGACTTTCACCTCCGGCTTGTCCGGCGCTGCGACCAGCACGACGCGGTTCCTTTCCGTGAATGTCGATCGTGCGAGCGCGTTCAACTCCGAAAGCTTGATGGTGGGCAGCAGCTTCTGCGCGAGGGCCTGCCGGTTTTCGATGCCGAGTATCGGACTGCCCGAAAGTGCGTTGTCCACGTATGCCGACGCGAAAACCGCGGAGTTGGTTTTCGCGCGCTCCGCATACGCCTGCTCGAGTGAACGCAAATAGTTTACACGTAAACGATCAAGCTCCGGCTGCGTGAATCCAAAGCGTGAAATGCGCTCTGCTTCCGACAGCAGCGCAGCAGCGGCCACCTCGAACCCGCTTTCCTTCACCGCCGCGTACAGCTGGTACGCATCCTTTGTCCGCGTGAACGAGCCGCGTCCGGAACCGGCGTAGGCAAAGGGCGCATCCGGCAGCTGCGAAAGCTCGTTGAAGCGCGCATTCACCATGCCGTCGTACAGCGACATCAGGAGTTGACGCCGCATGTCGCCAACAGTGCGCGTGCTGTCGCTGGGCTTCATCCACAACAGCGCCACCGTGGAGCTGGGATACTCCTTGTCGGTCTCGATCGACACGAGCGTCTCGGCGTGATCCGGCACCTTTGCGTACACGCGCGGACGCGGCTTTACCGCGGATGGAATCCTGCCGAAACGATCGCGAATGGCCGACTCCATCTGTGCAACGTCGAAGTCGCCAACGGCGATCACCGTCATGAGGTCGGGACGATACCAGTCGCGATAGAACGTCCGTACGAGGCTGTCGGGAAAGGTCTCGAGATTTTCCTTGGTGCCGATGGGAACGCGCACCGCGTACCTGGAGTCCTTGAGCATCACGGGAAACTGTTTGTTCTGCACGCGCGTCTCCGCGCTCAAGCCGGTGCGCCACTCCTCGATCACCACGCCGCGCTCCTTCTTGATTTCCGGCGCCTCGAAGCTGACGTCGTGCGCCCAGTCCTCGAGAATGTCCAGCGCGGTGTTGAGGATACTCGCCGTGTCCGTGGGAACCTTGAGCTCGTACGTGGTCTCGTCGAACGAGGTGGACGCATTCAGGTCGGCACCGAAGCGCATGCCGGCACGCTCCAGAAAATTGACGATGTCGGCTTTCGGAAAGCGCTTCGTTCCATTGAAGGCCATGTGCTCGACGAAGTGCGCCAGTCCGCGCTGCGCATCATCCTCGAGGATGGAACCGGCATTCACCACGAGGCGAAGCTCGGCGCGCTTTTCCGGCATCGTGTTGCGGCGGATCAGGTAGCGAATGCCATTGGACAGGCGTCCGCGATGCACGTTGGTATCAGTGGGCAGCGGCGCGCGGAGATCGGGCGTCTGCGCCGAGAGCGGCAGCGCAAGAAGGAGCAGCGCGGAGACGCGCATGGAGAATCGCATGAGACGATGGCGAGGTGGATGGAGACGGCAAGTTGTCCGCATGTTCACTAACTTTCCAGTATGACGATCGTTGAAGCAGTCCGCTGGTCCGCGGACGGCAGTGCGGTGGACATCATCGACCAGCGCCGGCTGCCGGGTGAGATGTTGCGGCTGGAGCTGCGCACCGCCAATGAGGTGTGTGAGGCCATCGCGACACTGGCTGTTCGTGGCGCACCGGCCATCGGTGTGGCAGGCGCACTGGGTTTGTTCGCCTCACTGGCAAGCCAGACCCACGACACGCACGAATCGTTTCTCGATACATTGGACATTCTTGCTACCCGCATCGCGGCCGTTCGTCCCACGGCGGTGAATCTTCCCTGGGCGATTGGGCGAATGCGCGCAGCAGCGACGTCGGCACAGGGCGACGTCAGCGACATCATGGCCGCGCTCAGGGCCGAAGCGACGGCAATTCTCCACGAGGATCGCGCCATGTGCCGGCGCGTGGGCGAGCATGGCGCAGCACTGCTCTTTGACGGCGCACGGGTCCTTACGCACTGCAACGGTGGCGCGCTTGCCACGAGCGGCATGGGCAGCGCGCTCGCGCCCATCTATGTAGCGCATGAGCGCGGGCAGAAGATTCACGTCTATGCCGACGAAACACGTCCGCTCCTGCAGGGGAGCCGTCTAACGGCGTGGGAGCTCATGCAGGCCGGAGTGCGCGTGACGCTGCTTGCCGACAGCATGGCGGCGTCGCTCATGCGCGAGGGGAAAGTGGACCTCGTGATGGTGGGCGCCGACCGCATTGCCGCGAACGGCGACGTCGCCAACAAGATCGGCACGTACGGCGTTGCGCTGGCGGCCCGGCACCATGGCATTCCGTTCTACGCCGTCGCGCCATGGTCGACCGTGGACCTGGCGACCGCGACGGGCAAGGACATTGTCATCGAGCATCGTTCGCCGGATGAGCTGCGCGGGCCGCACGCGCCCGCCAACGTCGACGTCTACAACCCGGCGTTCGATGTCACGCCCGCGGAGCTGATCACCGGCATCGTGACGGATCGTGGCATTTCCAGCGGGGTAGGACTGGGTTCTCTACACCACTACACGACGACACCAGCGAGCGAATGACACGACGAAAGCCGCTCCCGCTCGCCCGTGCCCTCGAAGAGCACGCCGAGGCGCTGCTCGCGTGCCGCAAATGCGTGTTGTCGCCAGGCATCAGGCCGGTGACGACCGCGACGCGCACGCCCATCGCCATGCTCGTGGGCCAGGCGCCCGGACAAATGGAGCAAGCTGGCGGACGTCCCTTCGCGGGCCGCGCCGGGAAAACGCTGTTTCAATGGCTTGCGCAAGCCGGTCTCGACGAGCAGACCGCCCGCGACCGGCTCTACATCGCCGCCATCACACGCTGCTATCCCGGCCCCCATCCATCCGGCCGAGGCGACCGGGTGCCGACGCTCGGTGAGCGGAAGCGGTGTGGCGATTGGCTGGCCAACGAGCTCAGGATCATCCGTCCACCCTTCATCGTGCCGGTAGGCCGGCTCGCCATCGACCGGTTTCTCGGACCCATGCCTCTCGATGAAGCCGTTGGCCGCGAGCACCAGGTGGAGCACGAAGGCGGCTCCTCCGTCATCATTCCGCTGCCGCATCCCAGCGGCGCGAGCAGCTGGATTCATGCACCGGAACACAAGGCTCTGCTGAATCGCTCCCTCGAGCTGCTCCGGAAGCGGCTCGTCGCGAAAAGAGTCCGGAGCGTGGCCTGATGCGCGGCCTCTGGCTCGTGTTCACCCTTGGCGGCCCGTCCAACGACAGCTGGACCGGGTCCGACAAGATCCAGCACTTTTTTGCGTCGGCGTTTGTCCAGAGCCTGTCCTATGGGGCGCTTCGCACGACCGGTGTCTCACACTCGGCGGCACTGACCGGGGCAAGCCTGACCACGGCTGCCGTGGGGGTGGGCAAGGAGATTCACGATCGCAACATCAGGGGCGACTTCAGCTTTCGAGACCTCGCCTGGGACGCTGCGGGCGCAGGCTCGGTGACAATTCTCCTGGTCCGGACCGCGCGCTGAGGCCGGCCGGCATCCAAGTGTAGGGAAAAGGCCGATGTGGGAGCCGTCCCCGCCAGCGTTATATTAGCTGAGGCAGGTAACCCCTTTGCGAGCACAGGCAGCATGACATCCGCTCGAACGAAGTTCCTCATCGGTGGCGCGCTGGTCCTCGGGACGGCGGGGTACCTCATGGCGACGTCCATCAAGGACACCGGCATGTACTACCTCACGCCCACCGAGCTCTCCACGAAGCTCAGCGCGGACCCTAGCTTCCACAACACGGGGGTAAAGATCGGCGCACGGGTCGTCCCGGGCTCCATCACCCGCGTTCCCGGTGGCAAGGAGTACGCGTTCAGTGTCACCGACGGCGCCAAGGCCTTTCCGGTCATCTACCGCGGTATCGCCCCAGATACTTTCACCGATGGCGTCGACGTCGTCGTTGAAGGACGCATGGGGCAGGACGGCACCTTCCACGCAACCACGCTGCTCGCCAAGTGCGCGTCGCGCTACGAGAATGCACCAACGGCGCCGGGTGGCGAGAAATACAAGCAGACACCCGGCTACAAGTCCGGGGCAAAGGCGTGATCCTCATTGGTGAGCTGTCCCTCTGGGTCGCCCTCCTCATGGCGGCCTGGTCGGGGGTCACGTCGTTCGCCGGTGGCTCCATGGGCCGCGATGACCTCGTCGTCAGCGGCCGACGCGGACTCTATGCCACCACCGCGATGATCATCCTGGCGTCCATCGGCTTGTGGGACGCACTCCTCACGCATGATTTCTCGCTCAGCTACGTGGCCTCGCACACCAGTGCGAACATGCCCAAGATCTATGTTTTCACCGCCTTCTGGGGCGGGCAGGCTGGATCAATGCTGTTCTGGGCGCTCATCCTTTCCATCTACAGCGCGCTCGCGATCTGGTCTGTAAAGGACAAGGCGCGCGAGCTCGCGCCCTTCGCCTGCGGCACCCTCGCGCTCATCCTGCTGTTCTTCATCGCGACCACCTGTTTCAAGGCGAACCCCTACGATCGGCTCTCGTTCGTTCCCGCCGACGGCAAGGGAATGAACCCGCAGCTCCAGAACCCCGGCATGGCGATTCATCCGCCAAACCTCTATCTGGGCTATGTCGCTACGGCCATTCCATTCGCGTTCGCCATCGCGGCGCTCATCACCCGCAAGCTCGACGCAACCTGGCTGCTGATCGTCCGCCGCTGGTCGCTCATCTCCTGGTTCTTCCTCACCGTCGGCATCACCCTCGGCATGTGGTGGGCGTACGTCGAGCTGGGATGGAGCGGCTACTGGGCCTGGGATCCCGTGGAGAACGCGTCGTTTCTCCCGTGGCTCACGGGAACGGCGTTCCTGCATTCCATCATGATCCAGGAAAAGCGCGGCATGCTGCGCAAGTGGAACGTGGTGCTCGTGGTAACTACCTTCCTGCTCGCGATCTTCGGCACGTTCCTCACTCGCAGCGGCATGATCGAGAGCGTGCACTCGTTTGCCCAATCGCCGGTGGGCTCGTGGTTCGCGACCTTCTTCCTCGCCAGCACCGGCGCCACGATCTACTTCGTCGCCACGCGATTGAAGGATCTCGAAGCCACGGCGACACTCGAGAGCATGGTGAGCCGCGAGGCCGCATTCCTCTACAACAACCTCGTACTCGTGGGCATCGCGTTCTCCGTCCTCTGGGGCACGCTCTTTCCACTCATCAGCGAGCTCGTTCGCGGATCCAAGATCACCGTGGGTCCACCGTTCTTCAACACGGTGAACATCCCGCTTGGCCTGCTGCTGCTCGCCCTCACCGGCATCGGCCCGCTCATCGCATGGCGCAAGGCGTCGACGTCGAACCTGCGGCGGCAATTTCTGTTTCCCACGGGTGCTGGCATAACTACAGGTGTAGTTCTCGCGGCGCTGGGTATGCGGAACGGGCACGCGCTGGTCGCGTACACGCTCGCAGGCTTCGTGTCCGGCACCATTGGCCAGGAATTCTACAAGGGCATCGGCGCGCGCCGCTCCATTCACGGTGAATCACTCTTTACCGCAGTGATCCGGCTCATCGCGCGCAATCGGCGCCGCTACGGCGGCTACATCGTACACGCCGGCATCGTGGTGCTCTTCTGCGCCTTTGCCGGACTCGCATTCAAGAAGGATCACGACGTCCAGCTCAAGACCGGCGAGACCAAGGAGCTCGTCGATCCGCTCGGCCACAAATGGCGCTTCGTGAGTCAAGGCATCTCCACGTCCGAGACGTTGAATCGCTTCGTCACTGCCATCGGTCTCGAGGTATTTCGCGATGGTGAGCGCCTTGGCATCCTCACCACGGAAAAGCGCCAGTACTTCGACAGCAACAAGCAGCCGCAATTCGAGCCGAGCACCGAAGTCGGCATCCGCAGTTCGGCCAGCCTGGATCTCTACATGGTGCTCGCCGGCGTACGCGACGAAACCGCGGAGCTCCGCATCAGCTTCAACCCGCTGGTGGTCTGGGTGTGGATTGGCGGCATGATCATGGCCATTGGTGGACTCATCGTGATGTGGCCTCAGGCCGAGCGCCGCCGCGCGCCCAGCGGCTATGTGGCAACGCTTGCTCCCGCGCGCGAGATGGCGTCGACATCGTGATTCGTCGCCGCGATTTTCTGGCTCGTGTTGCGATCAGTGGGGCAGGGTTGTTCGGCGCCAGCCTGCTGGGCGCCCAGCAGCCTGCTGCCGGCCAGGGATCGGGAAATCTGTTCGACATGGACCAGTCCGCGGCAAAGACGGTACGCAAGCCGCCCAGGCGCGATGCGGTCAAGTCCATGACAGATGAGCAGCGTGATGCGCTCGAGCGCGACGTGCGGTGCCAGTGCGGCTGCACGCTCGACGTCTACATCTGCCGCACCACGGACTTCTCGTGCCAGGTGTCACCCGCGATGCACCGCGACATCATCTCGCTGGTCGAAGGCGGGTATTCGGCGCAGGAGATTCTCGATTCGTTCGTGACGGTGTACGGCGAGCGTGCGCTCATGGCGCCACGCAGGAGCGGGTTCAACTGGGCCGGATACCTTGTTCCCTTCGCGGCACTTGGCATCGGCGCCATTGCGCTCACGACGGTGTTGCGCGGAATGCAGCGCCGGCCCGGGTCCGCCGCGCGCGTTGCCCCTGATGCACCAGACGTTACCGCGACGGATGACGAGATGTCGCGATTGGCGGCCGCCATCCGAAAGGACGAATAGTGCTTGCGCTCGCGATGGGCACATTGCTCGCCGTCGGCGCGCTCGCATTCGTGCTGTTTCCGCTGTTCGTGGGGGCTGGTGTGTTGCCCGCACGTATCGCCACGACGGCGAAGCAGACAGCCGGTGCCGCGGAGCAGGACGCTGTGGTCGCATTGCGCGAAATCGAATTCGACCGTGCCACGGGAAAGCTCTCAGACTCGGACTACGATGAGTTGCGTGCGCGGTACACGCAGCATGCACTCGATGCCATGCGCTCCGGTGCACCGGCCGGCGTGGCCGCAGACCCCGCCGAAGCCGCGGTGCTGGCATATCGGGCGCGGCTCAAGGACTGTATGTCGTGTGGTCCGCGTCCGGAGCCCGATGCCACCTATTGCTCGAACTGCGGGCGCTACCTGCCCGGCTCGTGTGGGGCGTGCGGGGCTTCCGTGGCGGAGTCCGGGGCGATGTACTGCAACGGCTGCGGCCGGGCACTCACGGCGTAAACGAACCGAGCCCGGTGCGCACGGCATCGGGCTCGGTTCACGGCAGGACAGATCGCGTTACGGCTTCTTTGCGGCCGTGTCCTTCTTTGCCTTTCCCGCCTTTGGAGCTGCCGCCTTCTCTGCCTTGGGCGGGGCGGCCTTGTCGGCCTTTGCAGCCGCCTTATCCGTCTTTGCGACAGCCGGAGCAGCTGCAGCCTTGTTCGCCTTCGCATCGGCCTTGGGCGCCGCCGCTACCTTGTCGCTCTTTGCCATCTTGGCCAGCGCCTTCTTGCCGGAATCTGACTTGCCCTGCTGTGCGGCCTGGGCCGACATCGACGCCGCGCTGAGCACGAGCGCGAGGGCGGCGAGCTTGATCGCCTTCATGCGAAAACCTCCAGAGAGTGGGCTGGGTCGTCTCGCCGGGGACTTGCATGGCGAGCCCGAATATTGTGGGACGCCGGGACAGATGGTGCAATAGGCACAAAGAAATCTTTGTGCCTCATGGCAAGGGCGAGGCCAGGAATGCCGGGTCGATCTTCGTGGAAATGCCAATATCGGATACGACCACCGTTGCGGCGACGGTCTTGTCGAACAGGAGACGAATGGTCTTCAACCGCCCCGCGTCGAATGCCGGCGATGCTTTGGCAAAGTCGGCTAACGGCATCACGAAGGTTTGCGGAACGAGCTCAAAGGTGGTGGCGAAGCGCTGTTCGTCCCGCCCTTCGCGGCGGAATACCTTGGTATCGAGCGGACGCCGAATGGTGCCGAACCGGCTCAGCGGCATCCTGACGCCATGGCCCGCCGAGTCCGCGAGCTCGATCGTGATCTCGATGGGAATGGTGTCGGGCTCCGTCTTCTTGTCCGGCGGCTTGGGCGCGTTCTTGATCGAGTCGGCAATTGCCTTTGCACGTGCCTTTCCAGCGGCCGAGGTATCCGGCTTCGTCGAATCCTTTGGTACGGTGCGCGGCCCCGGTTTGTCGTTGGTGCCGGCGAGTGACAGGTAGAGCACACTGTTGATGTCCGGCTTGCGCACGGCACGAAGGGAATCGGAGATCGTGACCATGTAGGATGCCGTCTTACCCATCTTCATGGTGTCCGGGCCGGCGATGCGGTTGTTCCAGCCAAGCCAGACGGCGTTGTGCCGTTGATCGTCGCCGCGTGAGCGATAGGGGAGCACACCTTCCTTCCATGTAGACAAGCTGTCGCCAAGCAACTCCACTCCGGGGTTCCCAGTCGTCACGTCGATGTCCTCATCATACTCCGCCAGGGGCATGTATCCGCTCTCCTGGAAGCGCGTGATGTACATGGTCTTGGGAAGCCAGTGGCCCGCCGTGCGATGATCGCGGAACATGGGCAGGTATTCCTTCCTGCCGTGGAGCGTGGCTTCGAGAAACGCGGAGATCACCAGCTTGCCGAACTGCCGCTGTTCTTCGGGTGAGATGAGTGCGCGCAGATCGAGCGAGCGTCCGCTGCGCGGGCCGTTGTCCTTGTTGTTCCACACGGTGTTCCACTGTCCGTGATTGGCGCGATACATGTAGAACGCTGACTTGAACCACGGCTTGCCGTCCGTGAATTTCAGCCGCTCGAACTGCCGCAATCCATGAAAGGTGGAGACGTCGCCGTCGTGCGAGCCGTGGATGACGAGATAGTTCACGTTCTCGAGTGGCGTGAATTGTCCCGTGGGCTTGTACTGGCCGTCCACCGGCGCGATGGAGACGATCGACTTGATGTTGAAGTTGAAGCCGAGCTTCTGCTTCGCGTCGTCCGGATAGAACTTGAGCTTGTTGAACGTCGCCGCCAATGGTGCCGCCTCGCCGCCGCGCGAATGGCCCATGAGGGCGATGTTGTCCATGTCGACCTTGTGGTACAGCGGGCTGCCGGTGGAGTCGTTGAATTTCTTCCATGCCTCGAGGTGCTTGAGCAGCAGCCATGCGCGGCCGTCATTTTCGCCCGATAGGCCATTGATGAAGTTCTCGTCGACGGACACGAGGATGAAGCCGCGCGACGCGAGCAGCTCGCCGAGGTAGCCGTAGCCCGGGTCGGAGTAGTCCTCCGGATTGTGGTTGCCGTGCACCACGAGCACGAGCGGAAAAGGCCCCGGACCCTCGGGGTACCATACGCGTCCGTTGAGCGGCACGGCCTTCATGTCGAATCCCCAGTAGCTCTTGCGGTCGTTCACATTGTCCGGCTGCACGCTCGCGAAGGGCGAGATGTCTACCGCCTTGGTCTTGAGCGTGACGGAATCGCGGAAGACGGCGCGCTGCTTGTCGGTGCCGCTGCCGTAATACAGCCGGTTCACCGCGAACGAGCCGGAATCTGCCGGACTTGGTGCGGTGATGGTCTGGTGCGCGAGGACGACGGGTGAGTCGTCCTTCGAGAGCTTGAGCTGCTGTGAGCACGCGGCCAGCGCAATGACGGCGATCGACAACGAAACCTTGCGTACGCTCTGCATTGTCAGCGCCACCGCAGCGAAAGGTGATGGGCATAGCCGCTGTGCTCGAAGAACTCCAGCGCGTAATCCAGCGCGAGATGATCGGCGTTAAGCGTTCCGCCAACGGAGAGTGGACGCTGCGCACTCGTTTCCGTGCGGCGCAGGCCGGCACGCAGCGCGGCAGACCACCCTTCGATCCAGCCATAGCCCACTTCAGCGCCGCCACCGCCGCCCATCCAGTTGTTTCGCTCGGATACTTCCGCCGCGAACACGAAGTCGAGCTGGCTCGTATTGAGGCCACGCGTCCATCCGAGCGTCGTCTGAATGGGCAGGGGAATGCGGCTGTCGTCGCCCATGTTCTGTACGGCGAGTGCCGCCGTGCCCGACATGAACGGATGCGAGAGCCCGGCGTCGCCAAGAAGCACGCCCTTTCGGAGGGGTGGCGTGACGCCACTGGCACCGAGCAACCCGTCCACGCGATCTTCTGCGTACTTCATGCCCACGCCGGCCTTGAACCCCTTGACCGTCGTGTTGGCGCCGACGGCCGCTGCAAGGCTCAACGCGTCGCGCGAGCCCGCGCGAACTACGTCCATTGGCGCGAAGGGATATGCCGCGTCTCCGCGTGCCTTGAACTCCAGCACCTCCACTCCCCAGCCCAGGTTGAGCGTGCCAACGGCAACGGCATTGCTCAACACACCCATCGTGCCGTTCGAGGCATAGCGCACGAAGGTGCCATAAAGGCCGTTCGTGGTCGGGTTGATGAGTGCGGGGTTGTAGAAGATGGCCGCGTCGTCGCGCAAGGCGACGAATGCGTCGCCCAGACCCGTGGCGCGTGTACTTGCAGGGAGGAGGAGAACAAGTGGGCCGGCGCGCGGCGCCTGGGTCCATGCCACCGGTGCCATGAAACACAGTGCGGCGACGATCCTGACGTTGATTGGCATTACCAGTCGAATGGGGTGAGGTAGCGCGCGTGCTGCGGCGCCGGAATGGAGTAATGCCATTCGACAGTGGAACGCAAGGATTGGTTGTGATGCCGCTCGACGTACGGAAGCGACATTCCAACTTTCCGATAGCGGACGTTGTCGTCCTGAGCACAGCGACGGACCTGCTTCCAGCGCTATCGCTCCACCGCTTCGAGCCGCCGCTTCGCCACGCCAATGGGTATGATGGTCATCGCCACACAAAGTAGCGCCGCCAGTCCAAACCCGATCATCATCTCCGTGGGCTCGACAGGCGTGTTGTAGTATTTCGCCGAGATGTAGCCGTACACTGGCCGCGCCTCCAGCACCACAACGCCGGCAATGAGTCCAATGGCCGCGATCATGTATAACAGCCCGCCAAACGACGTCGGGATTTGCGCCGCATTCTCCGTCTCGAACTGGGGAAACAGCGTCCCGAAACCAAGCGCCATCCCACACAGCGCCAGGGTCATGAGGGTCATGGTCATGAGCGACACGGCGAACATGAAATCGCTCACCTGCAGCAGGATGTTTGTGACAACAACGATCCCGAGCGCCAGGAGGAGCAGGGGGAGCGTGCCCACCCAGAACTTTGCCCACAACAAATCCGGCATGGGCAGCGGACTCGATTTCAACAGCCACAACGTCCGCCCCTCGAGCGATACCGACGGGAAGATGAACCGCGCCGCAATCGACGCCAGCACGAAGCCAGCGAGCACCAAGTTGAGAAACGGGATCACGTTCACCAGACGAAAGGTTTGAAAAAACCTTTCAAACTTCGCGCACTGCTGGAAGCCGACAATCATACTACTAGGCCAATCCAGCCTATCGTTATCGGCATTCCGAATCGCCTGGAAGAACGGGCGGAGGCCTTCAAACGCACGCTGGTCATTGAGGGATATTGACTACCGTCTGTCCGTTCTTCGGATGGCGTCAGAGTTGATGCGAAAGCCTACTGCGTGCTCGACAATCCGCTGGCGCAGTCGATCAACAGGATCCGAACGCAGCACCGGCAAGTCGAATCTGCGCGCAAGCTTCTCGAGAACGACCTTCGAAACCCCCTCCCTCTCGAGAATGGCCGTGGCGTCGGCTCGCGTGGCCGCAGTAGCTAATGCGTCGGCAACAACCTGAGGATCAAGACTTCGCACCTTTGATTTCGGCCGCTGCTTCGACGTCGATTGCCGGGTTTCAGCCGCCGGATGAGCGGCACCATACAGTAGGTTCGCTGACTCATGATCAGGAAGAGTCTCAACATGCGCCGCCAGCCGCCGAAGAAGCGCCGCCAATTCACGCGATGTTCTCATGGATTGCTCCAATTCTCGATGCGGTCAAGGAATTCATCAATGAACCTCTCAATACCATCTACTACATCGTTGTGAGTTCCGGAGCTGTATGCATTCAACACAACAGGCACGCCGTACTGTGGGGCATCGGCGAATATAGTCTTGTTCTCACGAATATTAGCAGCAAAAACTGGCAAGCCGAGCTTCTTTGTCTTGGCAATAAACGGGCGGATCGAGGAGATTGGTTCACCACCATAGATCTGGAGCATCGTAAATACGATTCCGAGAATCGCCGGATCAATTGGGGGATTGTCATTCCGGTCGTCTAGTTCTGCGTATTCGTTGTAGTTGTCAACGAGTTCCTTGAGGTTGCGCTTCAAATAGTCAATCCCAAGCGTCGACAGATAGTCGGGTTTTGCGGGAATGAGAACAAAATCGCTCGCTACTATGGCGGTTTTTGTGACGACATTGAAATTCGGTGGACAATCGATGAGAACGTAGTCGTAGGCATCGTCGTCCAACTGATGAAGCCCATCGGCGAGTCGCCGATGGACTTTCATGTAATTGAGCTTGCTCTGTTTGAGTGACGCTCCGCCCAACTCAGTCGCGAGTTCGAGATCCACGTTGATGAGGCCGAGATGCGAAGCGATGAGGTCGAGTTGTCCCTTGCCGACGAGACGCGTAGCTGTACGAGCGGGAGTGAAAATCAAATCAGAAAGCTGCGATGATTGTTTGTTCGTATATGCGTCGAACCAACTCTTAATAGTCGTATCCTCTGCGAGGTCCTCCTCCCATTCATCCGGCGTAACGAGCGAGAAAGTCAAGCTTGCCTGCGGATCCAGGTCGATAAGCAGGACACGCTTCCCTCGCCAAGCCAATCCAGCGCCCAAATTGGCTGTTGTCGTCGTTTTTCCGACGCCGCCCTTGTAATTGATGACAGAGATGATCTGCATTGCTTATTCCGTTGATAGGGAGTTGCGCGGTAAGTACGCGATCCTGCACAAATGTCTGACCCGGAATGTCGTGGTCGCCAGTAGGCCGTCTGCAGCTGGCGCGAGGGGATGGCGAATCGCTAGTCTACTTTTACGACCAGATTTTTGGCGTAGGTACGAATCGGGTTCGAGCTTTCTGCCCCATTCGCTGTGACCATACGAGCGTGATTGGCGATCTCCGACCTGTATGTCTCCAGCTTGGCGATGAGGTCATACTTGTCAGACGTATCAATCACTAAAGTGCGGAAATCCTTTACATCAAAAGGAATGCGGTCCTCCCGCCGAATGAGATGAACCGTCGGCAGCCCGACCATGTGTCTGATCGCCAGCTCGTAGAACACGTTCGGGTTATGGAACGATAGATCCGCGATTACAAGCTTACTTTTCAGCAAGTAGTTGATCACCTGCCCCGATATCATTCCAGGATCACTGATTTTGTCAGCACGGACAACGGTGAGATCGCCCGCCTCGAGTGCACGTTCGATCAGCGCCTCGAGTACCATGTCGGAGTGCTTGCGCTGTTCGCTCCCCTCCTCGCTGATGGGAGCGATGACGAAGCACACTTTGTTGTAAGGCACCGTGCGTCCTGACTCCGCAATTGAGGAGCTATTGGATCTGATGAGCGACGGTGACGTCGACGAAGGATCGTTCCCAGCTAGTGGCGTTTCCTCAAGTACTTGTTCAATAGGGGCGAGTCGCTCCGCTCCTGCTGTGGTTCGCAGTAGGCCCAAGAACTTGGCATTCTCTAAAAACAGATCCACCGCTTCCTTTCGGTGCGGATCAGCGATGCCAACGTCGCCGAGTAAATCCCTCATTACCTCGGGCGACGGGATGCGCTTGCCTTTTAGATTGTCATACAGATGACTGAAAGCGGGTACGCCCTGAATGGCCAATTGAAACCGGGCGCGAAGTCTCTCCGCGTCCCCTGTTTCAGGATCGGTCGCCTTCGCCCCCTCGGCGGTGAGCTCCAGGAACTCGGCCTGATACCCTCCAGTCGTGATTCCGTACTTGCCGGAATTCGTGACAAGCCCTCGACTGGGCCCGCTATCGGGAGACTTGTCGAGTTTCTCGAAGAGAGTGGTTCGCCTGACCTTCTGACCGCTCGCGTGCTGCTGAATCGCATTGCCAAGCGAAAGCGATTCTTCGAGAGTTGTGCGCGGAAATGGCGCGGTCGAACCTGAGCGTGACGCGTCCGCCTTGGCCTTTGTTGGGGCCTTGCGCTTCGTCTTACGACGCCTTTTCGCCTTCTTCTTGGTAGATGCTGGGATATCCACTGTCTTTGCAGTGTCGCTTGAATCGGCCACGTCACTCGGTCCGAAAGAGGGACGCTAAGTATAGGCGCCAGCGCAGTCCGGTGCGAATCGACGACGCGCCGTAAGCAGGTCTCCTTTGAGGTATCCAAATAAAACCGGGCAGGAGGTTAGCCTGCCCGCTTAACTAGCCGACGTGTCGGACCGCGTACACGAGGAGAACAAGATACCAAATTACTTTCTCAACGCACATCGTAACCTTCACGTCTGCCCGAATGACCTTTGTGGGTTTCATCTCTGATTCCACTAGGCCTGGGACGTCCCAGGCTCTGTGAAAAGCCGGTGAGCATTTGTATACCGCCCTTGCTGGCGTCACGATCGGCCAGTACACTAGCTTTTCGCTACGGGACCGCTCTTGCTGAAAGGTGAGGCCGTCTTTCCGAAACCGGTTGGCTTGTCCCTCTTGAAAGGGGACCGTTCGGCTGTTAATCGGCTACGGGACAGCGCCTTGCTTGTCGAGCCCGCGCTGTGGTGACAAATCTCCCTAGCCGCAGCGTCGGACTTCGACTAGTCGTCCTATCCGCAGCTACCCGAAACATTGTCATAAGAAGGCGGAAAACGCAACGAATCAACCCGGAGACTTCACCTAGGGCCGCGCAGGCAGCTATAGCCGCTTCTTGTGCTGGGAAGCAACAAGCCGATTTCGGCCCCGTAGGCGGTAGCGAACTGAACGAGTTCAATGGCGTCAACACGACGCTCACCCGTCTCCGATTTCGCTATGTAACTTTGCGGACGCCGACGTCGTTTCGCTGCATCACGTTGTGGGAGGCCACCGTTCTCTCGCGCGCGTCGAAGACTTTCCCGAAGCTATTTCGTAGAGCGATGCCCAGCGTACGCGGGAGGGTGTGCGGTCGCGGGAAGTCATGTAGACGCACCTTGCGACAGCGCGGCGCTGAGTCAAAAAATAGACTCAACCACACGACCTTCTGCCAACTGCGAAGCCAGCATTCCGCGCCGGACTACGGTCTCATCCGCCAACGCCCAGTGATCTTGTTGATCAGATCCTAAGTTGATGGATCGCCTCGAACAATCCGACGCAAATGGCGCGAGGTAGGGAAACTCGCCGGCTGGACGAGTCCGAACTCCCCGCCGTGCGACCGGCGGTTCGCGTCCCCATGACTTCCGCTCCCCCACCCGCCCAAACGAATCAGAGCGAGGTTGCAAACGAGCGAGACTCAACCGGCTGAGGAAGAAGCTGTTCGGCTATTTCTTCTAGTCCCGGAGCCAATCACAATTGGGGACGGTATCGCGGAGTGCACCGTCCGAAGTCGCACCATTCAACTCCCGACGTTTTCCAAGCACATTGTGCCCCAAGCGGCGTCCGAGCCCAGTAGAACGAATCGCTGCAACTCGTTTCCATGGAATGGCTCTCGAGGTGGAAATCATGATTCCGAATCAACGAAACAAGGCGCCGTCTCAACCCCATGATCCGATGTCTCTGGATGAGATCAGAGTAAGAGTCAGAGAGGTTCTTCCAGAGTTATCAGAGGAGGAACTCGAAGCTCACGTCGTTCGAGTCATCCGATATGCGCGCCAAGAAAGGGGACTAGAGAATCTCTCAAACATCTGAAAGCGGGTTCCCAATATTGTTCCGGCTAGCGTGATACCGTTTGCAATTGCGACACTATCGCGCCAGAACGCTCATCGCTCGACGGCCTCAAGTCGACGCTTCGCCACGCCAATGGGTCCGATGGTCATTACTACACAGAGCAGCGCGGCAAGCCCAAATCCAATGATCATCTCCGTCGGCTCGATGGGCGTGTTGTAGTACTTGGCCGAGATGTAGCCGTACACCGGCCGCGCCTCCAGCACCACAACGCCGGCAATGAGTCCAATCGCCGCGATCATGTACAGCAGCCCCCCAAACGACGTGGGGATCTGCGCCGCGTTCTCCGTCTCGAACTGCGGGAACAGCGTCCCAAAGCCAAGCGCCATGCCGCACAGAGCCAACGTC
>JAQBPY010000208.1 GCA_028287285.1 Gemmatimonadota bacterium
TGTCATCCCGCATGAGCGACAGCGAATGTCGGGACGGGAGATTCCTCCCCAACAGCTACATCTTCGTGCCCAACGTCAGCTCACCGAGCCGAACATGCGCCTCGGCGGCAATCGCCTGATTCTCGATCTGCGCAGCCAGACCTTCATAAATCTTCTTTGCTTCCGCGGTATTCCGGCCCGTCAGATACGCCAACGCCGCCTTGGACAGCCACAGGTTCTTTTCGTTCGTCATCGACGTCATACCGGCCGCCTTCACATACTCGGCTGCCGCTTCGGCAGCCTTGCCTTGCTGCGCGAGCGCATCGCCGTAGAGACCCTCGACCTGCGTCGCGCTCGGGCCGGATACCTTTCCAAGCAAATCCTTCATGGTGGCGACCGCACCGGCAAAATCACCCTTGTCCATCTTCAGCTGGGCGAGCAGAAGACCCGCCTCCGTTCCCGCCGGCTTGTCGCCGTACTTGTCCACGACCTTCTTCAGGTCGGACTCCGCCAGCGCCTGATTCTGTGAGTTCAGCGATTGCTTGGCCTGCATCAGCTGCTTGTCGGAATTCACCGCCTCGTTCACCTTGGTGCGCTGCACGAACCAATAGGCGAAGCCGGCAGCCAGCACCACCGCGCCGCCGATGACCACTAGGCGCGAGTTGATCTGGAACCAGTCGAGGAAGCTTTCCGCCTTGGGCTGCGTGGCGGACTCGGGATCGAGCGTGGGGGTCGTCATGAGTTTACTGGTAATTGGAAGCCGGGTCGAGCAGAGGAAATGCCCCCGGGGTGACTCGAACACCCGGCCAACGGATTAGGAAACCGCTGCTCTATCCACCTGAGCTACGGAGGCGACATCGGGACCACCCTAGCATCTGAAGATAACAAACGAACTCTCAGGACGCGACAGGCGGTGGTAAAGCTTACGTCGACAGAAGTGCCTGAATTGGCCGGCCGCCGAGCCGGCCCGCGCCGCCCAGCGCTGAAATGGCCAGCAGAAAAGAGCAACCCGCCACAATGCCGCCCACCTGTTCAATGAGCGCACAGGCCGCCGACGCCGTTCCGCCCGTGGCAAGCACGTCGTCGACGAGCAAGACCCTCGCCGGCGAGGGACACGCATCGAGATGCATCTCGAGCCGGTCGGACCCATACTCCAGCGCGTAGTCCACGCCGGCCGTCTGCCAGGGCAGCTTTCCCGGCTTTCGTATTGGCACAAAGCCGGCGCCAAGCGCAATGGCAATGGGCGCGGCGAGAATGAAGCCCCGGCTTTCGATTCCCGCCACGTGGGTAATGCCGGCCTCCTGCCACGGCGCGGTCATGGCCTCCGTGAGCTCCCTCAGGAGCACGGCGTCCGCGAGGACCGGTGTGATGTCCTTGAACAAAATGCCCGGCCTGGGAAAATCGGGCACATCACGCATGGCGGCGAACAGCCGGTCCTTCAAGGCGGCATCATTCATCGGTGGATGGCGAAAGGATACGGCAACGGCATGGAAATGGTCTCGTCCAGATCGCTCACCGACGTCACCTCCGCACCAGTGGGCCCAACCTCTATGGCTCGGCGCAGACGCTCCACGGACGACGCTTCCCCGCCCACCACCAGCTCCACCCCGCCGTCGGCGAGGTTGGTGACCCAGCCGCTCAGCCCAAGCCGTCGAGCCTCCTCGCGCACGAACCAGCGGAAGCCAACGCCCTGCACGCGACCGGAGATGCGAAGGTGGATTTGCAGCACGCTATTCCCTGTCCCACCCTTGCGTGCCCACCAGCGGCACAAACCGAACGGGCGCGATCTCGCGGCTCACGACGGTGCCGCCGCGCTTCGTGACCAGCATCAAGGTCTGTTCATCCTTCGATCCCACCGGAACGAGCAGACGTCCCCCTTCGGCGAGCTGCTCCACCAAGGCCTGCGGAATGGACGGCCCTCCAGCACTCACGAGAATGGCGTCGTACGGCGCGTACTCGCGCCAGCCTACCGTGCCATCCCCCAGCAACATGGACACGTTGGTGGCGCCGGCATGCCTGATGGCCTCGCGCGCCGTATTGAACAGCGCGGCAATGCGCTCGATGGTGAACACCTGTGCGACCAGGTGCGACAACAGGACGGTCTGATACCCCGAGCCGGTTCCCACCTCGAGCACTTTCTCGTGCCCAGTGAGCGCCAGCGTCTCGAGATAGCGCGCATGCACGTACGGCTGCGAGATGGTTTGCCCGCTGCCAATGGGAATGGACGTATCCTCATAGGCGCGATGCCTTACGCCCGTGGGCATGAAGTCGTGCCGAGCCGTGAGGTCGAAGGCGCGAAGCACCGAGATGTCGTGGATGCCCTTGTCACGCAGGAGCTCCACGAGCCGCCGGCGCGCGCCGGTCATCTGCCCGTCTACAGATCCCGCCACCAATTCTCCGATGATTCGAGCATGCTGTAGTTGGTGAGGTCCAGGTGAAGTGGCGTGATGGAAATGTATCCCTCGCCAATTGCGCGGAAGTCCGAATCTGGCTCACCGGTCCACGTGATGGAACCACCACCGATCCAGAAGATGTCGCGGTCCCACGGATCGCGCATGGGCTTCAGCGACCCGGAATACACACGGCTCCCCAACCGGGTGAGCCGAACGCCCTTCACCTTGTCGGCCGGCAGTGGCGGCAGGTTGACGTTGAGCAGCGTATTCGCCGGGAACTTGGGAAGCGACGTGAGGTGCTTGATGAGGGGCGTGAGTACCGCCACCTGCTCCTTCAGGTGCGTGAGGTCGGCCCGCAGGTCGCCGCCGGCAAAGGAGAACGCGATGGATGGAATCCCCAGCGCGAGACCCTCCATGGCCGCAGCCACGGTGCCTGAATAGAGAACGTCCTCGCCCATGTTCTGGCCGTGGTTGATACCGCTCAGGATGAAGTCCGGCCGTTCGTCCAGCAGCGCTTCAACTGCAATCATCACGCAGTCCGTTGGCGTTCCGTCAATCTGCCAGCGCCGTTCGGCTCGGCGCACCGGCCGCAGCGGGTGATGCAGGGTGAGCGAGTGGCTCGTGGCACTCTGCTCGCGGTCGGGCGCAACGACGGAGACATCGCCAAGCGGTTCCGCGGCCTCGATGAGGCACTCGATGCCATGTGCGAGAATGCCGTCGTCGTTCGTGATCAGGAATCGCATGAAGCGTTGGTGCTCAGGTATCAGGCGAGAGAAAACGGATGAGCTCCTTGAGCTCCGTCTCGAGCGATTCGAGGGTCTGCACGGTGAGCGCCGCCCGCGCCGCGCCGCGGAGGTCACCGCCCTTGCGGTGCTCATCCACTTTCTGGCGGGCACCTTCAATGGTGTACTTCTCGGTGTACAGCAGGTGCTTCACGAGCAGGATCAACTCGATCTCCCGCCGTTGATACACCCGGTTGCCCGAGCGATTCTTGGCGGGGTTGAGAAAGCGGAACTGACTCTCCCAGTATCGCAGCACATGCGGCTTGAGGTCCGTGAGCTCACAGACTTCGCCAATGCTGTAAAACTCCTGGACGGGTTCGGCACTCATGCGTCCTGCTCCGAGCGAAGCTCACGGGCCATCAATTCCGTGAGGGCGGTGTGTGCGGAATGCCCATCGAACAGAATGCGATGGACCATCTCGACGAGCGGCATCTCCACGCCTTCGCGGTTCGCGAGCGCGAGCGCACTCCGTGTCGTGGCCACGCCTTCGGCGACGGTCTCCTTGCCGCGCAACGCCTCCTCGAGGGTGGCGCCCTGCCCCACCGCCAGCCCGACGGCTCGATTGCGACTGAGCGATCCGGTGCAGGTCAGCACGAGATCACCAATGCCGGCAAGACCGGCAAACGTGGCAGGTTGTGCACCGAGTGCCGCTCCAAGACGCGACATCTCGGCGAGGCCGCGGGTGATGAGCGCCGCACGGGAATTGAAGCCGAGTCCAACGCCTTCGGCGATACCGGCTGCAACCGCCATGACATTCTTCAGGGAACCACCCAGCTCCACGCCAACGACGTCGTCATGGGTGTAGATCCGAAAGTGTGCATTGCTGAATGCGTCCTGCACGGCTTCCGCGGAGATGATGTCGACGGACGCGGCAACGATGGCCGTAGGTTGGCGGGCTGCGACTTCCGCCGCGAAGCTCGGACCTGACAGCGCTACCACAGGATGATTTGGTGCCTCATCGGCGACGACTTCGCTCATGAGTGCAAGCGTGTCACGCTCGATGCCCTTTGACGCCACGCATATGATGGCGCGAGGCGCAAGAAAGGGCCGCGCCTGGCGGAGCACGCCGCGCAGGTGTTGGGACGGCGTGGCGGCGCAAATCAACGTAGCGTCGCGCAATGCGTCCTTCAGCGACGAGGTGGCCCCAAGCGCGGCGGAAAGCGGCGCACCGGACAGGAACCGCGCGTTCTCGTGGTGCTCGTTCACCGATGCGACGACGTCTTCTTCCAGCGCCCAGAGCTGGACGTCGTGACCATTCCGGGCAAGCACGTCCGCGAGCGCTGTACCCCACGCGCCGGCCCCGATTACGGCGGCGCGCGTCATGCCTTGCCTCGCTTGCCGAACCGATGTTCTTCGCCACGCCGCAGGCGGCCGATGTTCGCCCGGTGCGTCCAGAACACGAACGCCGCAATCACCGCGCTCACGATGAAGAGCGGCGACGCGAGGCCGAGTGTCGCAACGAGAAGAACGGGAAGGAGCGCGGCGGACATGAGGCTGCCAAGCGACACGTAGCCGGTGGCCAGGACGACGGCGATGAATACCGCAAAGGTCGCGAGCATGGGAATGGGCGCGAGCGCACAGAACACGCCCGCAGCGGTGGCCACTCCCTTTCCACCTTTGCCGAACTTGAGGAACACCGGCCTCACGTGGCCGGCGATGGCCGCGACGCCCATGAGAATGGCCACGATCACGGGATCGTGCGCTCCCTCAACGTGCGGAGGAAGAAAAAGCACGGGCAGCGCACCCTTGAGCGCGTCGGCCAGAAACACGCTGAGGCCGATCTTCCAGCCGAGCACCCGAAATACATTGGTTGCTCCGAGATTGCCGGAGCCCTGCTTGCGGAGATCGACCCCCTTTGCCGTTCCCGCGAGATGGGCAAAGGGGATGGACCCGGACGTGAATGCGGCTGCGAGCGCGAGCCCGAGGTGCACGCTATGCCGCCGCCCCGCCGCTCTTGCGGCGCATCAGGATGACGAGCGGGTTGCCTGTAAAGGGATACGTCTCACGGAAGCCGTTGTGCAGGAAGCGGATGTAATGCTCCTCCACGAGCTCCGGATGATTGCCGAAAAATGCGATCGTGGGCGGGGCGATGCTCACCTGCGTTGCGTAGTTGAGCTTCACCTCTCGGCCGGCCGCCTGATTGGGCTGGCGGCGCGCCAGCAGCTCGGCGAGCCGTTCATTCACCTGCGACGTGCTGATGCGGACCTTTGATTGATCGTCCACCAGCTGGATGACGTCGAGGATCTTGGAGACGCGCTGCCCGGTGAGCGCCGAGGTGAAGAGGAACGGCACGTGCTTGAGGAAGGGCGCCTTTTCCCACGCCTTCTTCTCGAACTTGTGCGTGGCCTTGTCGTCCTTCTCCACGAGGTCCCACTTGTTCACGATCACGATGAGTCCCTTGCCGTCTTCCCAGGCAAGGTGCGCGATCTTGAGATCCTGATGGTGGAACTCGCCTTCGGTTGCGTCGATGACGAGGATGCAGATGTTGGAGCGCTCGATGGCGCGCCGTGCGCGCAGCGACGAGTAGAACTCCACGCCGTCCTCGATCCTGGTCTGGCGGCGCAGGCCGGCGGTGTCCACGAAGATCATCTTGCGGCCGTGGTACGTGAGCGGCGTGTCGATGGCATCGCGCGTGGTTCCGGCCACGTCACTGACCACCAGGCGATCCTCACCCAACAGCCGGTTCACGAATGACGACTTGCCCACATTCGGACGCCCCACGACGGCGACGCGCAGGGATTCCTCGTCTTCGGGAATTGATTCGGGCAGCCGTTCAACGACGGCATCGAGCAGGTCGCCGGAGTTCTTGCCATTTTGCGCCGAGACCGGGAATGGATCCCCCGCGCCAAGGCGATAGAACTCGAAGTAGTCCGTACGGCTCGGGTCGTCGACCTTGTTGGCCACGAGCAGGATGGGCTTGCCCGACGTCCGCAGCATTTCCGCGATGCGCGAGTCGCTGGGATGCACGCCCACAAGCGTGTCCACGACAAACAGGAACAGGTCTGCCTCCTCGATGGCCGTCGAGACCTGGCGCCGGATCTCGAGGTCCATGGGCAAATGCGGATCGTCGGCCAGGCCGCCCGTGTCCACGAGCCAGAAGGCGCGGCCATTCCATTCAGCCTTCGTGAAGTGGCGATCGCGCGTGGTTCCCGCTTCGTCGGAGACGATGGCTTCGTCGTCGCCGATGATGCGGTTGAACAGTGCAGACTTGCCCACGTTTGGACGCCCGATCAGGGCAACAACGGGCACACTCATGCTGCACGCTGCCCGGAGAGGCTGGGCTCCCCTTCACGCGACAGCACATCTATGAAATCGTAGGATGGATATACGGGCATTGGTAACGTCTCACGGAGCGAAATGAACCGCTCGTCATCAAGGAAAAGTCCGTCGTCATTTATCGTCTCGGCGGGAATCAGCGCGAGATCGAGGTCATGCCGGTCAGCGAGCGCGCG
>JAQBPY010000213.1 GCA_028287285.1 Gemmatimonadota bacterium
TCCTCTGCATGCAGGAGATCTTCACCGGCCCGTACTTCTGCGCGGAGCAGACGCCACGCTGGTACGATGCGACCGAGCAGATTCCCGACGGGCCGACCACGCGGTTGATGCAGGAGACGGCAAAGCGGTACGGCATGGCCATCATCGTGCCGCTCTACGAAGTGGAATCGACGGGCGTCTACTACAACACCGCTGCCGTGATCGACGCCGACGGCACCTACCTCGGCAAGTACCGGAAGAACCACATCCCGCAGGTCGCACCTGGCTTCTGGGAGAAGTACTACTTCAAGCCTGGCAATCTCGGATACCCGGTGTTCCAGACGCGGTATGCCAAGGTGGGCGTCTACATCTGCTACGACCGCCACTTCCCCGAAGGAGCACGCGAGCTCGGCCTCAATGGCGCCGAGATCGTGTTCAATCCGTCGGCGACCGTGGCGGGGTTGTCGGAGTACCTGTGGAAGCTCGAGCAACCCGCACATGCCGTGGCGAACGGATATTTCGTGGGTGCGATCAACCGCGTGGGCACCGAGGCGCCGTGGAACATCGGTGAGTTCTACGGGCAGAGCTACGTGTGTGATCCCAGGGGGCAGATGCTCGCCGTGGCCTCGCGCGACCAGGATGAGCTGGTGGTCGCCGACATCGACCTCGACGTCATCACGCAGGTGCGGAACACCTGGCAGTTCTTCCGCGACCGCAGGCCGGAGACGTACACGGGCATCGCAAAGCTCTGATGCTGAACGCGATGTCGATTGACGTGGAAGACTGGTTCCACGTGTACAACATGAGTGGCGTGGTCCCGCAGTCCCAGTGGGAAAAGTGTGAATCGCGCGTGGAGCGCAACACGACGCAGCTGCTCGAGCTGTTCGCGAAGCGCGGCGTGAAGGCCACGTTCTTTACGCTGGGCTGGGTCGCAGAACGTTTTCCCGCGCTCGTGCGCGCGATGGACGAGGCCGGACACGAGATCGCTACACATAGCCACATGCACCGGCTCATCACCCACATGACGCCGGAGGAGTTCGAAGCGGACCTCGCGCGGAGTCTCGCAGTGCTGCGACCGTTGTCGTCGAGGCCCATCCTGGGCTTCCGTGCGCCGTCGTTCAGCGTGACGAAGAAGACCCTCTGGGCGACGGATACGATGAAACGGCTGGGGCTGGAATACGATTCGTCGGTGTTCCCCATTGGCTTTCATCCGGATTACGGCATTGGCGATGCGCCACTTGGCGCATACACCCATCCGTCGGGGTTGACGGAGCTGCCCATGAGCGTGGCCAACGTGATGGGCCGCCGCGTTCCGTGCAGTGGCGGTGGATATTTTCGGCTCCTTCCGTACGTCGTCACGCGATCACTCATCCGGCGGTGCAACAGCGAGAGCAGGCCGGTCGTGTTCTACCTGCATCCGTGGGAGATCGACCCCGGCCAGCCGCGCGTACAGTTGCCCGCATCAAAGGCCTTTCGTCATTACAACAACCTGGACCGGACGCTGGGCCGGCTGGACCGGCTGCTCAAGGACTTCGAGTTCGGAACCGTAACTGATGTATTGGCAGCCAGCTCTCGCGCGACGACCCTGACCGGCGGACAGTGACCATCACGATGCGGGACGCCGGACCGTCCGACTACGAGGCGGTGCGTGCGTGCATGGACGAGGTCTTTCACGAGACCGCGGGGCAGAAGACGTCGGACTTCGGGCGCGCGCTCTGGGACTGGCAGTATCTCCAGGGGGAGCATCCGTCGCTCGTCGTGGTTGCCGATGACGACGGCCGCCTCTGTGGCTACTACCACGCCCTCATCGTCGACATGCGGCGCGACGGCCGCGCGATACGTGGCGCGATGGTGCAGGACGTCGGCACGCTCGCGTCATATCGCGGCCGTGGCATCTTCAAGGACATGGGCGGTTATGCGCTTAGGCGCGTGCGGGAGGTGGGCGCGGAGTTCGTATACACCTTTCCGAACGAGCGCAGCAGACCGAGCTTCGAGCGGAATCACCTGTATCAGCGTATTGCGAAAGTGCCGGTGTGGATCTCGCCGTTGAGCATCTCCGGCCTGGTCGCCGGCCGGCTGCACATGCCATGGCTCTCCATGGCCGGTGCACCATTTGCGCCCATCCATCATGCGTGGCGCACGTCGGCGGCGAAGCACGCGTCGGACGTCGCCGTTCAACGTGAGCCGGTGTTCACACGGGACATTGAAGCGCTCGCGCACAGCTTTTCGGCGGCGGTCGCCATCAGCCTTACGCGATCCGCTCGCTATCTCACCTGGCGCTTTACCGAGAAACCGAACGGTGGCTATGAGTGCTGGTCGTTGGCGCGCGGTGGAAAGCGGAGTGCATACGTGGTCACACGCCGCTCGACGCTCTTCGACAGCCCGTGCGTCACGTTCATGGATTTCGGCGGCGCGGCCGGAGCGGAAAACGACCTCCGCTTGCTGATGGCCATTCGTCTGGCGACCGAGCAGAACGCGGGTGCCGTGCTCGCCGTGACCATGGGTCTCCACCCGTTCTTCGGCACCCTCGGGCCACTCGGCTTCGTGCGCGTGCCGGAGCGGTTCAACCCGCGGCCGTTCAACCTGCTCACACGAATTCCCGGCGAGACGGAGCCGCCCGATCTCCTGGATCCGGCGCGCTGGCAGATCACGCTCGCGGACTGGGACGTGTTGTAGTGCTGCTGACGCTGGGCGTCGTTGGCGCGGCGCTCCTCGCGCTCACATGGGTGGTGTATCCCGCGGCAATCATTCTCGCCGGCAATGTCGCACGCTGGCTGCGGACGCCGGACGTGGACGTTCCCGACGCGGCGCTGCCGACCGTGACCGTGGTTGTTGCCACGCGCGATGCACCTGACCTCGTGGGGGCGCGCGTGCTCGACATTCTCGCCAGCAGCTATCCTGCACATCTGCTCGACGTCATCGTCGCCGTGGACGCGCGCGCGGAGCTGATCGATCCGGAGTCACTCGTGCTGCCGGCACGCGCGCGCGCTGTTCGTGGTGATGATCCCGGCGGCAAGTGTCCCACGTTGAATGCCGGCGTTCGTGCCGCAACGGGAGCGGTCGTGGCGTTCACCGATACGCACCAGCGATTCGATGCCCTGGCCATGCGGCGCATGGTGTCCGCGCTGATCACGCGTGGTTACGGTGCCACGTCGGGGCGGCTGCTGCTGCCGCGCGACAAGGAGTCGTCGCTCGTGCGGCGGTACACGCAGTACGAGCTGTACATCCGCGATGGCGAGGCACAGCTTCATTCTGCCGTGGGTGTGAGCGGCTCGGTGTTCGCCATGTGGCGGGCGTTGTGGAGCCCACTGCCCGCCGGCCTCATTCTCGACGATCTCTTTACGCCAATGCGGTTGGTGCTCGCCGGCCATCGCATCGGCTTTCAGCGTGACGCATTCGCGTACGAAAAGCGGTTGGTGGTGCCCAGCCAGGAGTACAGGCGCAAGGTCAGGACGTTGACGGGCAACCTGCAGCTCTGCGCGTGGCTGCCGGGCGTACTCGTGCCCATTCGCAATCCAATCTGGCTGCAGTTCGTCTGTCATAAGCTTCTTAGGTTGGTCACGCCGTATGCTGTTGCGCTGGTGGGTGTGGCGGTGGCCGGCGAGATCGCCACGCACCTTGGCGATCGCCTGCCTCTTGGCCTCGGGATCGCCGCGGTGGCGAGTGTGTGGGGTGCGTTGAGCGGGGATGTCGTGGCGCGGCGGCTGAGGAGTCTCGTGATCCAGGCGGCGAGTCTGCAGGCGGCGGTCGTCACGGCAACGGGCAACGCGATTCGCGGCCGCTGGGACGTGTGGTAACGTGGCCCGGCTCAGCCACGATGTGTGACAACCAATCTCCCGACATTCGCTTCGCTCATGCGGGATGACAGTTCAATGCCGGTAGGTCTACATCCAAGAAAGTTGTCATCCCGCACTCGGGAGATTCCGTATCTTGGCAATGGCAACCTATCTCCCGACATTCGCTTCGCTCATGCGGGATGACAGTTCAATGCCGGTAGGTCTACATCTAAGAAAGTTGTCATCCCGCACTCGCGAAGCGAGTGTCGGGAGATTCTGTACCTTTCAGCGATCCCCATGACGTCAACCAGCAGCGATAACGCGACCTACGCACGCCGCCTCGGGCTCTTTTCCGGGACAATGCTCGTCGTGGGCGGAATCATCGGCTCGGGCATCTTCCTCAACCCGTCCATCGTCGCGGCGCGGACGGGCTCCGCGGGTCTCACGATCGGCACGTGGACACTCGGCGCCGTCATCGCACTGCTTGGGGCGTTCATCTTTGCGGAGCTGGGACGCCGACGTCCGCAGGCGGGTGGTGGATACGCCTACCTGCGCGATGCATTCGGTCCGCTGCCCGCATTCCTGTACGGCTGGGTGCTATTGCTCGCCATCGGCACCGGTGCCATTGCCGCCGTGGCCGTGACCTTCGCGACGTACACCACCCGACTCGTGGGCATGCCACCCAATGCCGTGACGCCGCTGGCACTCGGCGCCGTGGCACTGCTGTCCGTGGTGAACGTGATTGGCGTACAGCCGGGCGCCGTGACGCAGAACATCTTCACGCTGCTGAAGCTCGCCGCACTCGGGGCCCTGCTGCTCGCGTCGCTGTTCGCCGGCGGCCACTCCACGGCGTTGCTGATGCTGCCCCCACCCATTGCCTCGGTGCCGCTCCCGCACCCCGATTCGCTGGGTGCGATCCTTCTGGCGGTGAGCACAGCGCTCGTGCCCGTGCTGTTTTCGTATGGCGGCTGGCAACAGACGAACTTTGTCGCCGAGGAGCTCCGGGATCCCGAGCGTACCTTGCCGCGTGCGCTGGTGCTTGGCGTCGTGATCGTGGTAGCCGTTTACCTCGGCGCGAACTTCGCGTATCTCCACGTGCTCGGCATTGCCGGTCTGGCCGCGAGCTCGGCGCCGGCGGCGGACCTCATGGGCATCGTCGCCGGGCAGGGGGGCCGGCGACTCATTGCCGCCGGCATCGCCGCGTCCACCTTCGGCTTCCTCGACCTGGTGATTCTCGTGTCGCCCCGCGTGTATCAGGCGATGGCGCGCGATGGTGTGTTCTTCTCGAGCCTCGCGCAGCTGCATCCCCGCTTTCGGACGCCCGTTCGCGCCATCGCATTGCAGGCGTTCGTAGCCGTGGTGCTCATCCTTACCGGCACGTACGGACAGCTGCTCGATTGGGTGGTGTTCGGCGACTGGATCTTCTTTGGTGCCACGGCGCTCACGCTCGTTGTCTTTCGGAGGCGTGACGTCGCACAGGGCATTCACGACACGGGCTTTCGCGCGCCGCTGTATCCCCTGAGTGTGGCGTTGTTCGTGCTCGCGTCCGTGTACGTCGTGTTCGGGTCCATCGCCTCGAACCCGGGCAACGCCGCGCGCGGCGTGTTGCTGCTTGCTGCTGGCGTGCCGGTGTTTCTCTTCTGGAAAAAACGCGCTACGTAGCGTGACGCGCGCCTTCGAGCGCCTCGCGCACCTTGTGCGCGAGCTGCGCAGGGGTGAATGGCTTGGCGAGAAATGGCGTTGACGGCTGCAGCAGCCCTTCGCGCACGATTTCGTCGCTGTGCCCCGACATGAACACCACGGGGAGACCGGGTATCCGCTTTCGCAGCTCTTCCGCGAGCGTGGGACCACGCATGCCCGGCATCATCACATCGGTGAGCACGATGTCGATGTCGTGCTGTGCCGCGAGCTCGAGCGCCATGGTGCCGTCGGTGGCCTCGATGATGCTGTAACCATGCAGCTCGAGCGCGCGGCGCGCGACGCGACGGACTGCATCCTCGTCCTCCACGAGCAGGATCGTTTCGGTGCCGCCGCCGCTGATCACATTCACGGCCCCGCTCATGCGCCCTGCGCTCTTTGCGCGCGGCAGATAGACGCTGAATATGGCGCCTTCGTCGGGCTGGCTATGTACCCACACGTAGCCACCGCTCTGCTTCACGATGCCGAACACCGTTGCGAGACCAAGTCCAGTGCCTTGTCCCGGTTCCTTCGTGGTGAAGAACGGGTCGAAGATTCGCGCCTGCGTCGCGCGATCCATGCCCGTTCCATTGTCGGCGACGTCGAGCCGCACGTAGGGACCGGGGGCGTCTTCGACACCCCACTGCCCGAACTCGTCCAGCAGCTCCGCATTGCGCGTGCTGATGGTGACGCGCCCGCCCGTGATGCCGTGAATGGCGTCGCGCGCATTCACCACGAGATTGAGGATCACCTGCTCGATCTGCCCCGGATCGGCGAGCACCTGGTTGAGATTCGGATCGAGGTCGAGATCGAGCGTGCCGTCCTCGCGCAGCAGGAGACGCAGCATGCGATCGAGGTCGCGAACGCGCGCGTTGAGGTCGAGCGCTTCCGGCCGCAGCAGCTGACGCCGGCTGAAGGCGAGAAGCTGCGCCGTGAGTGCCGCGGCGCGGTCTGCCGCCTTGTTGATCTCGCCGAGGAACTCGTTGGCCTGGTCACTCTCCTCGAGCGTCATCTGCAGGAGCGACGTGAACCCCTTGATGGCCGTGAGCAGGTTGTTGAAGTCGTGCGCGACACCGCCGGCAAGCAGGCCCACCGCTTCCATCTTCTGCGCCATGCGCAACTGCACTTCGAGCTTGCGATTGGCCGTGACGTCGGTGATCATGCCGATGACGCCGATGGCAGCGCCTTCTGCATCACGCAGCACGCCGTTGGACACCTGCACATCGATGATCACGCCATCCTTTCGCCGCCGTCGAGCGGGCAGGACGCGCTGCGATTCCCCCGCGCGCAGCCGCGCACGCATCGCCGTGAGTGCCTCGACCTCTTCATCCGGAATGGTGGGCAGATACCCGCCAATCACTTCCTCCGCGGTCCACTGGAACATGGCCTCGGCTGCCGGATTCCAGAGCACGACCTTGTGTTCGTCGTTGACGACGATGACGGCCAGGGGCGCTTCGTCGATCAGGACACGGAGACGCTCGGTGGTGACGCGCAGCTCGGCCTCGGAGCTCGCACGCGCGACTTCCGCGACACTGCGCGTCGTCGCGTCGCGATAGTAGATCAGGAATCCTTCGTCCAGCGGCGTGAAGTCGATTTCCACCCAGTAGCTGCCGAACGTGCCTCGTGTGGTGTACGATATGGGCGCGCGCTCCACGGCCGCTTCTTCGATGGCGACACGTGCGGGAAGGTCCGCCGCGTATCCCAGGCACGTCCAGATATTCTGGCCGGGAAAGCGACCTGGGTTGTCATCACGTGATAAGATGTCTCGCCGAGCGGCAGCGTTCAGGAAGCCGACCGTGAAGTCGTAGTACACGAAAAAACACCCGTCCCGTACGTGCTCGAGCAGCGGCGCCAGCGCGATGGCGGCGGCCCCGACTGCTTTCGAGCTCTGCTGTTCAACGGGACGTTGCGAATCGGGCATCAGGAATAGTATCGCGGTGCTCGGCCAATTCTTCCAGTGCGCTTGCTCGAACGAGCACGGCCGCATATCTATCAGCGAGAGCTGTACAACTGTCGTCGTGGCGATTTCCTGCAAATTGCGGCCACGTTAATCCCCTGCTAAAGCGCGAGCCCGGACGCCGTCGCGTTGGGGCTTCTTTGTTGAAGGTCTTCCGCATGACTGATACTCCATCAGGTTCCACCCACCCATACCTCCGCGCGCTCGCGCAGCGTGTCCTGGTCTACGACGGCGCGATGGGCACGAACATCCAGCGCCACAACCCTACCGCGGAGGACTTTGGCGGAAAGGCGCTCGAAGGGTGCAACGACAATCTCGTGTTGACGCGCCCCGACATCATCCAGGCAATCCACGAATCGTTTCTCGTCGTCGGCTGCGACGTGGTGGAAACGTGCACGTTCCAGAGCACGCCGCATCGACTGCGCGAGTGGGGCCTCGAGGACAAGACGCGCGAGCTCAACGTGCAGGCCGCACGCCTCGCGCGCGCCGCGTGCGACAAGTACTCCACCGCCAACCAGCCGCGCTTCGTTGCGGGTTCCATCGGGCCCACCGGCATGCTGCCGTCGAGCAGCGACCCGGCGCTTGGCAACATCACCTTCCACGCGCTTGCCGACACGTACTACTGGCAGGCAAAGTATCTCGTCGAGGGAGGAGTGGATGTCCTGCTCGTCGAGACGGCGCAGGACATCCTCGAGGTAAAGGCGGCGCTCACCGGCTTCGAGCGGTTGTTCGCCGAGCTCGGCACGCGCATTCCCGTGCAGGCGCAGATCACGCTCGACGTGAGCGGACGCATGCTGCTGGGAACGGACATCGCGAGCGCACTCACCACGCTCGAGGCGATGCGCGTCGACGTGATCGGCCTGAATTGCTCCACCGGCCCTGAGCACATGCGTGAGCCGATCCGTTTCCTCACGGAGCATGCGTCCATTCCGGTGTCGGTCATTCCGAATGCGGGGCTGCCGCTCAACACGGGTACGGGAGAGGCGATCTATCCGCTCGAGCCCGTGCCGATGGCGTCGATGCTTCGCGAGTTCGTGGAGCAGTTTGGCGTGCGCATCGTTGGCGGCTGCTGCGGCACCACGCCCGAGCATCTCACGGAAATCGTGGCGGCGGTGCGCGCCATTCCGTCGTCGGCCCGGCCGCTGCACCACCGAGACGCCACCGTGTCGTCGGCCATGCGTGCGACGACGTTGCGCCAGGAGCCAGCACCGTTGCTCGTGGGAGAGCGCGTCAACGCGCAGGGCTCACGCAAGGTGAAGCGGCTGCTGCTCGCGGACGACTACGAGGGCATCCTCGAAGTCGCCCGCGAGCAGCAGGAGAGCGGGGCGCACATTCTCGACGTCTGCGTCGCGCTCACCGAGCGCGGTGACGAAGCGGAGCAGATGTCGAAGGTAGTGAAGCTGCTGTCGATGAGTGTGGAAACACCCATCATGATCGATTCCACGGAGCGCGCCGTGATCGAAGCGGCGCTCGAGCACATTCCGGGCCGCGCGATCATCAACTCCATCAACATGGAGAACGGCCGCAAGCGCATCGACGACGTGGTGCCACTCGCGAAGAAACATGGGGCAGCGCTCGTCGCGCTCACGATCGACCCCGTGGGCATGGCAAAGACCCGCGAGCGAAAGTTGGACGTCGCGCGCGCGATCTACGAGATCGTCGTCGGAGAATATGGACTGAAGGCCGAAGATCTCATCTACGATGCGCTCACCTTCACGCTCGCGACCGGCGATGCGGAGTGGATCGACAGCGCGCACGAGACCATCGAAGGCATACGCCTCATCAAGCGCGAGCTGCCGGGCGTCTTCACGATCCTCGGCGTCTCCAACGTGAGCTTCGGTCTCGACCCTGTTGCCCGACACGTGCTGAACTCGGTGTTTTTGCATCACTGCGTGGACGCCGGCCTCGACGCGGCCATCGTGAACCCTGCGCACATCACGCCATACTCCGAGATCAGCACCGCGGAGCGTGCGTTGGCCGATGATCTCGTGTTCAACAATCGGCCCGACGCGCTGCAGCGCTTCATCGAAGGGTTCGCAACCGCCGAGCAGAAAGACGCACGCGCTGAAAAGGAAGATCCGACGGCGGGCATGACGGCGGCGCAGAAGGTCCACTGGATGGTGCTGCACAGAAAGAAGGAGGGCATTGAAGACGCGCTCGACGCCGCCGGGGTGCGTGAAGAGCCGGTTCGTGTGCTCAACGAAGTGTTGCTGCCGGCAATGAAGGAGGTAGGCGACAAGTTCGGCGCGGGCGAGCTCATCCTGCCGTTCGTGTTGCAGAGCGCCGAGGTGATGAAGAAGGCCGTGAAACACCTGGAGAGCTTTCTGGAGAAGGCCGAAGGCTACACCAAGGGCAAGGTGGTGCTCGCCACGGTCTATGGCGACGTCCACGACATCGGCAAATCGCTGGTCAACACGATTCTGTCCAACAATGGGTACACCGTGTTCGACCTTGGTAAACAGGTGCCGGTGAACACGATCATCGAAAAAGCGCTCGAGGTCGGTGCGGATGCCATTGGCCTCTCGGCGCTACTGGTGAGCACGAGCAAGCAGATGCCGCTGTGCGTGCAGGAGCTGGACAAACGCGGCATCCGCATTCCGGTGCTGATTGGTGGGGCGGCCATCAATCGTCGCTTCGGGCGGCGTGCGCTCTTCGTGGAGCCGGAGCGCGCGTATGAATCCGGCGTGTTCTACTGCAAGGATGCATTCGAGGGTCTGGAGACGATGGACGCGTTGCAGGATGACGCTCGGCGATCCGGAACAATCGAGAAGCTGCTGAGCGATGCGCGCAATGACGCGTTTCTGCACGGCAATGTTGGCAAGGATGTTCGTGCCGGCATCGATGGCGGAGCGCGCAGCGACGTCTCCCACGACCATGCCGTTCCGTCGGCCCCCTTCTGGGGCACGAAGGTGCTCCGCGACATTCCGCTCGACGAAGTATTCGCACTGCTCGACAAGGATGAGCTGTTCCGTTTGCAATGGGGTGGGCGCGGCTCCGGCCAAGAATATGATCGCATGGTGCGCGAGGAATTCGAGCCCGCGCTCGAGCGCCTGAAGCACGAAGCGCGCGAGGGCGGCTGGGTATGTCCACAGGCGGTGTACGGATATTTCCCCACCCAGTCGCTCGGCAACGATCTCGTGGTGTACGATCCGGAGCAGTACACGAAAGACGGAACGCTCGTGGAGCGATCCCGCTTTCATTTTCCGAGACAGGATGGCCGCGAGCGGTTGTGCATCGCCGATTATTTCCGCAGCGCGGCGAGCACTGACGTCGACGTCGTGGCGTTCCAGGTGGTGACGGTGGGTGACGAGGCGACGCGGCGCTTCGAATCGCTGCAGGCGGCGGGTGAGTACAGCGAGGCGTTCTACTCGCATGGCCTGGCCGTGGAAGCGGCGGAGGCGGTGGCCGAGTGGATGCATCGGCGCATTCGCCGGGAGCTGGGCATTCCCGGCTCGCGCGGGAAGCGTTACTCGTGGGGCTATGGTGCGTGCCCCGATCTCGAGGATCATGCGCAGCTGTTCGCACTGCTTCCGGCGGCCGCAGAGCTGGGCATGGAGCTGACGTCCGCATACCAACTCATCCCGGAGCAGTCCACGGCGGCAATTCTCGTGCATCATCCGCAGGCGAAATACTATGCCGTTCGTACTGCCGCCGACGCATGAACGATTGAACCGTCCCCTGCGTCAAAGGCTCCTGCAGGTTCTTCGAGTGAGGCACTGAAATGAACGGCACGGCAATCGAACGTCTGACCGACCCCGAATCGCTCGTCCTCTTTGACGGGGCGATGGGCACGATGTTGTATGCCCGTGGCGTTTTCATCAACCAGTGCTACGACGAGCTCAACGTCAGATCGCCTAATCTCATTCGCGAGATCCATCGCCAGTACGTGAAGGCCGGCGCCGAGGTGCTCGAGACGAACAGCTTTGGCGC
>JAQBPY010000217.1 GCA_028287285.1 Gemmatimonadota bacterium
TTCCGGAGCCATCGGGCCGAGGGGGACTGCGACATTATACCTGGTCCATGCAAGAAAGCGGAGCGCGGTGCATCAGAATCCAGAATTGTGGGCTGAACACCCCGGGCCAGATATATGCGAATTGCAAAGGAGTTGTAAGGAATAACACATCACCGGTCCCCGCCGGCGAGGCTCTGCGTCTCGGTGCGGAGGGTGCCACTCGGGTAATGCTGCGGACCACGCGTGAGAACGGATTGAACGCGCCAATCATCCGGCCCATCAGGTCGTACGTGAAGCTGTCCACCTGTGCGGGGGCGGTGATCGTCCCGAGCGGGAGAACCGCCGTGCTGGTCTGCGGCAGCGACTGGCGAGGGGCCCGTTCGCTCACCTTTCGGCCCGCATAGTCATCGGTCCATCGGGTGACGAGCGGCAGCACGTTATTCGGGTTCGGCAGCATCCAGCGCGCCAGCGAGTCAAGACCGTCGTTCTTGTCGTAATACTTTCGCACAAAGGTCGTGTCGAACGCGGTCCATGCGAAGGACGCGTCGCGAATACTCCGCTACCAGTGCTCACAGAAGCCGACATCTCGTGGACGTCCACATGGCTATGTGCGCCTCACGTTTGGCAGCGAGGAGAAGCGTGTTTTCTTACAACGGTGCCGGGCGTGGACACCAGGTCGTGTATGGTGCAGCAGAATAGCCCGTCACGTGCGGCGCGCTATGGATCGAAGCGCATGTGCCAAACCAGCCGTGCCGGTTCTCCTGTCCTGATGCACAACGCCGCGTTCTGCTGATACGTCACGAGCCAATGCTCGACCTGCGCATGCGCAACGTCGAACACGCAAAAGCTGTCCTCCGCCCACGTTCCGCTCGCGTCCGCACCACGGGCCGGCACCCAGCGCAATGCACGGCTCTCGATCGACTGCAGGAGATGACGGTTCGCCGCCTGGTTCTTGAGCGGCGAGATCTGCTGCCCAAAGGGATTCCACGCAGTGATCACGACGGCATTGGTTGCGCGATTCGCGGCAAGCCATTCGTCGTGGATGCCCGCTGCATCGCGAACCATCAGCACCGCAGGCTCATCGCCATAGACTTCGTATCGGGCGGCCTCGTACGAGGCAACAACCGCGGGATTGAGCAGCGCGTGTCGCATCTGGCTACAGGCATGATGTGGTATATCCCGACAGTCGCTTCGCTCCTGCGGGATGACAAGGTTGTCACTCTACTGCGAGGTGACAAGTTGTCGCTGCGGGATGAAAATGTGTCGCTCATCCGGAGCGATGACGAAGGTTGTCACCTCCAGCGGGAGGACGACATCACCTACGAAGTGATTACCTCCTGCGGAATGACGGATGTTGTCGTCCTTCTGCGGACGACCTGGAATAGGACAATGTTCGCCGGGCTCTATCTGCGTGACAATTTATCGGTTCTCGAACCAGCGCACGCCACCGGCTGACGTGCCGACAAAAATATCGGGCCGGCCCACATGCCTGATGTCGCCCACCGCCGGCATGGCTCCGGAAAATGTCTTCAGCAGGAACAACGTATCCTTTTCGAACCGGATCTCGTGGGCCGCCGCGTTGCCCACATTCCGCCACAGCTCGATCGTACCATCATCCGAGCCGATCAGCATGTCGAGTTTTCCGTCGCCATCCATGTCGGCAAGCACCGGCGCGCTGCGACGTCCCATCTTGATGCCCTGAAAAGTATCACTCACGAGCGTGAACTTCGGCGACGTTCTGGTCCCGGTGTTCCTGTACAGAATGATCGACCCGGACGATTTGCCGATCACGAGATCCGCGAGGCCGTCACCATCGAGATCACCAAACGACGGCGTGGTGTTGCTGCCACGCGTGATAGTGACGAGCGCGCTGTCCTTCATCGTCCATACCGGCGCCTTCAACGTTCCGGTGTTGCGATACCATTGCAGCCGGTCGCTCCACGTGCCCACGACGATGTCTGGCAGGCCATCGCCATCGAGGTCGACAACCGCCGGCGCGTAGCTGAACTGGCCCTTGATGGACATCAAGCCGCGATCGCGAAACACGGGCTGGGTCGGCGAGCCCACATTCTCGAACCACGTCATCGTTCCCGTCGTGGGGTCGTCAGGCGCCATCTTGCTGCCGATGATGAGATCGAGCAACCCGTCACCGTTGATGTCGGCAAGCGTGGGCGCCGCGTCGCTGCCAACGTCGATGGTGGAAATCAGGCGCTTGGACTTCGTGGTCCACGTCCCCTTCGGCGCCTGCTGCACGTGGTACACGTTCTCGATCGACGTCCGCGTCGGCCCATACGCGCCGCCAATCACGCCCATCACGAGGTCGACGAGCCCATCACCGTCGATGTCGCCGAATGATGGCGCGTTATAACCCGACGTGAGCAGCGGCTTGGACGGAAACCGCACGGGTTTGCCGCTGAAATTGGGTTGCGTGCAGCTGCCGGTGTTCTCGAAGCGCAGCAGCCCCTGCTCGAAGAAATCACCCCAGTAGAGATCGAGCACGCCGCGTCCGTCGACGTCGGCAAAGGTGAGCGTGTTGGCGCCATGCAGACGCGCCGGCAATTCGTTTCGACGCGGACTCCCTGAGCCATCCTCGAGATGCGACGTCGTGTCGATCACGAGCGCACCGCCCGTGGCCTCGGGGCCGAGGACTTCGATGCCCTGCCATGATTCCTCCATCAGCCGGAATCGTGGCGAGCCGTCGGGGCTCCTCCCTTCCTGCTCATACCGGTCCACCACCCCTTGCACTCGGCCAATGAAGAGATCGAGCTTGCCGTTGCAGTCGATGTCTACCGCGGTCAAAATGTTCTGTCTGTCCGCAATCATCGGTCTTCCATCGACGTCTTTTACGGTGTCGCCGAGCGTGGCGAAATGTGGCGTGGTTCGGGTGCCGTCGTTGTGCCACACGCGGATGTAGCCGGTCTGCATCTCGCCCAGGAGATCGGGCTTGCCGTCATTGTCGATGTCCACGAAGCGAAACCATTCGCCCACGTCGAGCCCCATGTACCTGTCGGAGCGCCATACCCACTCATTGCCTTCGCGCTCGAAGAACATGAGCGCGCCGCTCCGCTCCTGGACAAAGAGGTCGAGCTTGCCGTCGCCGTTGATGTCGACGAGCTGTGGGCGAGGTACATCGAATCCACCAATGAACGGGTCGTGCATGGGCGCGCCGGTTGCATCAAGCACTGGAATGCCGTTCACCCGGCCCACGAAATTCCATGGTGCGGTGTTCGTACATGGTGTCGTCCCGCACGATCGCAGCGAGCACAGTGTCATCCCGCATGAGCGTAGCGAGCACGGTGTCATCCCGCATGAGCGCAGCGAGCACAGTGTCATCCCGCATGAGCGCAGCGAATGTCGGGACATACCGTCCCATACGCGTGGCCGATGGGGCGCAAATGACGGGATAGTATCTCCCGACACTCGTTCGCTTCGCTCACTCGTGCGGGATGACACCGCTGACAAAACCGGACCGGATGACATTACTTGCGAAACCGTACCGTACGACATCGCCGACGAAACCAGGCGCGATGACGTCAGCGGCGAAACCATGCCGGACGACAGTGCCAGCAAACCGACCGCCGGCAAAACCCACGCACGACTCATCGCGCGCCAGGCGCGCCCATGCCCGTGGGACCCATGCCAAGCGGCAGCGTCTTCTCCACCTTGCCGGTGGCGACGTTGATGATGGACAACCACCCAGTCCTGGGCGCCATCGCGGGCATGTTCGCCATGCCGGGCATGTTGTCGTGCGCACTCGCACCAGGCTTTACAGCGCCGAGATTCTGATTCACGACGAACAGGTACTTTCCGTCGGTGCGCAGGATCATGTCGTACGGCTGCGCCAACCCGCCCGTGAACGTGCGGACGACCTTGCCCGTTGAAAGATCGACGTCGGCCACGGCACTGTCGGCAAAGAGCGAGAAGTACGCGTGCCTGCTGTCGGCGCTGACGACCGGATCCCACGGTTTTCCGTTAACGACAAATTCGGCGATGGGAGTAAAGGGCGGGAGCCTCGTGAGGTCGAACACCATCACGGTGTTGGACAACTCACCGCCCACGAGCAGCCGTGATCCATCAGGCGTCACGGCAAACTGCACCATCGAGCGGGTGACGTTGCCGGGCAGCGTGGTCAACGTCACCCGTCCGGTCGCGGTCTCCAGCGACGCAAACCGATTCTCGGCGAGTGATGCCACGTGCACCCACTTGCCGTCGCGCGTCGTGACGAGCGCATGCGGGCGCGGGATCTGGATCTCCTGTTCCTCCACCATGGTGAACGACGACCGCTTGATGACCCCCAGCGACCGGGGCGGATTCACGGCAGTCATGGAGCGGCCCACGTACAGCGAATCGTGCACGGGATCGATGGCCAACAATCCCGGGGTTTCCATCTTCACTTCACCGACGAGGTGATTCGCGCTGTCGAATTTCAGGACCCTGCCGTCGCCAATGAGCGTCGCGTACCAGAATGAGCCATCGGGCTCGACGATGGCGTGGTGGGGCTTTGCATTTGCCGTGTAACCGAGCTTCGTGAGGTCGATGACCGTGTCGACGGAAAACGTCTGCTGGTCGACAACGGTGATGGACGCGCTGCCCTGGTTGGTGATGTAGAGCTTCTGCGCACTGGCCGTCGCGGGAGCAAGAAGAAACGCCACCGCCACCGCGCCCAGAAGCAAACGGCGAATGTCATCCCGCCGTCGCGCGCGAAGCGAGCGGCTGTCGGGAGATAGACTGCGCACCGCGGAGCCTCTCATGGGAGAAGGAAAGTATTTCCCGACATTCGCTTCGCTCATACGGGATGACATGAAAGGCTCGCTCATACAGGATGACGTCGCTGGACGCTTACGGAACAAGCGTCCTCGTCTTGTCCTTCACCATGAAAAAGCCCTCGCCCATGCTCACCACGCCAATCGCGCCATTCTTGAAGAATGGATAGTTGTTCCACGACCCCGCAAACACAGCATCGTTCACGCCACCCGGCGTGGTATCAAGGAAGCCCACTTCCTTTGGATTCCGAGGATCCGAGATGTCGAGAATGCGCAGCCCTGCCTTGTAGTTCGATTGATAGATACGATCCCCCTTCACGTACATGTTGTGATCGATCGCATGCGTTGGCCCGATGTACTCCTTCACCATCATGGGCTGCTCGAGATCCACCACGTCGAAGATCATGGTACGCGTCCCCTCGGCCGACTTGCCCACGTTACCCGCTTCATCGAGCTCGTCGTCCAGATACCAGTGGCGCTGGTCTTCCGTGAACCAGCCCTGGTGCGCATAGCCCGGGGTGGGATAGTCGGCATGCGACAACACCTTCACGTGCGCCTTGTCGGTGACGTCCTGGATGCTCACCGTGGTTTCATTGGACGCCATGCAGATCTCGTGGCCGGTGTACCGCTTGTCAGGGCCATGGTAGTTCACGCACTGGATATCGTGCGTATACCCGCCCTTGGAGCGGCCGGTCCCCACGTCCGCAAAACACCCCGCAAACTTTGGTTCGAGCGGCTTGTGCATGTCGATCATCAACGAGCCGCCACTGCAGCGCTCACCACCGGATGCCGTGCCCACCGCGTACGCGTAACCGCTCGCCTCATTCACGGCGATGTCGTGAATGCTGCCGGCGTCGAAGTGCGCATCCTCGGCAAAGTGCTGCGGCTTCGTCACCTTGCGCAATCTCGTGAGATCAAAGATCTGCACGCCGTGATGATCCCCAGAGCCATCGCTCACGATGAGCGCGTAATTCCTGTACGTCTTGATCTCGCGCCACGACGACATGTTCGCACCCTTGGTGCGCGGCAGGTCGCCGAGGTAGCGCGGATGCGTGGGGTCGGTGACGTCGACGAATGCCGCAGCGTCCGTGCGGCCAATGATGGAGATGTCGTGGCCGGTGACGGGGTCCGTCCACCCCCAGCTGCCGCTCAGGTTTACGCCGCGCTTACCGCCCACCGCTGATATTGGCATGAACGACAGGAGGCTCGTATTACCGCACTCAAACGCGGTGGCCATCCCGTCCTTGCACTCCACTTCCTTGCCGCTCACCGCGGCATAGCGCTCAGGGAGAGGCGGCATGATGAGGTGCCGGAGCTCCCAATCGTTGCCCTTCCTGCCCAGTATCGCCACAGTACCACCACCGCCGCCGTCGCCGGGCATGCCGACAATTGCCGTATTGCCACTGACCGCAAACGACGACGCCCACTGCGCGCCCGCTTCGATGGAATCGACGCCGAGCTTGGTCATGGCGCCCCAACCGCCGTCCTTGTCGGCCACCGCGCGATAGATACGTCCCGAGCCATCGCTGCCGGGTGCGCCAATCCACAGCTCGTTACCCACGACGCTGATGGCCGATCCGAAATTGACGTTGCCAAAATCGAAGGGAGCCAACGTCGAGATCATGCGCCATGATCCGAACGACGCACGCTCGAAGGTGATCACCATGCCGGCGCCGAGTCCGATGTTGGCGCCGCCACGCCCACCGGCCGCGAACAGGCCGCGGGCCGCGGGCGCCATCCCGGCGAGCTGCGTCACAATGGCTTCGCGCGCAGCACCCGACGTGGTGCTCAACAAGCCGAGCAACGAGTCACGTACGGGGTAGGGAAACGCCGTCGGCGTGAAGTTCGTGTTCGGCGCGCCGACGATCACGCGATCACCTTTTACCGCCACCGCACCGCCAAACTGCGAATTGTCGGGCAGGTTCTGCGGCGCGACCTGTTCAGTTTCCTGGGTAAAGCTTCCGGATGCGTCGCCGTGAAATACGTACACGGCACCCTTGGCCTTTCGTGCCGGTGCACCCACGGCAACGCGGCCTCCGTCAATGCCGATGGCCGCGCCAAAGTGATCACCGGTCATGAGTCCCTGCGCCGGAAGTGAGCCCGCCGCGGACCAGCTGCCGTCCTTCGCGCGACGGAATACGTATACCGCCCCGCCCCCTTCACCCGGCGCGCCCACGAATGCGACGTCGCCCAAAACGGCGAGCGCGGCGCCGAACTGTGCGCCTGGTGCCTGTGTTGCCGTCAACGAACCCGCCGAGCTCCACTTGTCGCCGGCGCGCTTGAAGACCTGTACCGATCCGATTGCCGTGTCCGGCGCAGCAGGGGCAGCCGGCGGAGCGGCACCACCTCGCCCCGCTGGCGTGGCAACGGGCGCGGGCCGCACCTGGCCCACGAGCAGGGTGCTCCCTTCCGCGGCGAGCGACACTCCAAAACCATCGCCACCAGAGGACGCAGCCGACAGGAGTTGACCTGCCTCCTTCCATCCGCCGGACCCGCTTCTATAGATGTGCACCACGCCAGCCGCCGGCGGCCCGCCCCCTCGCCCCCCTCGCCCGCCCGCCGCCACCACGTTGGGCTCGCCAACAAAGGCGAAATCGCCGGCAATGGCGACGGCGCGCCCGTAGGCACGGAAGGATTGCTTCTCGGAGCGTGTACCGGCTGGTGCAGCCACGGTTGCGGCAAGTCCGCCCGCGACGAGCAGGGCGGTGAGAGATTTTACGATGAGCACGACGAGCCTCGGGCGTGGGTGGCGAGTCCCCGAAATTAGCACCTTGTATTGTGGTGCGTTACCCCAAAGTGCTGCAGAAGCGCAGCAAACATCTGTAGCACCACCGCCACAGTTTTGCGGCCCTGAAAAGCGTATCTCGTTGCCCTACAACAGGTTAAACATGTTTTTATGTCGGAATGCATATTGCTTCGTGTGACTGCAATCACCCGCCCCATCAGCCTGCTTCCGGAGTTTTTCAGATGCGTTTCAAGTTTCTCGCAGCGGCCTTTTCTCTTGCCATGGTCTCCACGGCACAGGAAGCACAGGCGGCCTGCAGTCCAGCCGTGCTCGGCTCATTCCCGCAGGCCACATTCAGCGGCTCGGGCATCCCCACGGGCAACGTGCTGCACACCACCTGCAACATCAACGACATTCTCGCGTTGAGCGCAACGCAGCGCTTCGCGTCGCCCGCGTTGACCAACGATGGAGTCAGCACGTTCTATGCAACCCCGGGCTTCGGCACTTCGGCCCCGGCGAACTACTCCAACTGGAACTTCGACTTCTACACGAACAACGCGTCCGGCTACTTCACGCTGTTCATGGACACCAACACGGGTGCAGGAACGACGTTCACGCCGTACAGCTTTGACGGGGCCAACCAGAATTCGTTCAACATCGGCATGTTCTTCATCAATGGCGATGCCAACGCCACGGGTGTGTACACTTACCGCCTGGTCGAGTACGCGGATGCGACCCGCGCCACGGAAACGCAGGCGATCTCGATCGACGTCGACGTCGTCGGCACCACCACCCCGGAGCCGGCCTCGATGGTCCTGATGGGCACGGGCCTTGTCGGCATGGGTGTCATTGCCCGCCGCCGCAAGCGCTGATTTTGTCGTCCTGAACGCAGCGAAGGACCTGCTCTTTTCTTCATTAGAAGAGCAGGTCCTTCGCTTTGCTCAGGAGGACTGGGAACCGCTTGTCCTGATGGCAAGATGCAGGAACAGCAGCACAGCACCGCTGGCCATCATGTTCCAGATGAAGAACAGATGCACGCGCATGACGACGGCCATGTCATTCATGTCGTAGGAGGTCCTGTAGAGGATCCAGCCGGCAATCAGAAACCACGTGCCGGTGGCGATCGTGGCCCAGCATCGCGCCACGGCGAGTGCCCGTGATGGCCTGACGCCTTCGGCCGCACTGATGAGCGCACACACGAAAAGCTGAATCGCGAGCAGCTGATGGATTGCGCCACTGACGGCCATGTGGCTGCCGTGCGCGATGAACAGCACGCCCGCCACTGCGAATCCGAGTCCGAGCGTGAGTGACGGAAGCCGCTCCGAGACCTGGCTCCGCCGTGCCAGCAGATACATGATCGCGGGCACGGCGAACGATAGATACATGGTGGCGTGCTGGTAGTTGATGACGCTCGTGTCCGTCATGCGCCACGATGCCCACCACAACTCCCCGAGTGCCGCGGCAATGGTCGCGGGGATGATGACCCACGGTTCCCAGGCCGTGTTGCACGGCCCGGTTGCGGGCGCGGCGCCCCGGAACCACCAGAGGCCCCACAGGAGAAACATCGTTCCGGGAATGACGTGTCCCGCGAACGTCCCCAAATGCTCCACCATGTGATCCAGCGTGCACCTCGTGTTTGAGCGACTCGCGATACGTTACACGGGCAGCACCTGACCCGCCACTTTAGGTAGCGTACATGCCATACACGACGCTCATCTCGACGGATGACCTCGCGGCCAACGCCGGCACATTCGTCATCGTGGACTGCCGTTTCGCCCTCGACGACGTGGAATGGGGACGCCGCGAGTATTCGTCGGGCCACATTCCCGGCGCAGCGTACGCGCACCTCGACACGGACCTCTCGTCGAGCAGATCGGGCACGAACGGCCGACATCCGCTTCCCGATCCCTCCGTCCTTCGCGACACCTTCGCTCGGCTCGGCATCTCCAATGGCTCGCAGGTCGTGGCGTATGACCAGGACAACGGCATGTACGCCAGCCGCTTGTGGTGGCTCCTCCGCTGGATGGGGCATGACGCCGTCGCGGTGCTCGACGGCGGCTTCGCGAAGTGGATGGCAGAGGGGAGGCCGACGTCGGCCGGCATGGAGCGGCGAGAGCGCGGACAATTCACGGGTGCGCCACGCGCGGAGATGCTCATGTCGGCAAATGACGTGAGTAGCGTATTGGGGCACGACGAATGGCGGTTGATCGACGCCCGTGCGCCTGAGCGCTTTCGGGGTGACGTGGAGCCACTCGATCGCGTGGCGGGCCACATTCCCGGCGCGGCCAATCACTTCTTCAAGCAGAACCTGGCCGCCGACGGTACCTACAAGTCGCCTGGTCAACTCCACGAGGCTCTCGATGCGGTAATCGGAAGTGCGGAGCACGTGGTCTGCTATTGCGGATCGGGCGTGACGGCGTGCCACAACCTCCTCGCGCTCGAGCATGCGGGTCTTCCGGGAGCTCGGCTCTATGCCGGCTCGTGGAGTGAGTGGTCGAGTGACCCGGCGCGGCCGGTGGAGACCCTGTCGTCTGCGGGGCGCTAGGCCCGTTCGCGCACCCAGCGTATCGCGTCGTGAATGCCAAGCGCCTGGACGTTGGATCCAAGTGGAATGACCTCATCACCCGGATACGCCACGATGGCCTCGGTGACCTGGATGTCTGCGCATCCGTTCCAGAAGCCTTTGCTCGGTGTTGGCGCCGTGGAACGCTTGATCTCGACCGCGTATCGCTTGCCGCGCGCACCTTCGAGAACAAGGTCGATTTCTGCGCCACCCGACGTTCGGTAGAAGTGCGACGTCAGCGCACCTGCCACGGCGATCAGGCTTTCAATCACCATGCCCTCCCATGACGGGCCGGCCACTGGATGGCCAAGCACGTCGTCCACGCTCGCAAGGTCGAGCAATGCGTGCACGAGGCCGCTGTCGCGAACATACACCTTGGGCGCGCGCACGAGTCTCTTTCCGATATTTCCGGACCAGGGAGAAAGACGGCGCACCAGAAGCAGATCGGTCAGCAAGTCGAGGTACCGCGTGACTGTCTGTCCACTGACGCCAAGGCTGGACGCAATTCTTGCCGAGTTCATTTGCTGGCCCTGTGAATGCGCAAGCATCGTCCAGAACCGGCGCAGGGTTTCGGCGGGAATTCTTGGCCCGAATTGCGGAATGTCTCGCTCGAGGTATGTCCGGATGAACGAACGGCGCCACGCCAGGCTTGCATCGTCGCTGCGTGCGAGCAGACTGTCCGGAAACCCTCCGCGATTCCAGAGACGAGCGATCGACCTTGCATCAGCGGCCACCTCACTCGCGACAACCGGCGTGAGCTCGAGATAGGTAATTCGTCCAGCGAGGGATTCGCTGGATTGTTGGAGAAGGTCAAGTGAGGCGGAGCCGAGCACGAGGAATTGTCCGCTGCGTGATCCACGACGGCGCCGACGGTCCACCAGGCCACGCAGTACCGCAAACAGCTCGGGAACACGATGAATTTCGTCCAGAATGACGAGATGGCCCTGCTGCGCTTCGAGATATGCTTCCGCGTCGCTGAGTCGCGCTCGATCAGCCGGCGACTCGAGATCGAGATATCGCACGTGCTCCTCTCCACGCCTGGCGGCAACGGCATGCGCCAGGGTGGTTTTGCCGACCTGGCGCGGGCCGAGCAGGCCAACCACGGGAAAGTCGCTGAGGGCCGTGTCCAGCGCGCCAAGCAGTTGGCGTGTGATCATCCGTGTAATTCTACTATACCATGGAAGAATTGCAAGGAAGAGAGGTTGGTTGGGACGTCGACGAACACCCGCCCCCTCTGAGCCGTATATTGGTGGCAGGTCCCACCCCATCCTTCCTCCTCAGAAACCGCCAGTGACTCAGTCGCGACGCACTTTTCTGAAAACCTCCGCTGCCGCTGCCGCCACTGCGGCCGTCAGCTCGAGGATTCTCAGGGCTGGCGATGCCTTTGCATCGTCCATCCCCTCTGCCGGCGATCCGGCCATCAAGGCCCTCATGCAGGTGGCGCTCGACACCGCAAAATCCGGCGGCGCCTCCTATGCCGACGTCCGCGTCTCCGCGCGGCGCCAGCAGAATGTCGGCACCCGCGACAAGATCGTCACCGGCGTGAGTGACACCGACACCTTTGGACTCGGCGTCCGCACGCTGGTCGACGGTGCGTGGGGCTTTGCCGGCACGAGTAACCTCACGAAGGATTCCATCGCCGGCGTCACGCGTCTCGCGCTCGAGCAGGCGAAAGCCAATCGTGCGAGCCAGTTGAAGCCCGTCATCCTCGCACCAACCCCGGGCAAGCAGATCGGCGAATGGTCCAGCCCCATCAAGACGGACCCCTTCACCGTCTCCATTCCGGAAAAAGTCGCGCTGCTGCTCGCGGCCAATGAAGCCGCGGCCAAGGTGAAGAACATCCGCAACGTCACCTCGAGCCTGTTCTTCCTCAAGGAAGAAAAGACGCTCATGACGAGCGACGGCTCCTATATCGTGCAGACGATCTACCGCACGCAACCGTCCATGTCGATCACGGCGATCTCCGACGACCGCAGCGATTTCCAGACGCGCCAGAGCAACGACGTCGCCCCGATGGGTCTGGGGTACGAACACGTGCTCGATGCAAAGCTCGCCGAGAACGCGCCGCGCTGGGCGAATGAGGCGGTCGAGAAGCTCTCGGCAAAGCCGGTGGAGCCAGGCCGCTACGACCTCCTGCTGCATCCGTCCAACCTGTGGCTCACCGTGCACGAGACCATTGCGCACCCCACGGAGCTCGATCGCGCCCTTGGCTTCGAGGCCAACTACGCCGGCACGTCGTTCGTCGCGCCGCCGGACAAGGTGCTCGGCAAGCTGCAGTTCGGCAGCAAGATCATGAACGTCGTGGGCGATCGCGACCAGCACGGCTCACTCGGCGCCATCGGCTGGGACGACGAGGCGGTAAAGCCATCGACGTTCGACATCATCAAGAATGGCGTGTTCGTCGACTATCAGACGACGCGTGAGCAGGCCTCGATGTTGTCCGACTACTACAAGCGCGTCGGCAAGCCGGTCAAGAGCTATGGCTGCTCATATGCGCAGAGCTGGGCCGACGTGCAGTTCCAGCGCATGCCCAACGTGTCCATTCAGCCCGGCAACAACACGCACACCTGGGAAGACATGATCTCCCAGATGGACAAGGGCATCGCCATCATCGGCGACGGCTCGTTCTCCATCGACCAGCAGCGCTACAACGGCCAGTTCGCCGGCCAGGTGTTCTATGAAGTGAAGGGCGGCAAGATCGTCGGCATGCTCAAGGACGTCGCCTACCAGTTCAAGACCCCACTCTTCTGGGGCTCCATGCGCGCGATCGGCGGACCAAAGAGCTACCAGCTCGGCGGCGCATTCGGCGACGCCAAGGGCCAGCCCGGCCAGAGCAACTCCGTCAGTCATGGCTGCCCGCCAGCCCTCTTCACGCAGACCAACATCATCAACACGGGACGGAGATCGTGAGCACATTTGCCCCGAAATCCCTCTATGCGCCGGTCGAGATTCTTTCTCGCGCCGATGCCGAGGAGCTGGCGAAGCGCGCGCTGAAGAATTCACCCGCCGACGAGACGCGCGTCACCATCAACAGCTCCGCGCGCGCCGATACCCGCTTTGCGCTCAATCAGGTCACCACGAGCGGCGAGAATCGCGACACGACTGTCACGATCACGGCACTCGTGGGCGGCCGCTCGGCGAGCATCAGCACGAACCGTCTCGACGAAGCGTCGCTCGCCACGGCGGCGAAGCAGGCGACGGAAATCGCGAAGCTCGTTCCACCCAATCCGGAGCGGATGCCGGAGCTCGGCGCACAGTCATATCCGTCGCCAAAGTCACGCATCATCTCGTTGCCGACGCCAAGTGAACGGGCGTTGGCGTCGAAGAAGGTGACGGAGGCGGCGCGTGCGGCCGGCCTCATTGCGACGGGCTTCATTGAATGTCGCGCCGGTGCAAGTGCGCTCGCCAACTCCAAGGGCCTGTTTGCATACGACTCGAGCGCCGTGGTCACGATGACGGCAACCGTTCGCACCCAGGACGGAACGGGCAGTGGCTGGGCATGCAGCGATGGCGACACCTTTGCCGACATCGACGCGGCACGCGTCGCTGCGACGGCGGTGGATAAGGCGCAGAAGTCACGCAATCCGGTCGCCATTGAGCCGGGCCGGTACGTCACCATCCTCGAACCGACCGCCGCGGGCAATCTCATCCAGCTCATCACGGGCTCGATGCAGGCACGCAGCGCGGACGAAGGGCGCTCCTTCTTTTCCAAGGCAGGCGGCGGCAACAAACTCGGCATGAAGGTGGTGGACGAGCGGGTCACGTTGCTGACGGACCCCGATGACGGCGCCACCACGAATGGCGGCTACGACAGCGATGGGCAGCCGCTCGAGAAGATCGTCTGGATCGAGAATGGTGTCGTGCGCAACCTCAACTACGATCGCTTCTGGGCACAGAAGCAGGGCGTGAAGCCCACTCGCAGCGGTGGGGGCGGCGGTCGTGGCGGCGGTGGAGGTGGCGGCGGCGGCGGCGGCGGCGGCGGTGGTGGTGGAAATACACTCCGCATGCTCGGCGGCGATTCCACGATGGCCGACATGATCAAGAGCACCGAACGCGGTATCCTTGTCACGCGTTTCTGGTACATCCGTGGCGTGGACCCGCGCACGATCCTGAATACGGGCCTTACGCGTGACGGCACGTTCCTGATTGAAAACGGCAAGGTCACGCATCCGATCAAGAACTTCCGCTTCAACGAATCGCCGATCTTCTTCCTGAACAACCTGGAGATGCTCGGCCCCACGATTCGCGTCAACACGTCCGAGGCGCTTGGTGCCGGCGGCGCGACGTACATGCCGGCGATCAAGGTCAAGGAGTTTACGTTCAGCTCACTGTCCGACGCGATTTGAGAGCTGCAAGAAAGAGCAGGTCCTTCGCGTTGCTCAGTCTGAGCGATGTGAAGGACCTGCCCTTTTTCGTTTACATCTCGTCTGCAGATGGGCCGTACATTCCGGGAATCGCCAGATCGAGCTCGCGCAGATAAACGCCCAGCTGCGCACGATGATGTGCGATGTGGCTGAAGGTCATGGTGCGCAGGAGTGAGGACTTTTTGTCCTTCACGTAGATCTGTTCGCCCGCCCGCAGCGTCCATTCCACGGCGAGTGCCGCCCAATCGGCACCTTCAACCGCTGACTTCATCTCTGCGGCGTTCTTTTCGAAGAAGGCGAGCCGCTCGGCGTTGCTGCCGATTGTTGGCGTCTCCCACTTGCCCGTGCCGAAATCGAATTCCGCCGTGTTCACGATGAGCTTCCCGAAGGTGGGGAGTTCGGCGATGTGCGTGGCCAGCGCCTTGAGGCTCATGGACTTCGCGTGCGGCTTGAAGTCGTCACTGCCTTCCGGCACGCGCTCCAGCATGCGTCGCGTGGAGGCAAACTCGGCTTCCATGTCCGGGTAGAGAAGCTGGGCGGGCGTCAGGTCGGTGGGAAAGGCGTTTGTGGTCATGTCTGGCGGGAGTTGGGGTGCGCTTCGGGATTCATACGGTACGGGGTACGGTCGCGTTTGGCAAGCAGTCGCGCGGAGTGACATTGGCATTGTGGCCTATCAACTGTCATCCCGCACGCGCTCCGCGCGTGTCGGGAAATACCGTTCCTCAATCGTAGCCGGCCACGATCACACCACAGCATTTCCCAACACGGTGGAATCAACCGGTGAGCGCAACACGTGTGTATGGTATTCTCACCGGAGGAGTCCAATGCAGCGCAAACGGTTTACGCGCGCCCAGCGGCGGGAGCTGTGGGCGCGCTGGCAGGCGGGCGACACATTCGAGACCATCGCCCAGGCGCTGGCGATCTCCTCGCCCGGCGTGTCCCGCGTGATCACCGCGGCCGGCGGCATTCGCCCGCGGCCGTCGACCCGGCGCCCTGGCGCCTTAAGCCTGGCCGAGCGGGAGATCATCGAACGGGGGCTGGCGGCCGATCACTCGTATCGCGCCATCGCGCGGATGTTGGGCCGCGCGCCGACGACCATCAGCCGCGAGATTGCCCGGCACGGG
>JAQBPY010000228.1 GCA_028287285.1 Gemmatimonadota bacterium
GCGGACGGGCGGACCGGCCCACCAAAACAGCTGCCGAGTCGTTATTCGCTGAAACCCGTTCCGCCAAGGTGAGCCATGACGTGGAGGTCGGCGTGAAATGGAAATGCACTCAGGGATGACGCTTGAGCCAACGCTCGACTTCGAGTGTCTTGTGGCTCGCGTCATGATCGAGAATGACCTGAATGCTCAGCCCTTCTCGACCATCGCCTCCACGCCGGTCATGAAATGCCGCCGATGAACATCATCGTCGGCGTCCGGATCGGCACCATTACAAAATCTCGACCTCGGACCGGCGGCCCTCCGGCGCGTGGAAAACAGGACGGTTGCCAGCGTCGCAGTTCGTGAGCGGTGCAATCACCGGTCGGCGGTGAGTCGACATAGCGCCTCGCCCGCAGAGCGTTGCGCCATCTCGCTGATATCCGTGACGGCACCAGAGCGAAGAAACCGCTCATCTAGAGCCGCTTGCAGGCCGCTCGTGAGATCGAATACCGTGCCGTTTTCCCGAATCGCAATGCCGAGCCGCGCGAGTCGCTCCCGCCAATCAGGCGAGCGCGAGGCGAGGGCCACCTGGGTAAGCAAGTGAAACGTCTGTTGCAGACTAGAATCATTGACGGGTCTCTCAAGACCGGCGTGAGCCGCATCTTGAGTGCGCGCAGCTACCTCCATTACGGCGTGAGAGGCGGGCGTCTCTTGAGCCGAGCTACTGCTGTCCTCACCATATGCGCCCCCGCCAGCACCACCGCCCTGCACGACGGCAGATACGACGGCACGCCACGGCTGGGACTTGGGGATTGTGCCAAGCCTGACATGACCCATTTTACTCGCCGCCCGGACAATGGACGGACAAACATGAGGCGCGCGTCGCCCCTCACGCCAGCATTGGAATAACGGTTGCTTCGGCATCATCGTGCACGTCCCTTTCAGTCGCACTCGTAGCGAACGCACGGTGTAGCGAGCAACATCGCCCTGCTCTCCAATGTTGAAGCCGTGCGCCGACGCCGTTCACCTGGAGACATCCGTGCGAACTGTTTACGGGGGATTACGGCGGCGTCATCCCGTGCCATTGCCCGGACGCTGGAGGGGTTACCAGTGCCGATGAGAGCCGCTTTAGAGCGATTTTTAGACCCGCGTATCCGTCTCGGTAAGGCGTGCAAGACGGCGAAGTTCTGCGTAGTGGATCGAGCAGTGGCGTAGCGGGCGTACGCATGGTCTGCGCACAAACCGTCGATGTTAACGCAACGCTGCTGTTAGCACCGGTGCCGATTGCACAGAAACACCGGCGTGAAATTGCACACTCTCATCGGAAGGCGACTTCCAGGGCCGCGCGGAGCGAAAGGAGCTATCTCCATCTATCGCTGGAGGTTGCCGCCTTGCGACCACGCTGCGCAGGTGTGCAACGGCGCTGCCCGGGAAGCAGCATGGCGAGTGCGCAATGGAAACCGGTGCTGACAGCTGCAGTATTTCGTTATGGTTGTGGGGTGAGTAAGCAATTCTTAGAAAATTCTAATAGTACGCAAATCAGACTTGTATTTGCGCGCAAAAGTCGACATGTTGCGCCGCTCAACCACTCGCTTGGCGGCGCATTAGCCGATGAAGGTAATGCGAGGGATCTTTTCACAGCGAGGCCAAGTGCAAATGCAGAAGACTGGCGACTTTGTCAGCCATAGCATGAAAGTGGCCAAATATGTTGCACTTCTATCACTCATGGGCTGTGCAAGTGATCTCGCCGGGCCCAGTACAGATGGGGAGGCAACATTCTCGGTCGGCCCGAACACGCAGCAGGCCAATGCGACGCATGCGTCCAAGCACACCTGGCACAACACAAAGAATGGTCGCACCCTGACAATCGATGAGGCGACAGGCATTCTTTCCAACGATATCGGTAGATCGCGTCGGTTGCCAGTAAAGACCGTGGCACAGTTGGTTGAGATTTTCGACGGAGTAGAAAAGACGGACGCCTTCCTGACGGCGTGGAATAGTAAGAACGCGCCATGTGCAGACCGCGCGCGCCTCCTGGCAAGTCAAGGAAGACGGGCGAGATTAACGAAGGTTGCAGCGCCGAAGGAGCCCAAGGTGGCTGGAACATTGGTTGCCGAAGGGCGTCTCGATGCTCTATCGCCGACATCACCTCGCTCTACTGCGTCAATGCTTTCGACTGGACCAGTTGATTTACTGGCGGGTGATGTCGGTCCAGACTACTGCACAGCGATTGAGCTCGCGATATATACGGGAGATCAGCAGTATTCTTCTCTGTATCAGAGCTGGCTCGGTGAAATCTCCGATTTCAATAGAGATATTGAAGAGTACATCTCTGCCATACAGCTCGCGTGGGCTGCTGTAACACAAGTACGCGTGGAACTGGATTATCTCGCGGCGCAATACAGCCTTTTCGGATGCTGGCACCAGTACATGACAGAACCGGTTGGTGGACCCGGAATGCCTACGGGACCGTACTCGGGAGGAGGTGGGGTTGTCTGCACGGGTCAGTGGTATCAGATCGTGGAAGTATGGGATGATGGATTGTGGCAGCTGGTTGGAGACCCATTCTACGAAGAGTCCTGTAGCAGCTATCCGTGACGCCGCAACCGAAAAGAAGGATGGCGAACGCTCAATGGTACTCTCGAGTTTCGCGTCATCAAGTGCGTTAAGGTAAATACACACTGAATACGGAGCCACGAATGTTGCGAAAGAGCCTGTTGCTTGGAGTTTTTATGATAGGTAGCTCCGTGTCGGCAAGTGCGCAGGATCACATTGTCTGTTCACTTCAACCAATCTTCGCGTTCCAGGCGGATGTGCCAGCGCGCTTCGTGGCCTTGCGGGATTCAAGTCATCTCAACTCACCACAACTCGCTCTGGGCACGCAACGAAATCTTGTGCAATTCCTTGTCAATTCTTTCGGCGTTGTCGAGGCGCATACGTTTAAGGTTCTAAAGGTGAACGATACCTCAGCGGTTGCGCGAGCACGCGCGTCAGCTGTGAACTGGATATTTAGTCCAGCTAGGCAGAACCACTGCGCAGTACCCCAGCTTGTTCAGCTGTCTGTGGAATAAGTGCCATTAAGTCCGTTCACGCATGCGCAATAGGAATGTTGCGCGCACGGAAATAGCTATTGCAGCGAGGAATGCACAGTCCAAGAAGGAAAGGTGTAACGGAGCGCGACCAAAGACACTTACGCTGATGGTTATGAGTAGAAGAACTGATGAGAGTGCGGCACCTCTCCACCGGTTATCCTCAAGCCACGTAGCCGCTCGAATGAAGAACAAGGTCATTGCTGTTAGGTAGAGTGCGGTGAACGGGTGCGCCGTAATTCCTGCGTATTGGCGTCTATAGGCCATGATCGCAATTGGCGTTACGAGCGAGAACGCGAAAATGAGAGCTCCAGCGAACGCGATTAGTTGTGCGGCCGCCGGCCATGGATCTGTTCGCATCGGCTGTGTTCTCATGGTAAATAGCCTCGAAGAGGGTATTAGTTGGCGATAGCAACGTACGACTTTGAAACTGCTATGTGTACAGACCAGCGGAAACGGCGTATGAGTTTGCGCCGGGATCTGTGGACGGCGAGTTAAGCAGCTCTCTTCATCCGTTCAAAATAGGATGGGACTCTTGTTCCCAAGTGAGGGGTGTCGTCGGATGGGGTTGTAAAAGCGTTCGATGTAGTCAAGCACATCAGCCCGCGCGGCATTGCGCGAGGGTACACGGTGCGATGACACCGTTCGATCTTCAGCGTGGAGAAAAAGCTTTTCCATCACGGCGTTGCCCCAGACATTCCCCGAGTGGCTCATGCTGCAGGTGACCCGCAGATCGCTCAGCAAGCGCTGAAACCGCTCACTCGTATACTGGGTGGATTCAACCGAACGTCGCAACACCTCCACCAGCGAGGTAGCGATGACAAGACGAGGAAAGCGGCGCTCTGACCGAAAGCAGCGACCTGTGTTACGATCCCCGGGTCGGCCGCCAGTGGTCCACCGCGCGGAGCGCCGGCCATTCTGATCGCCATCGCAGCGGGGCAATCCAGCGAGGAGGCCGTGCGCACGGCGGGCATTCCCCGCCGGTTGGTATACGGTGGTCCGGGAGTGTGGCGGGATGCCTCCATCGCAGTTGGCGGCTTCCGCCCCGGCGCGCTTCGGCCCGAAATCTCTCGCGGGCAGAGCGTGAGGACTTGGCCATCTTGCTGAGTCAGGACCACGGTGTGCGAGAAATCGCGAGACGCATGGGGCGTGACCCATCGACGATTTCGCGCGGGATACGGCGCAATGCCGCCACCCGTGGGGGCGGATTCGAATATCGGGCGGCAACGGCGCAGTGGCATGCCGATCGCGCCTCGCGTCGGTCGAAGACGGCACACCTCGCAATGCACGACGCGCTGCGTACCTATGTCGCGGAGCGTCTCGCGGGTACCTTCGTCGCGGCGAGCGGTCAGCGGATTACAGGTCCCTCGGTGAAACAGTGGAAGTCGCGACGCCACGGCCCGCGCCAGCATCGGCGGTGGGCGTTAGCGTGGAGTCCCAAGCAGCTTGCGGCGCGCCTTCCACTGGACGTTCCCGACGATCCGACTATGCGCATTAGTCACGAAGCGATCTACCAGGCGTTGTACGTCCCAGGGCGGGGCGCGCTACGCCGTGAACTGACCGCGTGTTGGCGGACAGGGCGGGCCCTGCGCGTCCCACGAGCGCGCACGCACGGTCGCAGCAACGGGTTTGTGACGCCGGAGGTGCTGATCAGCGAATGGCCGGCGCACGTGGAGGACCGCGCGGTCCCGGGCCATTGGGAAGGCGACCTGATTCTCGGTCTACACCGTTCCGCGATCGGCACCCTCGTCGAGCGCACGACGCGATTCACGATGCTGCTGCATCTGCCCCCGATGCCAAGGCACGGAACGGAGCGCCGGGGAAAGAATGGCCCGGCGCTCGCCGGTCATGGCGCCGAAGCCGTGCGGAACGCCATCACCCGCGCCATCGCGACGCTGCCCCAGCAGTTGCGTCAGTCGCTCACGTGGGACCAAGGCGCGGAAATGGCGCAGCATGCGCGTCTTCACCTCGACTCCGGACTCCAAATCTACTTCTGTGACCCACACAGTCCGTGGCAACGCGGCACGAACGAGAACACCATGGTCTGTTGCGTCAGTACTTCCCGAGCGGAACAGATCTGAGTACCGTCAGCCTCAACGATCTCAACGCCGTCGCCTTCACGCCGAACACGAGACCACGAAAGACGCTTGGGTGGCGCAGCCCCAGCGAGGCATTCGATCAGTTCCTCCAATCACATCTAACAACGGGTGTTGCGACGATCAGTTGAGTCCGGCTGACTCCTCTGGTCGGAGTGGTGCAGTACCGATCCCGTGAGACCACGCCGCCAGACGTCCATCAGCAGCGCGTCGGTGACCAGCTGCGCCGTCATGGCCGTTTGCATGGACCAGCCCACTGCAGAGCGTCCTCAAAGTTTGTGGGATTCACGTGAATGTGCGCCACATCCTAGCGTCCACTTGTTTGTGAGGGCAGTAGAAGTACTGGATGAGATTCAGGAGCTGCGCCCGCTCCCCAATGGCGACTACCAGATCCGAACCAGCTCGGGGGTCACACTGGTGCGCCAGCGAGCCGTATCCCTACGGGCACGTCCCCTACCTGAGTCGCCCCGATCTGAGTGGTGTTGCAGGCCTCTGGCCGTCCACTGATTGCCTGATGTTGCTCTCCGGACGATACTATACGAGGATACAATACACAGAAACCGCCCGATTCCGCACCGATTACTACGAGAATGCTCATGCGATCCAGGGTCCCGATCATCAGTGCTGCGATTGTTCTCTTGTCGTGCAGCGAGCACCAACCGGCAGCACCGGCACAGGGCGCAGTGCTCGCCCCCAAGTCAGGCGCGCCGGCGACGAGCCTCGAACGGCTACGATGCACCGGCCGCGTCACCAGCAAGATCGTGAGTTGCGCTCGTCCGTCCTCCGACGTGCACGCGGATCTGATCGTCGGCGGCCAAGGCACCTACATCCAGCTCACCTCATCGAACGTCGCCTACAATAGCGGTACCAGCATCTTCTCGGTCGACGTCACTGTCCAGAACCTCATCCCGCAAGCGCTGGGCACCGTCGACGGCACCACGGGGGACCCTGCTGGCGTCGAGGTCTTCTTCAGCGATCCCCCGGTGGTCACCGTCGGCAGCGGCTCAGTCTCGGTGGCGAATGCCGACGGACAAGGCACGTTCACCGGAACCAACCAGGGCTACTTCGCCTATGCGGGAGCGGCACTGGGGGCGGACGGCCTGCTGTCACCGAACGAAACCTCGTCGGCAAAGACCTGGCAGTTCAACCTCGATCCTGGCGTGGACTTCTTCGAGTTCTGGGTCTACATCAATGCAAAGGTGCGCTATCCGAATGGCTACGTGGATGCGACGGCGCCTTCGCCCTACCTCAACCAGACGTCGACGCAGACGGTGACGGCCACGTCGCGCACTGCGGTGGGGAATGTGGTGCCCGGCTCGACGATGAACTTCGTCAGTTCGGCGCCTGCCGTGGCGACGGTGGATCCGGCAACCGGCCAGATCACCGCGGTCGCTCCGGGAGTCGCGACCATCAATGTGACCAGCGCCGAGTCGACGACGGGATCCGTGACCGTCCAGGTCTGTCCGAACCTGGCCGTCGGCGAGGTATACAGCACCTCCGGAGCAACGGACGGCCTGAGCGTCTGTCTTGGCGGCGGCGGAAGCGCGCGGGAATACACCATGCTTCCGATGAATACAGCGTCCACGAGCATCTCGCTCACGGTCACCGGTACCGGCATCCAGGCGGCAACGGGTCCACCTTCTCCAGACCAGATTCCCACGGGCGGAGTGCGTGTCGCATCATTGAGCGATGGAGCCGGTGCTTCGATGGCGTCCTTCGGGGAGCTGATGAACGTGCATCCCCATATCGGCGATCCGGAGTCCAGCGGAATTCCCCATGATGCCTTGCTTCGGCTGCACATGCGGGGGGGCCGCGCGGCGCCTCGCGGCGCCGAGGTCCCGGAGGACGAGTTCCCGCCCGATGCGGAGGGTGTCATCGCCGCGGACGGCGCACCACAGCGGCTGAGATGGTATCCCACGCAACCCGCCGATGGCGCCTCGGCGGGGCGGGCTGAGAGCGGGGGCGATGGACTCGTGCTCGCCAGCACAGCGCCCCCGAGCCCGGCCGTCGGCGACCTGGTGCAATACAATACGAACAGCGCCTGCTCGGGCACTCCGTCAATCCGGACAGGCAGGATTGCGAGTCTCTCGGTTCACGCGATGGTGGTAGCTGACACGGCGAATCCCGCCGGGGGATTCACCACGGCGCAGTACGACTCGATCGCCCTGGAGTTCGACACCATCCCCTATCCTGCCGTCGTGAACAATTTTGGTGCGTCGACGGACCTGGACGGCAATGGTCGGGTCATTCTCTTCTATACACGGGCGATGAACGAAACATCGCCTCCCGCGAGCTCGACCGTGAATCTTGGCTCGTTCTACAGCAAGGACGTGTTTGGCTCGGACGGTTGCTCGAACAGCAGTGGAGGGCCGACCACGGGCATCGAAATACTGTACCTGCTCGTGCCAGATCCCACAGGAGCCGTCAATTCGAACGTGCGCACAGTGAGCTTCGTGCGGGGATCCACGATAACGAACATCGGCCACGAGCTGCAACATCAGGTCAACGCATTGCGGCGCACCTGGGTCACCGGCGCATCCGCGTTCGAGGACGGCTGGCTCGACGAAGCGATGTCGTCGGCCACGGAAGAATTGATGTTCTACCGGACATCCGGCATGGTCCCCCGGAGCAACGTTGGTCCCGGGACGAACGCGGTATCCGGAGTCCAACTGAATAGCAAGCGCGTCTCGGCCTATAATACCTACGAGAGCCAGCAGATCAGCAAGTTCCGCCCCTGGTTGCAGCGGCCGGATACGGTGGGACTGGTGAGCTCGCCGCAGTCGTTCCTGGCACGGCAAGGGTTTGGCGGGACGTTTCTTCGCTACGCCACGGACCGGGTGAACTCCGGCGATGCCGGCTTCTTTTCCGCGCTGGTGAACAGCAACCTTCAGGGCCTTTCGAACCTTCAGAATGCCATCGGCGGGGCTGATCCGTATGACTGGATACGGGATTACGAGATCGCACTCTATGCCGACGATGCGAGTTTGCCGGTCGCGGCGCGGTACACGACACCGAGCTGGAACTACCGTGCGTTGTACACGCTGCTTTTCGGGTCGTACTCATTGGGAACACGCGCGTTGAGCAATGGAGTGGGCGTCCCGCTCACCTACAAACCGGGCGGCGCGGCGGCCTATTTCCGCTTTGGTGTGCCGTCCGCGTCCTTCGCGAAAATTACGTCGACGACCGCTACCAGTGCGCCATTCCGCTTCAGTTGGGTGCGAACGAAATAGCAACGAACCTGAGACGTCTGCAGACGTCTGCATTCGAATGGCGCAAGCACTACGTGCCGCCTGCGTCAGGCGAATTGCACCTCGAGTCGCGCGATGGCGGCGTATTGGCGAGGTATTGGCGAGTATGAATCCTGCGTTCAGGGATGGCTGTTCTCCATGCCAAAGACAAGCGCCGGAATCGTACTCTATCGCCGCGCGGGAGCGGGCGTCGAAGTGCTTCTCGTCCATCCCGGTGGACCCCTCTACGCACGCAAGGACCTCGGCGCCTGGTCCTTCCCCAAGGGTGAATACGCGGCTGGTGAGGATCCACTCGCCGCGGCACGTCGCGAATTCGAGGAGGAGATCGGCACGCCGGTTGACGGCCCGTTCATACCCCTGACGCCCGTCCGGCAGGCAGGCGGCAAGGTGGTGACCCTCTTTGCCGTGGAAGGCGAGTGCGATGTCTCCATGGTGCGCAGCAACACATTCGAAATGGAATGGCCACCGAGATCCGAGCGCCGGGCGCAATTCCCGGAGGTCGACCGCGCGGAATGGTTCGACGTTGGCACCGCTGCGACAAAGCTGAACGCGGGGCAGGTCCCCTGTGTGCTCGAGCTGTGCGCGCTTCTTGGCCTGAGCAATGGCTGAGTCCAGCACGCATGGGCGCGCGCGGAGGAGCAGCATCCTCGGACGTCAGAGCGATTGGCCGAGGCGGGCTTCGAGGTCCGTGCGGCGCGAGCGGCTCATGCGGAGCCGCGCGCCGTCGTGGAGCACGACGAGGTAGTCGCCGTGCAGATGGTCGAGCAGCTCGCGGATGCGATCGACGCGCACGATAGTGGACTTGTGGATGCGGACGAACCAGCGGGGGTCGAGCCTCACTTCCAGCTCGTGCATGGGGATGCGCGCGAGAAAGGCGTCGCGGCCGGCATGCAGCCTCACCTGCTTGCGCGCCCCCTCGATCCAGTCGATGCTCGCGACCGGCACCAGCACCGTGCGGTCGCCTGCACGCACGGCGATGCGATCGAGGTAGCGTGGCGTCGCCGAACCGGCAGGGACGGACGGCACTGCCGCGGCACCGTGCAGATGCAGGAGGGCGCGGAACCGTTCGCCCAGCTCGCGCATGGTCTCCACCGCCAGCCGCTCGCGCGCGCGCTCGATCGCGCGGAGGACGCGCTCGTCGTCGAATGGCTTGAGCACGTAGTCGAGGGCCTGCGCCTCGAACGCGCGCACCGCGTAGTCGTCGAACGCCGTGACGAAGATCGTGAGCGGCATGCGATCCACTCCCACGCCGGCGATGACGCCGAACGCGTCGAGGCCGGGCATCTGCACGTCGAGCAGAACGAGGTCGGGATGCTCGCTTTCGATTGCCTGAACGGCCTCGCGGCCGGTCTCGGCGAGCCCGACGATGATGAGGCCGTTGACCCCACCGATGAGCCGGCGCAGGCGGTCGCGCGCCGGCGGCTCGTCCTCGACGATGAGGACACGAACCGGCTCGCGGTGTGACGGATGATCAGGGCTGGGCATCGCGATGCAAGGGCAAGTCGAGCGTCACCGTCGTACCGCGCGCGACGGATTGGGCCAACTCCATGGAATGCTCGTCGCCATAGGCGGCCTGCAGCCGTTCGCGCGTGTTGCGCAGCCCAACCCCCGAGCCGGCGCGCACGCGTGCCCCGCCGGTGCGGCCGGCGAGTCCGGGTCCGCTGTCGGAGACCACGAGGACGAGGCGTGCCCCGTGCACGGTGGCGGAGATCACGACGGAGGCGGCGCCGGTCTCGGGGTCAGTGCCGTGCACGAGCGCATTCTCCACGAGCGGCTGCAGCACGAGCGGCGGAACGCGAGCGGACAGTGCCGCCGGTGCGGCGGAGATCGCGACCTGCAGCTTCGCTCCGAAGCGGAGGCGCTGCAGCGACAGGTATCGCTCGATCCACGCGAGCTCGTCGCTCAGCGCCACCTCCGTGGCGGACGACTGATCGAGAGTGCTCCGCAGCAGCTCGGCAAGCAGGGTGATCATCCGCTGCGCATCGGCGGGTGCGGTGGCGATGAGAGAGGAGATCGCGTGCAGGCTGTTGAAGAGGAAATGCGGTTGCAACTGTACCCGGAGCGCGTCGAGCCGTGCGTCGGCGAGCTGGGTCTCGAGCACGCGCGCGGTGAGTGCGGTCTCGTGCGAGCGCAGGATGGCCGCAATGCCGAGATAGGCGCCGGTGCTCACCGCATACAACATGAGACCCTGGGAGCCCCCCATGGTGAGCGCAACCCGGAGCCCGCGGTTCCACGTCCCGTTGGCCGCGGTACCCAGCAGCGCGAAGGCGGCGATGCACGCCGGGCCGACGATGAGATGGAGTCCGAGCTGCAGCATTGCCGGGGCGCGCGCACTCCATCTGGCGACGGCGACGGCGACGATCGCGAAGGGCACCCAACGGAAATACGTTCCGCCCTCGATCCACAGGATGGCACCGAGCGACATGGGCAGCAGCTGGCCGCGGGCGTCCACGAGGCGATGGGGCGCGAAGGAGTCGACGACCGCGGAGATCGCGCCGATGAGCACCAGCAGGACACCCGTGATGGCGGCCGGGCCCCACCCAGTGGTTCGCGTCCACGACGGCCGGCTCATCGGCGCTGCTGAAGCCACCATCTCAGCGCGCGCGGCAGCTCTTCCGTCCACACGGTGTAGTCATGGCCGCTGGGATAGATGTTCACGACGTTGGGAACGCCGTGCGCGGAGAGCGAGTCGCCGATGCCGCGTAGCGCGCGCGCCGGCGCCGCCTCGAGGACGCCCGCGGAGAGGTAGTGCGGCGGTGCGGTGCTCCATCCGGCCGCTGGGCCAAGGAACGCGTCGCGCGGTCCGGTGGAATTCGCGATGACCAGACCATAGAGATCCGTCCTCTCCCGTCCAAGCAGCAGCGCGTACAGCGCGCCGCTCGAGCTTCCCTGTACGGCGCGCCACCGCCGATCCGTGCTCACATGCAGGGAGTCTTCGGCCCAGCGGCGTACCTCTTCCGTGAAGAACAGTTTCGCACCCTGGTATCGCGCGGCCACAAACGCGGAGTCGGCTCCTGGCAGCGATGTGCTTCCTCCAAGATACTCGATGGTGCGCAGGTCATCGCTGGGCCCAGTCGGGGGGCCACCACGCGGGGACCCATACGTTACCCACACGCCCACGAGGGCGACGGGAGGGAGGGCGCCGGACACGATGAGGGGATCGACGAGTCGTGCGAAGTCCTTCACGTTCTGACCGTCGGTGAAGTACACGACCGGTATGCGCTCGCGACCGTGGCCTGGGGGCAGGTAGACGGTGACTCGCCGCCAGGCGTGCAGTGCATCGCTCCAGAGCGAGTCCACTCGCTGGGTGCCGGCCAGCGCGACCGCTCGGCGCGGGCGTTCGGGCGCGCGCGGGCCCCTCCATTCCCTCACCGATGTGTCCACGCGCATGGCGCGGCCGGTCGTTTCGTACACCTCGAGCCGGACGACTCCACTGTCGGCACCAGGAATACGGAGCGAGAGGATCCACAGGCTCGTGCCCGCGATGCGTGACATCGGCAACTGAAGACCTCCACCCGCCTCCACGTCGGAGACCGAGTCGGTGGACGCGCGGAAGGCGACGTTCAACGTATCCGCCGCGCCCCACGCGGCCACGCTGCCGGCGCCGAGCCGCCGGTCGATCTCCCGCACAGGCGGCGCAACGGTGATCCGGCAGGGCGTCGCCGCGGGCACCTGCACCGTGCAGTCGGCCAGGGTGCGAGAGGCAGCCAGGGAGACGAGGGCGAGCGAAGCGGGCGCTCCGGCGTCAGGGGCGGGCAAGGGAGTGGAGGTCGCCCGCACGCAGGAGAACAGGACGAACGCCGGCAGGAAGAAGATGGCACGTGGGCTGGACATGGACGCGGCAGATGGTGAGAGTGATGCCGCTAATCTCGATGCCGAGCACTGCCTCGTATCCTGCCGCGCTCCCAGTTGCTGCTCTGCGTCACCAACCGCCCGCCCGCCGGAACCACGCGCGACGGCCGCCGAGCCGCCGCGCGTCACCTGCCCACGCGAGCGAGGCGCGTTGGGGAAGCGCGTTGGGTGCCCGCGCGCTCAGCTCGAGTGGTCGTGGATCATTCTCCACTCGCCCGAGGTATTCGACCAGACGGTCGTGAAGACCCCGCCCTGGTCGGGGCGGCCCGCACCGGTAAGCACGAAGCGGCCGGTGACCAGCGCGTGGTGCTCGCCGAGTGGGCGCACCTCGACGTCTTCGTAGCGCAGCGTCTGGAGGGGCTTGCCGGTCTTCCAGAATCCCGCGCGCATGGTCCGGTCGATCACGTCACGCCCGTGCTCGACGCCTTTGGAGCCCATCTGCGAGGCATCGGGCTCGTAGACCATCATGTACGTGGCGAGGCTGCCCTGGTTCCACCCGATTGCCGTGGAATCGAGGCGCATCTTGATCGTGGCGGCCGCGTTGGACGCGGGTTGCCCCGCGCTGTGCTTGACCGTGATGCAGGCGGAAACGAGCGTGCTGCCGCCGAGCGCGGTGAGAAGGAGAAGGCGTCGCATGAGCAGGAGATGTGGTGTATGGGGCGCGAATGAACGCAGCGATATGGATGCGCACACCGGGCGGGGCGAGCGCTGCGCTCACCCGCCGATGTATGCGTGGCCGGGCCGGCGCGGTGCCGGCCCGTGTCGCGTCACGACGCTTTCACGTAGCGCATGCGTCCGCCTCGGCGCGGCATCACCACCTGCTCGAGGAGCTCGCGCGTGGCCTCGTCGATGACGTACGTGCTGACGATGACTGGGTCCGCGAACCGGACGCGCCATCCCTGGCGGCCCGCCACGAGCTCGCGCCCGACGACGTGCACGGTATCGTATTCGACTTTCGCGTCCTGCTCCGAGAAGAGCGGCACCACCGCCTGGAAGCCGGCGCGAAAGGGCAGCGAGCGAACGATCTGCTCCAGCTGATTGAACGCAAAGGGTGCTTCGGGATACACGCGATCGTACGTGCGCGTGGAATCGCCGCGCTTGATCGAGATGCGCAGGCGTGGGCCATCGTAGGTGATGTCCGTGACGGAGCCCCGCATGCGCAGCTGCTCGGTTTCGGGAATGAGCCCCTGGGTACGGACGACGAGAGTGTCCTGTGACCCGCTGCCGCTGTAGGCGGACGTGGAATGCAGGCGCGTGCCGCCGGCGCTCATGTGCGTGGCGAATGTGGACTTGCCCATGTCGCGTTCCGTCGTGTCCCCAACGGGCGCGCGGCCGAGGATGCGCGCGACGCCGGATTCGTCGCGAAAATGGCTGACGACAAGCTCGGACGAACCGGGGATCAGCATGCCGTCCCCTCGCGGCGCGTCGGTGCGCACGCCCTGCGTGGCCGAATGGCAGGCCGCGAGGGCGATGAGGGAAAAGGCAACCAGCGTGACCGGCAAGATGTGGAGTGTGGATCGACGGCGAGACATCTGCGCTCCGGATGAGTGGTGAGGCGGTGCGGCGCCCGGCGCGTTGACCGTTCATCGATGCGTGTCGAGCCCGCTATGATAATATGATGCTGAAGGAGAGCAGTGACATGGGTGGGGACAGGGTCCGGTAAGCAGGGAGTATGGTGAACGTTGTCTCGTGGGGGCTCTACATCATCTGGACACGATGCATACCCGGCCATGGTCCCAATCTCCCTATGAAAACAGACAGCATGTAGGTTTCTGTTTCTCCGCTGCTGGTTCAACGCTTTGGACAGCTTCTGACGATTCGGAGCTTTGCGTCATCATCAGGCAGGTCCGCCCCGGGGCGCTCAGAATATGACTGATCGAGCAAAATTCGCCGACGTCGTTGCCACTTCTGCCGAGGTTGCGGCTACTTCTGGCCGGCTCGCCAAAGTCGCGCTTCTTGCGGACCTTCTTCAACGAGTCCCGCACGACGAGCTACGCACCGTCATCGGATTTCTCATCGGTTGGCCGCGCCAGAACAAGCTCGGTGTGGGTTGGGCCGCCGTCTCGAAAGCGCGTGATCAACAACCAGCACCGGATGCGACTCTCACCGTTCACGATGCCGACGTCGCCTTCGATGCGCTCCTTGCAACAACAGGCAAAAGCTCCTCGGCGCGACGAGCGCAGATCCTCACAGCACTGTTCGGGCGCGCGACGGAGGCAGAGCAGCGCTTCCTTGGCGCGCTGATCGTGGGCGAGGTCCGGCAGGGCGCGCTGGAAGGAGTGCTCGTTGAGGCAATCGCGAAAGCGGCGGTTCTCCCCCCTGAACGGGTCCGCCGCGCCGCGATGTTGGCGGGCGACCTCGCCACCGTCGGAGAAGCGGTGCTCAGCCGCGGCGCCGAGGCACTCCACGCGTATGGCCTCGAGTTGTTTCGCCCCGTGTCGCCGATGCTGGCCGATTCCGCGGAGAGCGTGGCCGATGCATTGACCGGCGACGCCGAACAGCTCGTGGAATGGAAGCTCGATGGCGCGCGCATTCAGGTACACGTGAGCGGAGACCGCGTGGCCGTGTACACGCGCAACCAGAACGACGTTACCGGCTCGGCGCCAGAAGTCGTTGACGTCGTGCGCACGATGCAGCTTCGCGACGCAATCCTGGACGGCGAGGTGATTGCGCTCGCACCGGACGGGCGTCCACGCTCCTTCCAGACGACGATGCGCCGGTTCGGCCGTCGCCGCGACACCGAGGCCATGCGCGCCGAGATCCCGTTGACGGCATTTTTTTTCGACGTCCTCTTGTTGAATGGCGAAACGCTGATCGATCTGTCACTCGCTGAACGCCGCGGTGCGCTGGATGCCGTCCTTCCCGATGCGCTGCGTGTTCCGTCGATCATCACCGCCGACCCCGTTGGCGGCGCGCGATTCCAGGAAGAAGCAATCGCACGCGGTCATGAGGGAATCATGATCAAGAACCTCGCCGCTCCATACGCGGCGGGGCGGCGAGGATCGGCGTGGATGAAGGTCAAAACCGCCCGCACACTCGATCTCGTGGTGCTCGCCGCCGAATGGGGCTCGGGGCGTCGCACGGGCTGGTTGAGCAACATCCATCTTGGCGCCCGCGATCCGGACACGGGTGGCTTCGTGATGCTCGGCAAGACGTTCAAGGGCATGACCGATGAAATGCTCGCGTGGCAGACGTCGGAGTTTCTCGCGCGCGAGGAACGGCGCGATGGGCACATCATCTACCTGCGCCCCGAGCTCGTCGTGGAAGTCGCGTTCAACGAAGTACAGGAGAGCTCACAGTATCCCGGCGGCGCGACATTGCGTTTTGCGCGCGTGAAGGGCTACCGGCCGGACAAGCGCGTGGAAGAGGCCGACACGATTGGGGCTGTTCGGGCGCTGATGTAAATGTTTTCGGGGTGATGGCGGGGGCCACGTAGTGGCTTGTAACAGAAGTTGCGATAGCGACACGGTCCGCTATCTGTAATTCAGAAACAGCCCACTAGTCACAATGCTGTTCACTTTGAGCGGTCGTCACGCAGAGGCGCTTTAGGCTGTCGTCCTGCGGGAGCATCGGAGGCCGTCATCCCGCACGGATACTTTCACTGTCATCCCGCAGGAGCGAAGCGACTGTCGGGAACTGCTGTCCCGTCCTGGGGAGTTCGGGGTGCAGAAAGTATATCCCGACACTCGCTCACTTCGTGCGGGATGACAGGTCACTGAACAGCATTGCTTAGTCATGTCAATGACGAGCTCAACGACCGCTGGCGGGTCTACTTGGCAGTCACAACCACCCGGACAGAATCACGAAAGTGCGCCCCGCCAGATGACACATCGCCGACGACGTAAGTGGCACCAACAGCCTGCGCTGTTATTATTGAGCCGATATTGTGACGACACCGGAATTGC
>JAQBPY010000231.1 GCA_028287285.1 Gemmatimonadota bacterium
CTAACGCCCAAGTTGAGCTGCGAGCGGATCAAATCAATGCGAGCGCAGCGAGCTTCCAAAGACCGCTCGACTGCTCCAACGAACGTTAGCTGGCCGCGCGGCGGCGCCAGAACGTCTCTCTCCAATAGTAGAGGCTCTCGTCGGAGCGCGAAGCGCGCTCGGGATCACTCGCTTCCCAATCTGGGAAATGATCCTGCGCGGGATCGATTGGGCGCCATGCCGGTTCGCGTTCCACCGCCGGGCGTGCGCCTGCGTGCTTTCGAGCCAGGCGAGCGCGTGCGGTTGCGAACTGCTCCTGTGCATGTGCCAAAGTGATCCCGTTGGCTCCCCCTGCGAGCGTCGTAGCAAACTCGAGCTGCAGAGCATCATCCTCCCAGCCGCAGACACGACAGATCTCGTAGGACCCTGGGGGTTCTGCGAAGCTCAAGTAGCCGCAGGCGGGGCATGGGAACACTAGAAACGTAGAAAGAGTCTATGGCCAGCTAACGCCCCAGCTAAGCTGCAAGGAAGTCAAATAAGAGCGCGGGGCGCAGCCCCGCGCAATCCGCAAATTCCTTGTCGGCTTCAGCGTTCGTTAGGCAGCATACGTGAGGGATTAGCCCTGCTCCTCGTCGGGGGCACCGACCGGCCAGTTATGGAAAGTGGCCACAATGCCGTCGGAGGAAGCTTGGTCGAAGCGCTCAAGGCTCTCAGCGTTGCCTTCGAGCTCCGCGCGGTCTATCCAGCGCGGTTCCTCGTCCAGGTCGTCAGACTGCCAACCCGTGTCCGTGATCAGACCCCGCGCGGCGCGTTCGGCCGCCGCGGCCGACACAGCGTCGACGAAGACCGAAACGAATGCGCCATCGATGGTGCCGTACTCGGAATGATCCGGCTTCGGATGCGCTTCTAGGATGAGGAAGTACATGGAGCTACGGACCTCGAAGCCATAGAGGCTGCCTAACGCTAATTATACGGCCACGTTAACCATCATACAGCAGAGAAACCAGCAAGAACTCGCATGTTAACCGCGAGGCATCGGACGGCGGAGAAGGCAAACTAGAAGCGAGCATTGGAGTTAAAGATTCTCCGCGGCGCGGCACCGCACGTTAACAAGCAAGAATATGTTGGATAATCTGCACGAACCACCGGAATCGGCCGAGCGTCCGATATGCCCCATTCCTGCCGGCCGTGACCACTCAACTTCACAGCCGATCCCCCGGGCTCACCACCCCCAATCCGCCACGATTCAACACGTGTGTGTAGATCATCGTCGTCCGAACGTCGGAATGACCAAGAAGCTCCTGAATAGTGCGGATATCAGCCCCGCTCTCCAATAGATGGGTGGCGAAAGAATGCCGCAGCGCATGACACGTGACCCGCTTGGTGATCCCCGCCGCAAGAGCCGCCTCGCGGACCGCCCGCTGGAGCACAGTTTCATGGATGTGATGCCGCCTCCGCACGCCACCGTCGTCCCGATAGCTCCGAATCGCCGGAAAGACATACCGCCACCGCCACTCGGCACTGGCGTTCGGATACTTCCGCTCCAGCGATTCTGGCAAACCGTCCGTGAATATCCGCGCCCGAACATCGGCCGCGTAGCGCGGCAACTGGCCGCGCAGCCAATCACGCACGCCCTTGACCGCACGCTCCGCCAGCGGCGTCCGCCGGTCCTTCTCCCCTTTGCCGCCCCGCACCACGATCTCGCGGCGCTCCAGGTCGACGTCCTTCACGCGCAACGCGATACACTCGCTCAGTCGTAGACCTCCGCCATACATGAGCGCCGCGCACAAGTTCACGGGAGCAGGCAACTCCGCGATTAACGTCCGGACCTCGCCCTGCGACAGCACCACGGGCACGTACGCACTGCGCCGCGCGGGAGCAATCTCCTCGATGAACGGCAGTGGCGCCTTCAGCACGCCATCATATAGAAAGCGCAAGGCCGCCAACGCCTGATTCTGCGTTGATGCCGCCACATGCTCGACCACAGCCAGGTGCGAGAGGAACGCACTCACGCCACGAACGTCGAGATCCCGCGGATGCCGGCGGTCATGAAACAAGACGTACCGGCGAATCCAATGAACGTACGCGCGCTCGGTCTTCACACTGTACCGGCGGGCGCGCAGCTGATGCCGCACAACTTCGAGCAATCGAAGCCGCCGCTCCGGCTCCTCACGCATGACGAGGTGCCCCGCTGGAATCCTGGGGAAACGGTCGACGCGCACGCTCACCTCGCAGTCATGGGCATGCACCACCGTAACCGTGCAGTCACCTTCCCCCATCACCAAATCCCCGCACGTCAAACCCCTTCGCCATTCGCGAATGGCCTCCCACATGAGTGGGCCCGGATGTTGCGCGCGCAGCAGCGTCGCAGGGCACAAACCACAAACAGCGACGTCGACAATATTGGCTACTGTATAACGCCACGCACACGCCATGAACGCGCCAGTTAGGCCAAATTCCGCCAGGATGAACCAGAACGTCGCTACCGACTGGCACCTCGACGCAGTCATATACCAGCTCCACGTCAAAGCCTTTCGCGACTCCAATCGCGACGGATTCGGCGACTTCAAGGGCCTCATCCAGAAGCTCGATTACATCGCATCACTCGGCGTCACCACCCTCTGGCTCCTCCCCTTCTACCCCTCACCACTCCGCGACGACGGCTACGACATCGCCGACTACACCGGCGTCCACGAGAACTACGGCTCCATCGACGACTTCAAGGAATTCCTCGACGCCGCCCACACCCGCAACCTCAAGGTCGTCACCGAGCTCGTCATCAACCACACCTCCGACCAGCACGCCTGGTTCGAACGCGCCCGCACCGCACCACGCGACTCACCCGAACGCAACTTCTACGTCTGGTCCGACGACCCGAACAAGTACGCCGGCGTCCGGCTGATCTTCCCGGACATGGA
>JAQBPY010000285.1 GCA_028287285.1 Gemmatimonadota bacterium
GCGCATTCCAGTCAACGGCGCTCTGGGCATGAAGTGGGGCAGCGGATAAAAGCAGGACTGCAACGAGGAGACGACGCATGCGCGGTGGGCTGGGGAGCAAAGACAATTTCGCGGGTACAATGTAGGATGAAACCGACGCCTGCGCTTCTTCTGGCCGTTCTCTGTGCATGTCGTTCCATTCCTGCTGCTGCGCCTGCATCGCCGCCGCCTCCCCCGCCTCCGTCGACGTCCGCTCCGTCGCCCATCGCGGAGGACATCGTGGTGCAGACCAATGCACAGCGAAAATCACTTGGCCTGCCGGTGCTCGCCCGCAATGCGCTCCTGATGCGCGCCGCCCAGATCCAGGCAGACCAGATGGCGGCCTCGGACACGTTCGAGCATCAGCTGCCGGGTGCTGCGTATCCCAATCTCGAATCACGCATCAGCGCGGTGCATTATGTCCACAGCACGGCGGCGGAGAATATCGCCGAGGGCTATTCGAGTGCGGCGGCGGTCGTTGCCGGTTGGATGACGTCGCCGGGCCATCGGGCGAATATCGTGTCCACCGCATTCACCGAAATGGGTGCCGGTGCAGCGACGTCAAAAAACGGTCACCGGTATCACGTGCAAGTGTTCGCGCGTCCGCGTTGATTGTCATCACGCGCGAGGTACTCTTCTTGCGCTTTGAGCCGGGCCCCTGGATCAGGACAGTATCTCCTGCGGGATGACAAATGCGAGCTGATACCTGAACGTCGCGCGAATCCCGCAGGCACGGTACGCGACGTTAAACGAACACCGGTACTGTGCTTAGATGTTTCATTGTCATCCCGCTCGTCTCGTGTTCCTGCGGGATGACAACTTCCGACACTCCAGCCCTACACGCGCTCCGGCTCACCCTTGGACAGCGCGATGAGCCGATGCCCGAACATCACGTGAATGCCGATCAGTGCCAGAATCACCCCGGCCACCGTGAACCAAGCAAGAAAGCGCAGCGTGGGATCGAGGCCGGACGACCCACCTGGCCGTGTGATGAACACGAACAACGCGTAAATCCCCGCAATACCGAGACATGCGCCATAGGCGCCGAGCCCGGCAAGCTTCGCAATCCTTGGCGGCATCGCAATCTCCCACGATGAAATGTTGAAGGAAAGAAAAATATCAGCCCGCTGCCAGCACCTCAACGCCCGCCGCACTCACGCGATGCGAGACGAGCGCCAGCGGCGGATTCGCTTCATCGGCAATCGCGATGGCCGTCCGCAACGTCGCACGACCGCTATCGATGCCCGCGCGGTCACGTGCAAACACCGTCGCCAGTGGCTCACCCGCTTCGACCCAGTCGCCGGGACGCGCCGTGATCACGAAGCCAACCGAGAGATCCAGCTTGTCGTCCATCTTCGTGCGACCACCGCCAAGCGCCGTGATGCCGCGCCCGATCGCCCGCGGCTCCACGCGTGAGATGAATCCGCGGCGCGGTGCAACAAAGATCTCCACCTCGTTGGCCTGCGGCAGAATGGCCGGATCATCGACGACCGACGGATTTCCACCCTGCGCCTCGATGATGCGTTGAAAGTGCCGGGCGGCGGATCCGTCCGCGATGGCCTGCTCCATCATCTGCAGCGCCTCTGCACCGGTGCGTGCCGCACCGGCCAGCAGGAGCATCTCGCTGCCCAGCGCATACGTCACTTCCATCAGATCCGCCGGTCCTTCGCCCTTGAGCGCATGGATGGATTCTTCCATCTCCAGCGCATTGCCGCAGGCGCGCCCCAGCGGACGATCCATTGCCGTCACGAGCGCCACCACGGGACAGTTGTGATCGGCGCCGAGCTCGATCATCGTCTTTGCGAGCTCGAGGCCCCGCTCGAGCTGCGGCAGGAATGCACCGGAACCGCGCTTGACGTCGAGCACCAGTCCCGTAAGACCTTCCGCCAGCTTCTTGCTCATGATCGACGCCGCGATGAGCGGAATGGATTCCACCGTGCCGGTCGCGTCGCGCAACGCATACATCTTCCGGTCGGCGGGCGCGATCTCTTCCGTCTGCCCGAACAGCGCACAGTTCAGCGTTTCGATCAGACGTCGCGCTTCGAGCAGCGGCATGCGCGTGTCGAAGCCCGGAATGGACTCGAGCTTGTCGAGCGTTCCTCCCGTGTGCCCGAGCCCGCGCCCCGACATCATCGGGACAGCGACACCGAGCGACGCAATCAACGGCGCCAGCACCAGCGACACCTTGTCGCCGACGCCGCCCGTGGAGTGCTTGTCGATGCGCGGACGATTGAGGTAGGCGAGGTCGAGCGAATCGCCGCTGTGCAGCATCGCATCCGTGAGCGCGTGGGTCTCGCTTCTGTCCAACCCGCGCAGAAAACACGCCATGAGAAACGAGGCCATCTGATAGTCCGGCACATGGCCGGCCGCATACGCATAGGCCAGCGCGCGCCATTCACCCGGCTCGATGTGGCCACCGTCGCGTTTGCGTTCGATCAGTCTGAGAGCGAGCATTATCCTCTCTCCGGGGTATCTCCAGCAGCACGCGGAGCCCCCGCGGGTCTCCCAGCTTCCATCGGGCCCACCGTCCGATCGCTCACCTGCATCCTGGAGTCACCCATGTTCGGTTCCATTGCGACGTCGCGCCGAGTGCTTGGCGCCGCAGCCGTGTTGACCTTCGCCCTCGCGCCCGTGCGGCTCATGGCACAAACGGCGGCCGAGCACATTGCCCTTGGCGACCGCGACCACACCTCGATCAACGCACCGAGCGCCCTGCATCATTACGAGGAGGCGATCAAGGCCGACCCCAAGTCGTACGAAGGACTGTGGAAGGCGACCCGTGAGGCCGTGGACGTCGGCGAATACAACCCGGACGAGAAGGAGCGCGACCGCCTCTACTCGATTGCCGAACAATATGCACGGCGCGCGGTCGAGGCGAATCCAGGCGATCCGGAAGGCCATGCGCAACTCGCCCGCGCCCTCGGGCGAAAGGCATTGTCCCTCGGCAAGCGCGACCAGGTGCGGTACGCGGCCGACGTCCGCACCGCGGCGCTCGACGCACTCAAGATCAACCCGAAGCATCCGGGCGCGCTGCACGTGATGGGCAAGTGGAACTATGAGGTGCTGCGGCTCAACGGCATGGTTCGCTTCATGGCCAAGACATTCCTTGGCGGAAAGATTTTTGATTCGGCCACGTGGGACGAGGCCCAACGCTACATGGAGGAATCCACGGCGCAGGAGCCGGCGCGCATCATCCACCATCTGGATCTCGCCCGTGTGTATGCTGCGCGCGGCAACCGGAACAAGGCACAGGAGCAGTATGACCTGGTCATCAAGGGCACGGTGGCCGACTACAACGACAAGAAGTACCAGGCTGAGGCCGCTGAGGAGATCAAGGATGTGAAGTAAGCTGGTACGGCTTTTGGTGTGTGGCACATAAGTTGTTATAGGTTATGCAGTTACGATATTTCAGGTCAAGCGGCTTCTACTTTACTGGTTTGAATATTGCAGTGACGTATGCACAGGTGCGTCCACGACGCACGTCTGCCCCCATGGCGTGAGAGAGGAATTGCATGGCCAGCAACGGAAAAACGATCCTGCTCGTTGAAGACAACGAAGACAACCGGATCGTGTACTCGACCATTCTCCGCCACTTCGGCTACGAAGTCGTGGAGGCGCTGAACGGCGAAGAGGGCATCGCCAAGGCGCGTGCCGAACATCCGGACCTGATCCTGATGGACATCTCCATTCCGATCATCGACGGATGGGAAGCAACGCAGGTGCTGAAGCACGATGCGTCCACGCGCGAGATCCCGATCATCGCGCTCACGGCACATGCGCTGGCGTCGGACCGGGAGAAGGCCATGGAAGTCGGCTGCGACGGGTACCTCGCCAAGCCGTGCGAGCCGCGTGCTGTCGTCGCGGAGGTCCAGCGCTTCCTCGGCAAGGACGTCGCCCAGAAGACTGTCTGAGGTGAGCGCGTTGGCGTCTTCCCGCCCGGAAAGTCTGACGACGATCCTCATCGTCGACGACAACCAGGACAACATCGAAGTCCTGAAGGTTCGGCTCGAGAGCTGGGGCTACAGGACACAGACCGCCTACAATGGCCACGATGCGCTCAAGTCGGTGGAGCGCATCGCGCCGGACCTGATGCTGCTCGACGTCATGATGCCCGAGATCAGCGGCATCGAAGTCGCGCGCCTGATCAAGTCCAACAAGGCGCTGCCGTTCATTCCCATCATCATGCAGACGGCGCTCGATTCCACCGAGAGCAAGGTGGAAGGGCTCGAGGCCGGTGCCGACGACTACATCACGAAGCCCATCGACTTTGCGGAGCTCAAGGCGCGCGTGCGCTCCATGCTGCGCATCAAGGCCCTCCAGGAAGCACTGGAGGAACGCGAAAAGGAATTACTCGAGGTCAACGAGCGTTTGCGACACATGTCACAGACGGATGGGCTCACCGGACTCGATAATCGTCGTCACCTGAACGACCGGATCGAGGAGATGTTCGCGCATGCGAAGCGTCTCAAGGAGCCGTTCTCGCTGGTGATGTGCGACCTGGACAAGTTCAAGAGCGTGAACGACACGTATGGACACCAGGCGGGCGACGAGGTGCTCAAGCAGCTGGCGGCCATTCTTCGAGAGGAGGCGCGCGAGATCGATCGCGTCGGGCGGTATGGCGGCGAGGAGTTCATGCTGCTCCTGCCGGGGGCAAAACTCGCCGACGCATTGACGTTCGCGGAGAGGGTGCGGAAACGCATCGAGGGGCATACATTCACGTTCGCAGGCGGCACACTCACGCGCACGGCCAGCTTTGGCGTGGCAGGATGGCCGCACGACAGGATCGTTGAATGTGATGACCTTGTCCGTTCCGCCGACGACGCGCTGTACGTCGCCAAGGAGACAGGCCGGAACAAGGTGGTGGGGTTTGACAGCGACGAGTTCACCGCGCACAAGGCCGGACACGATGGAAGCGCCGCCAGCCGACCAGATTTTGGAGCAGAAGAAAACAGCGGACTCACCGCCGCCCACTGACGATTTCGCGCGACTCGAGGCACAGGTCGCGGAGCTCAGGAACGAGCGCGATCACCTCGTCGCGATCGTCGACATCCTGCAGGAAGTCTCTTCCTCGCTCCATTTCGTCGACGTCCTGCAGACCATCGCGCGAAAGCTGGGCGAAACGTTCGGGCTCGACCGCTGTGCGATCTTCCTCTCCGGTGACAAGGATGAAGTCCGCCTTGTCGCCAGCTACGAAGATCCCACGATCCGCAATCTCGTCGTCGACCTGAATCGCTACCCGGAGCTCAAGCGTGCGTTCGAGAGCGGGGAAACAGTCTTCATCCCCGATGCGGCGAACGACCCGATGCTGCGCAGCATCAAGTCCACGCTCGACGACCGCAACGTGCGTTCCATCGTGGTGGTGCCCATTCGCTGGGAAGGCTCCGTCATCGGAGCCATTTTCCTGCGTACCGAGCGTGACGCGGTGCCGTTCAACAAGACGGACGTGGGCTTCTGCCAGACGATTGCATCCTTGACGGCCAAGGCCCTGCGCAATGCACATCGGTTCGAGACGCTGCTCAACAACCAGCACGACGTCGCGCTCGCGAATCGCAAGGCGGACCTCCAGCGCGTGGCGCTCGTGGGCTTCATGCGTCGCCTGCTCGACCGGTACGCGCACGGCGAGGAGCAGACGTGGGCCGAAACACTGTTGCCCAAGGCAGCCGACGAGGAGTTGGAGCGGTTAGTGACGGTCGCGATGCAGGTGCTCGACGAGGAATCGAAAGGCTGACCATGAATCGTCGGTGAGCACGACAGCCAGGACGCGCCGCGCCGCCGAGTTGCGCGCAGTGTTGAACAATGCGTCGCACGAGTACTACCAGCTCGACGCACCCTCACTTTCCGACGCCGACTACGATCGCGCGTTCCGCGAGCTTCAGAGCCTGGAAGCGGAGTACCCGGAGCTTCGCACACCGGATTCTCCGACGATGCGCGTCGGCGCGGAACCGGTCAGCGCACTCGCCAAACACACGCATCTCGTGCCCATGATCTCGCTCGGCAACGCCTTCGATGAAGGCGAGCTGGCGGAGTGGGAAGAGCGCATCACGCGATTGATCGGCGATGATGCACGCAAGGCCGGTTATGTCACGGAGCTCAAGATCGACGGCGCGGCGGTGAGTCTCACCTACGTGAACGGGGTCTTCACCGTGGGCGCCACCCGCGGCAACGGAATCATCGGCGAGAATGTCACCGCGAATCTTCGCACAGTGCGGGACGTGCCGCTCACACTGCGTGGCGACGACGTGCCACCGCTGGTGGAAATCCGCGGCGAGTGCTACCTGCCATTCAGCCTGTTCGAGAAGCTGAATGAGGAGCGCGTTGCAGCGGGCGAGCCGGTGTTTGCGAATCCGCGCAATTCCGCCGCGGGGTCCCTGAGACAACTCGACCCCGGCGTGTCGGCGCAGCGTCCGCTGCGATTTTTTGGCTATACCGTCGCGGCGCCAGGCGGTATGCCACTTCCCTTTGAGGGTCAGTGGGAATTGCTGGAGACGTTGGCCCGATGGGGTATTCCAGTTGCACCCCATCGCAGAAAGTGCGCGACCATCGACGAAGTCAACGAATGGGCACGCGAGGTGGAGCATCATGTGCGCGGGGTACTCGACTTCGCCATCGACGGTGGCGTCATCAAGGTGGATTCGCTGCGCTTGCAGGACGAGCTGGGCATTGTTGGCGGACGCGAGCCACGGTGGGCCATTGCACGCAAGTTCGCGCCTGATATTGCCGAGACCACGCTGCTCGACATCAGGGTGAATGTGGGGCGGACGGGATCGTTGAATCCGTTTGCGGTGCTCGAGGCCGTGGAGATTGGCGGGACAACGGTGCAGCTCGCGACGCTGCACAACTTCGACCTCATTCGCTCCAAGGATCTGCGCGTGGGGGACGCCGTGCTCGTCAAACGTGCCGGCGACGTGATTCCACAGGTCATCGGGCCTGTGCCGGAAAAGCGTGACCCGGCCAACCCGCCGCAGCCCGTTGAAATTCCTGTGGAATGTCCGGCATGCAGGACGCCTGTGCTGCGTGATGAGGAAGAGATCGCAATCTACTGTCCCAATGTCGCGTGCCCCGACCGCCAGCTCGAGGCACTCGTGCATTTCGCGTCACGCGGAGCGATGGACATTCGCGGGTTGTCGTACGCGCGTATCGAGCAGCTGATCGCGGCGCGGATGATCCATGATGTTGCAGACCTCTATTCAATCACCGCGGCGCAACTGCTGGAGCTCGACCGGTTTGCCGACAAGTCGTCGGAAGCGCTCGTTGATGCGATCACCGCTTCAAAGACGCAGCCCCTGTCGCGTGTGCTGTTCGGACTTGGCATTCGGCACGTTGGCCAGATTGCGGCGCAACTGCTCGCACGGCATTTCGGAACGATGGATGCGCTTGGTGCTGCACGCGCCGAAGATATCCTGGCGCTGCGCGGCGTTGGCAACACCATCGCGCTGGCGGTGGTGGCGTACTTCGAGGATCCGTCGTCGGCGGCGCTCGTGGAGAAGTTGAAGGCGCAGGGGCTCACGATGAGCGAGCCGGCGTCGGTCGTCGCAGGCGGTGCATTCGCGGGAATGACGTTCGTGGTGACGGGAACGCTTCCCACGCTCTCGCGCTCGCAGGCCACCGAGTTGATCGAGTCACAGGGTGGACGCGTCACGAGCGGTGTCTCCAAGGCAACGTCAGTGGTCGTGGTGGGAGACGACGCAGGCAGTAAACTCGAGAAAGCCACGGCCCTCGGCGTGGAGACAATCGGCGAAGCCGAGCTGCTCAGGCGCGCCGGCGGCGCGTGACGCCACTGGCGCGCGGGGCGTCAATGCGGAAGACTTCGACATGAGCAATACCGGAATGAAGCTGACCGACAATGGAATGATGGCCGTCACGCGCGACTCGTTTGCGGCGTTGCGTGCGGCGCTGATGCGTGACACGGGCTATGCCGCGTTCGGATATCTGCAGGAGGCCGGCTACGCGGGCGGCGCGCAGTTGTTCGAGGCCTTCACTGGCTGGCTGGCCGCGCGTGAGGCGGCGGCGCCAGGCTCGCTTTCGGTGGATGAGTTCCAGCATCTCGCCGCCGAATTCTTTGGCGAGTGTGGATGGGGCTCACTGCAGCTGGGCGAGTTGCACGATGCCGTGGCCACGCTCGACTCTGCCGATTGGGCCGAGGCCGCGCCGGGCTCGGGGATGGAGCATCCGTGCTGTCATTTCACCTCCGGCATGTTCTCGGACTTCTTTGGCCGGGTGGCGGATGCGCCGCTTGCGGTGATGGAAGTGGAGTGCCGGTCGGTGGGGGCGGCGCGTTGCCGGTTTCTCCTTGGCAGCACGGAGGTGCTGCAGCGCGTGTATGAGGAGATGGCGGCCGGATCGCCGTATGAGCAGGCGGTGGGGGCTATCGTCTAGGCCGACAAAAGCAGGTCCTGGACATCAGCCCCCGATGGTCTCGCGGTAGAGCGGATTCGGCACCAGCTCGCCCTGGAACAGCACCTCACGATCCCACGGCAGCACGATCGTGCTGTCCGTGGCGATGGCATGGAAATCAGGCTCGTACGGCCCCGTGCGGAACGCCACGGCGGTCCGCACTTCGCGGGCGCCGCCGTCCATGATCGAGCTCACGGCGAGCCGCATCGTCTCGCCGGAGTCGCATGTCTCGTCCACCACGAGCACCCTGCGGCCGCGCACCGCTGCCGGCGCGACGCCAAAGATCTCGGGGGTAAGCCGAATGACGTCCGTCTGGTACCGCCGGCTCACGACAATGGAATGGAACTCGCGGTCCAGGATGGCGGAGATCACCGCACCGGGCACGACGCCCGCCGTGGCGATGCCCACGATGATTTCGGGATCGTAGGCGCGAACGACCTTGAGGGCGAGTGCTCGCGAAAGCTCGCCGAACATGGGCCACTCCACCTCGAAGACGCCCTTGCTCTGCTCGACCGTCGTCTTGCGTGGTGACATTCAGCTCCGGACCGTAGGGTACTCCAAGGAAACTACCCGGCTGGCGTGGGCTCAGTAAGCACTTGGGATTATCTGTTGTACCCCCTGCGCCGTGGAATTAACTTTGCCACACGAACCGAACCTTCTCCTTCCGCTGCGCATCGCATGTCCTGGTTGAGCCGCATGCTCGGCGGCAAGTCGGATGATGGCATCAAGCCGCAACGCCTCGATTATCTCAACGAGGCGCTGGGGCTCGAGCGTCAGGGTGATTTCGACGCGGCGCTGACGTCGTATCGCCTCGCGCTCCGCGACCACCCCAACGACCCGCGCATTCTCCAGAACATGGCGATCGCGTTCTCGCGAACGAGTCGCCTGGAAGAGGCCGTGCGGGCCTACAAGCGGGCACTGGAGCTCGATCCGCTGCTGTCGGGAGCGCACTATGGCCTGGCGTTTCTGCTGCTCAAGCGGGGCTCCACCGCCGAGGCCGTCACGCATCTCGAAGCGTTCCTGGCGGCGCCACCGTCCGGGCCGGAGGCTGACCGCTGGGTTCGCCATGCGAAGCAGACGCTGGAAGATCTTTCCAAGCCGGCAGATGCCGACGAGCTTGCCGGCGAAGAGCCGGAAGCCTAGTGGGGACGGTCCTCGCAGTCGTGAGCCAGAAGGGCGGTGTCGGCAAGACCACGACCGCCATCAACCTTGCCTGCGCCCTGGCGCGGCGGGGCCGCAAGACACTGCTCGTGGATGTGGATCCACAGGGGTCGGTGCGCCACGGCATCGGACTCGCGGAAAATAGCGAAACCGCGGGGCTCGCCGATGTACTCGCAGGCCATCGCGAGCTGCAGGACGTCGTCCTCCCAACGCCGCTGCCATGGCTACGCGTGCTGCTGGCAGGCTCTGTATCAGACTCCGCCGAGCACGAGACGTATCAGGCGCAGATTGCCGAATCGCCCAAGCTGGGTGAGCTGTTCGATCGTGCGCGCAGCCGCGGGTATGTCGTTGTCGTGGATACGCCACCGGGTCTGGGCGCTGTGACGAGGCGTGTGCTCGCGGCGAGCCAGCACGTGATCGTGCCCCTGCAGAGCGAGCCGCTGGCACTCCAGACCACGACACAGATCCTGCGCGCCATAAAAAACGCGACCGATGCGAACCCTTCGCTGGTCTTCGAGGGTATCCTCCTCACGATGATCGAAGAGGGAAACGCAGTTTCACAGCGCGTCGCGAGTTATGTGCGGGAACAGCTGCCGCCGGAGCTCGTGTTCGAGATGGCTGTTCCGCGTACCATGGCGTCCATCGATGCGTTCGCGGCGGGCCAACCGGTTGTGTTGCGCTCACCCGATGATCTCGCCGCACAGGCGTACGTGAAACTCGCTGAATTGCTCGATCCAAAGCTCGCATGAGATTCATTGCACCACGCTTTCTGGTCGCGCTCGCGGCATGTGTCGTGGCGCTGTCGTGCGGCGATGTGCCCACGTTTGCCGGCGGAATCGTCTACATCTCGCCCATTGTCCTGCCATCGCCTTCCGTGGCGGCGGGCGACCAGCTGCGCGACAGTACCGGCAAGGTCGCGCCGCTGCAGGTGATCGCGTACGACACGGGCAACGTCCCCATTCCGAACCTTGCCGTCACATATGTGATTTCGTCCGTGCCCGCGGGCGGCGCCACCATCGACGACAAGGGGTTTCTCAAGGCGGATGATTCGGTCCGCACCCTGCAGATCGTGGCGCGCATCGGCAGCTCGTTGCAGACGAGTGCCGCTACGCTCGAGATCGTTCCGCAGCCGGATGCCCTCGAGGCGGCGGGAACGGTTGATTCACTGGTGAGCCTCAGCTATTCGAGCCCCATCCAGGTGAAGGTTTCGGGCGTGCGCGGAGGCACGCGTGTCCCCGTCAAGGCCATTGTCGTCCGTTATCAGATCACCAAGGTGAACGGTCTTGCGGCAGTGGACTCGAATCAGTTCAAGCTCGTGGACGACGCAAAGAACACGGTTCGAGGCGACCCCCGTACCGCCGTGGACACCACGGATGTCTCGGGCGTTGCCGGCAGGGTGCTCCTCCCCATTCAGGCGACTTTCACGAGCGTGGAGGTC
>JAQBPY010000292.1 GCA_028287285.1 Gemmatimonadota bacterium
GATTGGACAGCGGGCCCGTCTCGACTTCGCGCTCGAGAAGGGCGCCGCCGAGCTGACTACGCAAACTGTCGTCAGTGAGCGCGTCAAGCAGGTCGAAGTGCAGCGGCTCTCCGTCTCCGCACCCGTCATGCAAACGGAAGTGGAAAATCTTCCACTCAGCTCGCGCGGAGTCATGAACCTCGCAGGCATCGCGCCCGGTATCAAGACGTATTCGCCGCAGTCGGGCCGCACGCTGCCGTCGGGCGGCGCCGCGCCTGACCTCCGTTTCTTCAACGTCTACATGGACGGCGTCGAGATGAAGAGCCTCTACAACGGCAACATCGTGGGACTCGGCCAGACTGGGTCGCCGTTGCCGCAGGAGGCCGTGGACCAGATGCGCATCTACGTCAATCCGTACGACGCGGAATACACTCGCGCCGGTTCATATGTCATCAGTGCCGAAAGCCGCCGAGGCACGAACGAGTGGCAGGGGTCGGCGTTCGGGTTCTTCCAGAATCAGTCGCTCACGGCCAAGAATGCCTTCCAGGCCGCTGTGCCGAACTACGGTCGCCAGCAGGGCGGGTTCAACATCCGCGGTCCGCTCATCCAGGACAAGCTGTTCTCGGCCACGAGCTATGAGTTGACGAACACCAACTTCTATCTCGACGTCATCCCCACGAGCGGTCAGTGGGTCAAATCGCAGTATCAGGGCACTTTCCTAGCGCCGAACAAGAACAACACGCTGTACGAGCGTCTCACGTACGTCCAGAGCCCCACCAATACCATCGACTTCATGGGCTCGGCGCGGTTCCTCGACGGCGAGGGCAACTTCGGTGCGAAGGTGGCGCAGAGTGGCGGCATCTCGCAGACCTACCGCATCTATACGGGGCAGCTGCGCGACCGGTATCTGTCTCCCGGTGGCAATTTCGTGAACGAGGCCAGTGCGCAGCTCGTGAGCTGGAGTCACAACGAAGCGCCGCTCCAGCCTGGTCCAACTCGCGTGTATCCCGGCATTACGTTCGGCACGAATGGATTCCCGCTCATCCTCAAGGAAACTCACGTGCGATTTGTCGATCGTGCCACCTGGAACATCGACAACATGGGCGGCTCGCATGTGGTGAAGGCCGGCGTTGAGCTCAGCCGCATTGCCGCAAGCCAGAATTTCCCGAGCAACAAGGATGGTACGTTCACGTTCCTGCAGGACACGGCCACGATGCCGAGCACCGCGTCCATTGCCATCGGCATCACGGATCCCAATGGCACGAGCGATGCGCTCGCGGCGGCAACGGGCTATACGACGGGCATCTACGTGAACGACGAATGGCGCATGAAGGAGAACTTCACGCTCTCGCTCGGACTGCGGCACGATGCGGAATTCAACACGATGGACAATGACTATTCGGTGCCGTGGGCCAAGGATCCGGTACTCACGAGCATCCCGGCGCTCACCAACTATCTGAGCACCGGCAACCGCAAGAATCAGCTGGGGAATTTCTCGCCCCGCATCTCGTTCTCGTGGGATCCCACGAATCAGAACAAGACATTCGTACGCGGCGGCTTCGGCATCATCTACGATCGCGTCACGAGCTTCATGGGCTTTCAGGAGCGCAAGAACTCCACGTGGCGGACGTACAACTTCACGAACCCGGGCACCACTGATCCTGCCGTGTTGCGCGCCAAGGTTGCATCGGGCCAGGCTGGTGCGCCGGCACCGATCCTGATGAAGCTCGACATGAAGACGCCGCACAGCCGCCAGATGTCGCTTGGCATCGGGCACCAGCTCACGCCCGAATTCGGCTTCAACGTGGACTATGTGCGCCAGCACATGGACAACCTCTATGTGCAGCGCAATCCCAACTACCTCGACAAGACGGTCACACCGAACGTGCGCAAGCTCACGCCTGCCTATGGCGACATCGTCCTCTGGGACGACATCGGCACCTCGGACTACTCGGCGTTCTTGGTACAGGGCACCTACCAGAAGAACAAGACGCGATTCAACCTTGCCTACACGCTCGGCTGGTATCAGGGTGATTTTGATCTGGCCGCGCTGCCGAACTATGCGTACCCGTACCTGTTCAACCGCCAGGCCTCGTCCGGCGATGAACGCCACCGCGTGGTATTGTCGCAGGTCAGCCCCATTCCGTTTGGCTTCACGCTCTCGTCGGTTACGACCATCGCGAGCCCCAAGCCATTCGTTTCCATCGACGGCCGCGATGTCAATCTCGATAACATCACCGCCGACGACTTCATTGGCGGCACGGTGTCGTCGTCCGGCATCCGGACCACGCGTCCGTCCAACGACTGGGCGAACTGGTACCGGACCGTCGACCTCCGCCTGGCCCGGCCGCTCTATGAGAGCAAGGGCAAGAAGGTGAGCGTGTCGGCGGAGGTGTTCAACCTGTTCAACTGGAACAACATCCTGTCCTTTGGCGGTACGCAGTTCACGTCGACGGGCGCGGTAGTTCCGTCATTTGGTGTACCGACGGGGTCATACCAGGCGCGTCAGGGGCAGGTGGGGATGCGGGTGGATTTCTAAAGGGCAGTCGGTCGGTCAGTCGGTTAGTCAGTCGCCGCGCAATCGGATGCATCGATCGCGCGGCGACTGGCGCGATATCGACCGGATTTCTTGAGACTCAGCAGCAACAGCGTCAACATCTTTCGTAGCTCGATGATTTTTTCCTGGACAGGTATCGCCGAGGTAGCGCTGAGAAATTCCAGGTCCGTTGCAAGGACCAGCTGGAATTCGAGCTCATTTGCCGAGCCGAGTGCATAGTGCAGAAACGGCGCCAGGCTGGCGTCGGCCTGCCGGCCGCAGCCCTCGGCAATGTTTGACCCGATGGACACCACGGCGCGGCGCATTTGCGAGGTCAAGCCATAGCGTTCCTCCTTCGGGAGCGCCTGCGTCACACGGTAGATCAGAAGGGCAAGCTCACGTGCCCGGGCGGTGATGCGGAGATTCTTTGGATTTTGCATGCGAAGAATCTGCGTCAGTCGATCGTCGGAAGCGTCATCATTCCAACGCCGTCCGTACCATTCCCCTCTACCTAACCGACCGACTGACCGACTGACCGACTGACCGACTGACCGACTGACCGACTGACC
>JAQBPY010000328.1 GCA_028287285.1 Gemmatimonadota bacterium
GAAGGGCGCGGCCGGCTTTCACGCCTACGTACGCACGGCGGTCCTCGCCGCCAACCTGCTCCTCCTCGCGCGACACCGCATCACCTAACGCATGCGGCTCGCCCCATCGGCGGCGCGCGCGACACCCACGCGCGCGCTGTGTCGTCGCCCGCATCGTCGCTCCTGGCCCCACCGGCGGTGGCAGCGCGACGAAATCTTGCCGTCCCTCGCCACAACGGCGTACCTCAAGCACTTTCGAGGGCACAGAATGGCCTCTCCTTAGCCGTACACCGCCGTTTCAGGGCGGACACTAGTTAACAAGTGAACGACGAAATGCTGCCTGACAACAGAATCACGTGAGCGGAGCGCTCCTCCCACAGGTTAGGTCAGTTCCTGCCTGGAAGTGCCAGCGTGAAGTAGCCAGACCGTAAGAGGTTTGTGAGGCTCACGATTGTCGTTGCGGCCTACTCATCTTACTGCGAAGAAGCGATCATTATCGTCAGCGCCGGCCGAGAGCGACCCCACCCTTGCCGCGTGAGTAGGCAAACGAGTGCTCATTGCCGAGTCCCACGTCAGCCTCGGAAAAACACTCGACTGAGGTTGACCGATTGCTTACAACTCCTCGACGCGAAGGGGACGGCTGCGGTCGTCCGGAGTTGTATGCTCCGCGGTGGCTGTAGTATCTGAGCCAAAATGCCGGACCGCGCGCAATCCCGGACGACGTGCGACCATGAGTGAACGACCGTACGCCCGAATCAACGCGTGGAAGGGTGGCTGGTACTACTGCGCCGCCTGCGGCGAATGGCGCACGAGCTGTCCGCACGCCTCTGTCACCTATCGCTTCTTCCGCGAGCTTCGCTCCATGGCTGCGAGAGTACGCAATGCCATGATCGAAACCTTCGGCTCGTCGAGACACGTCGAGTAGGCGCGCAAGCCGAAATCGCGTTACTGGCAAGCGCGTGGCTGTTGCTCACGACGATGGCGCTGCCCGCCGAAAGACAATCGCTCCGCATCCGCGCGGACACACACTACAATACCGCCCCTCGTCATGGAACTCCGGATCGAGCACCTCACCAAGACGTACCCAAACGGGGTGCGCGCGCTGAACGACGTCTCGCTGACGATTCCACGCGGGATGTTCGGTCTCCTCGGGCCCAATGGTGCTGGCAAATCCAGTCTCATGCGGACTCTCGCCACGCTGCAGGAACCCGGCGCAGGATCCGTCATGCTCGGAGACATCGACGTACTTCGCGAGAAGGATCGCCTCCGCCGCACGCTAGGCTATCTACCGCAGGAATTCGGTGTCTATCCGTCGGTGAGCGCGGAGCGGCTACTCGACCACTTCGCCATCCTCGAAGGGTACGGAAACCGAGGGGGCCGGCGAGATGTCGTCGAGGCCCTGCTGCGGCAGACCAACCTCTGGGAGGTGCGAAAGCAGCGACTCGGGGGCTTCTCCGGAGGCATGCGCCAGCGCTTCGGCATCGCGATCGCCCTCCTCGGTAATCCTTCTCTGATCATTGTCGACGAGCCTACCGCCGGCCTCGATCCCGCAGAGCGTGTGCGATTCCACAACCTGCTGAGCGACCTCGGCGAGTACAGCGTCGTGATCCTTTCCACGCACATCGTCGAAGACGTTGCGGACTTCTACGGCCGCATGGCAATCATCGACCGTGGCCAGATCCTGCTCGAGGCCGAGCCGCTGGCCGCCATCGACACGCTTCGCGGGCGCGTGTGGAAGCGGTCCGTCGCCAAGTCGGACTTGCCGGGCATCGAGCAGGACTATCGCCTCATCTGTACGAAGCTTCAGGCCGGACGCACCATCGTGCACGTGTATGCTGACGCGTCGCCGGGGTCATTGTTCGAACCGGTCGCTCTGTGCATACGGAGCTCTCGACAGCCTTCGCCACGTGCTCGAACAGCACATGCAATCCGGCCTTTCGCCTCGTCTCGGCGTTGCGCCCGAACCCTAGCGACAAGACGGGACAGCACGAGCCAGCGTCGCCATTCGCGAGGAACGCGCCGACGCTTCTTGGCGGTAGGCCGCTTCCCCCACTGGCGCGAAGGCTCGCTCTGCAGCGCGGAGACGAACTCCCTGCTGTGCAAGCGCAAGAGATGAAGCGCAAGATGATGCCGTATCAGTCAGGACGCGGTGCGTCGACTCCGATGTAACGCTTTGGCGCGTGGCGGTATCCAACTCCCTGATGATGCAATCCCTTGGACGAGACGCCCAGTGCACGAACGCCGACGCCGACGCTGACGCTCCAGCGGTGGCGGCGGCTCTCCGCGGTGATCCGGGCGCGTTCGAGCATCTCTACCGAACACACGCTGCCAGAATTCATGCCTTGGCGCAGAGGTTCCTGGGACCTGAGCTCGCCGACGATGGCACACAGGAAGTGTTCCTCCGCTTGTGGGAACGTCTCGATGATTTCCGCGGCGACGCAGCATTCGCGACGTGGCTGCATCGTGTCGCGGTCACCGTGCTCCTCAGACAGGCGCAGGTACTCCGCCGAGCCTCGTCACGGACACTCTCCTATGACGCTGACGGCGAAGGAGCTGGCGCGCTTGCTGGATATCGCACCGATTCGCGAGAGACACGCACGATCGGAGAGGGTGGGGACATCGACCGCGCACTCGCAACGCTATCCGATGGTCTTCGGGCGGTCGTGGTGCTGCACGATCTCGAAGGGTGGCTGCACGATGCGATCGGCGACCATCTCGGGATTTCCGTCAGCGCCTCGAGGGTGCGCTTGCATCGCGCGCGCCTTCACCTACGCGAGCTCCTCCTTCGATGATGGACCGCATGGAAGAGCAGGCCCCGATGCATCAGTGGATCGACCGGATGTCCGAGTACCTGGATGGCGATTTGAAACCGGACGAGCAGATCGCTGCCGACCGCCACGTGAGCGGATGCGCGCAATGTCGACAGCTCCTCCACGAACTCCGGCGAGTCGTGGAGCGCATTCAGGAAGATCTCCCCGATCCACTTCCACAGGCGCTGTGGTCGAACATTCGCCACCGGCTCACCCCCACGCCATGGAGCGCCGGACTGCCGAATGGATCGTTACGAAGACGCGTCCGGCGTATGCCGATCATCTATATGGCGGCGGCGTTCGTTCTCGGCGGTGCCCTCGGTACCTGGATCGGTGTCATGCTCGCGCATCAGGGGGTATGGATGTGGACGCCCACCTGGGTTGCGAACGCTGCCATTGCAGTACGTAGTCACCCGGCAACCGACGACGCACGCTTCGTTCAAGCCGCCCTCCGCGCTCGGCGCGACGCAAAGCAGAAGGTGCTCGAACTGTCGTCGCCGCGCGCTCGCTGATGCCGATGACCAATACCACTGACCGATGCACGGCCGAACCTTCATCCGCTTCGTCCAATGATTCGTTTGTCGACTCTCGAATTGGCGGCGGCAGCCGTCACGCTTTGCTGTGTCCTCGACTGCGCGCCGCTGCGGCCGCGTGGTGTTGCGAGTTCTGTCGCAATTGCCGATAGCCTTTTTCCGCATCTCGACAGCCTCATCGGCGAGAACTCCCATCTGCTGACATCACGGGATGGACGCCTCGCCGGGCCAGCCGCCGACCTTCTCCAGCGTGCGGCGGAGGGGACGCGTTTCGTGGCCATGGGTGAGAACCACAACACACGTGCCATTCCGGAGTTTACGGTCGGACTCTTTCGCATGCTGCATGACACATACGGCTTTCAGTACCTCGCTCTCGAGGAGGGCCCCGCGCTCGGGGAGTTGCTCTCGCGCCGTATGCATCGCGGCGTGGCCGACGCAGCGTTCGTCGTGGGACGCGAGTACCCAAACGCCTTCCACATGTACACCGAGGAGGAGCTCCGGATGATGGATCGCGTTGCGGCGATCTCGCAGGCCACGCAACCGATCTGGGGGCTGAACCAGGAGTTCGGCCTCTTACACGTGCTCGACCGACTGATCACAATCGCACCGAACGAGGCGGCACGTCGCGCCGCGGAAGCGATGCGCGAGGAGTGTCGCAAGTACGAAGGCGAGCGATTCGCGCGTGGTGAGTCATACATTAGCGTCCCCGCCCGTGGCGCCCAACTCGCCGCCCTGCATGCCGCGTTCGTACCCGCCCCGGGCTCGGAGGCCGAACGCTTGCTTGCCCAGGCGACTCTGTCACACGAGATCTATCTGCCGTACGTCACGAAGCCCCGCCCGTCGGACAGCACCTTCGCACGCTCAAGCGAGGAGCGGGAACGAAACATGGAATCGCTGCTCGTGGGTAAGCTTGCCGACGCGCGGACGGCGGGTGACACAGTGCCACGGGTGCTGGTCAAATCTGGACATACGCACATCACGCGCATGCGGGCGGCGGGATACCGCGCGAGCACACTCGGCGATGGCCTCGCCGACATCGCGGCACGCATCGGCGGCCGCACGCTCACGCTGTACGTCCTGCTTCACTGGGACGAGCTGAACGAGGGTTCCTTCGCCACATTCATGCGTCACGCCCCCGATGGCGTGAACACGGTCATCGATCTTCGCCCCATTCGCGCGTGGGCCGCTGCACGACGATACCGCGGGCTGGACGCCGAGCTCCGGCGCGTCATCGGAGGTGCAGACATGCTTGTCCTGCTGGCGGGTGATGAGCGTGGATCGTTGGACGCGCTCCGCACCCCGCACTTCCACCACTACAGCGAGTGAGCACCACCTCGCGTCCCTTCGTCTCGATCGTCCATCGTGCACTCCGCAGTCTGGCCTTTCTCGTCCCGCTCCTAATCGCCTCGTTGCCCAAGGCAGCCGCCGGCCAGGAGGAGGAGACTGGCGCGCTGGTCCGCCGGGCACGCGCCGCACGCGCACAACGGGACAGTACAATAGGTGCCTACCGGGCGCTCGTGCGCCAGCGTGTACAGGTTGCCGTCGCCATCGGTGACGGCCCGGCGCTGCCGCGGCGGCTCGTATATGCGCGCGATGACGCGCAGCGGATTTCTTGGAGCAGGGACGGCGGCCTGCGTGTGGACGTGCTCGGACGGCGCGTTACCAGTGCCACACTTCCGTATGTCCGCCAAGAGCTCGCCAAGGCGGTCGATGAGCTACTAGGCGAAATGTCCCTTGTGCCGTACTCGCCCGGGCAGGAACCACTCTGGTTTGGCGGCGTGGTGGCTCATACCGCTGCCGGCGCGAGTGAGATCGTCAATCCCCTCGCTGAGGATGCGGACCCGTGGTATTCCATCGTCCTCGGCGACAAAGCAACGATCAGGATGGGCGCTACGGACTCCATTCGACTTCGCGAGCTGCGCGTCCTCCCGCGCCGCCTAGGCGACGACGTAATCATCGGATCGGTGTGGATCGATGAGGCTACCGCTCGGCCGGTGCGTGCAGTCTACCGGCCGAGTATGGATATCGACAATGCCGCCGTTGCGGCAAGGCTGAACGGGCGCCCTTCGCGTCGCTCCGCTGTGGGACGCGTATTCGAGCCGAACGTGACGAGGGTGACCGCCATGACGGTGGAGTACGCGCTGTACGCAGGACGTGTCTGGCTGCCGCATTTGCGGACGCTCGAGGGAAGCGTGCAGCGGGGCGCGGTGCGACTCCCATTCTTGGTGCAGCAGACCTTCACCTACGATGGCGTGGTGCCACTCGAACCGAGGAACGCACCCCCGGCTAACGGTTCCGTCGCGACCGGGGCGCGTCGTGGGCGGCTCCCGCCAGCCACGCCCAACGACGGACGATGTGACCCGGATGGAATGCGCGCACGCGTCGTCGGCGTGCCGTCCAATGCGCCCGCGCGCGAGTGGGTGATTGTGCGCGAACCTTGTGATCCGAGCGCGCTCGCGGTGTCGAGCCTGCTCCCGCTCGCGGCAGATCAGGCCGACTCCCTGTTCCACCTCGATGAGCAGCGTGACCTAGCGCGGCAGTTGCTCGCCGGAGTCGAGGGCGACGCGCGACGCCCATCGGCGCAGGCGGCACTGCGTCTCGATCCCGTCAGTCCACGCGCGCGCTTCAACCGTGTGGAAGGGTTGTCGCTCGGTGCGCAGGCAGGTTGGAGGCTTTCCCCCACCACAGGAGGCACGCTCACCGCGCACACCGGATTCGGCGACCGGGTGCCGAACGTCGCGCTCCTCATTGCGACCGAACGATCACGTTTCCGTCTCAGCGGTGAGGTGTATTCACGGCTCCAGGACGTGCGCGACACACCGGAGTCTCGCGAACAATCGGCAGCACTCGCGGTAGCGGGTTCCCTCAACGCTGCCTTCTTTGGGGTTGACGAGGGATTCTATTATCGCGCTGCGGGCGGCAAGCTCGTGATCGAACCTCGAGCTGGCGAGTTCGCCATGCGAGATGTCCGCTTCGCGCTGTGGGGTGAGCGTGAGGAAGACGCGAGCTCCCAGGCACGTTCCGGTGTCGATACGCGCGGTCTGCAGCCGAACATCGCTGTAAGGACGGCTAAGTACGAGGGTGTGACAGTTGCTTACCGTGCCGTGCATGGACTCGACCCGTTCACGCGACGGCTCGAGTGGCATGCACGCGGTGAAGCAGCAACAGGTGCGACTTCATACGTCCACGCAGCACTTGGCGTTGGCGTCATGCAGCCGGTAGGCGCGCTCACACTGTCCGTACAGCTCTCCGGAGGAGCCCTCGCCGGATCCCCTCCAGCGCAGCGGCTCTGGTACATAGGTGGACCCGCATCGGTTCGCGGCGCGATGCCGGACACCGCGTACGCCGGGACGCGCTACGGCGTCGCGCGCCTCGATCTCTCGCGCGCGTGGGGCGGTGTGGCACCCACGGTCTTCCTCGATCGCGGGTGGGTAGCACGGACGGGTGTAAGTGCAACAGCTCGCGCCCTGACCGGCGCCGGCGCCGGCATCTCGTTGCACGACGGCCTCCTGCGGCTCGACTTAGCGCGTCCAGTGGGCATACCCGGGCAGTGGCATGGTATGCTCCGGATGAATGTCGGGGTTTAATCGCGCGGAGCGACAGGCGCTGCGGTCTGCTTCGCAAGCATTCTCTTGAACTGCGCCATGTCCCCGGCAATCGTCGTTCGGCACCCACCGGGATCCGTGAATGGATACACGCCAGGTGTGTCCTGCAGCGCCTGAATCTTTCGCTCGAGCTGGAACCCCTGCGGATGCTCGTGAAAGAACGTCGAACATGGAAGGCGGGCGAGCTTGCTGAAGGTGGCGGCGTAATCCTTGGCGATGCTGGGGTAATCTGCGTTGTTCACCAGTCTTGTGTAGCCCGGAACGGACGTACTGCAGAGGAACTGTGCGTCGAGCGCGCGTCCGTGTGAGTGCAGGGTGGTGGACCAGGTTGTACACCCTGGCGTGTGTCCTGGTGTGGAGTGGGCTACGAACCGCCAGGTACCAAACCGAATTGTATCGCCCTCTACCACACGACGGGACACTGAACCGCCCCGGGATTGCCGGAGACTCCCAATCGTGAGAGGATGGGAGTATGGCAAAAGCGAGGCGGTTTTCTCCTGAGGTGCGGGAGCGGGCGGTGCGACTGGTCCGAGAGCACCGAGCGGACTACGAAACGCAGTGGGCGGCCATCACGTCCATTGCCGGTAAGATTGGGTGTGCGGCGGAAACGTTGCGCCTCTGGGTGCGGCAGGCCGAGCGGGATGGCGGGCAACGCGCCGGCCTGACCACCGACGAGCAGCAGCGGCTCAAGGGGCTGGAGCGGGAGAATCGTGAACTCCGGCGCGCGAATGAAATCCTCCGCAAGGCGTCGGCGTATTTTGCCCAGGCGGAGCTCGACCGCCGCGGGACGTGATGGTGGCGTTCATCGACGCCCATCGCGAGACGTATGGAGTCGAGCCAATCTGCGCGCAGTTGCCGATTGCTCCCTCGACCTACTACGAAGCCAAGGCGCGCCAAGCCGACCCCGCACGGCTCCCGGCCCGGACGCAGCGCGATGCCGGGCTCCGCGAGGCGATCACGCGCGTGTGGCGTGATAACCGACGCGTGTACGGCGTCCGGAAGGTGTGGCACCAGCTCACGCGGGAAGGCATCGTCACGGCGCGCTGTACGGTCGCACGCCTGATGCGCGCGGACGGGTTGCGCGGCGTCGTGCGCGGGGCGCGCGTGCGCACCACAATCCCGGATGCCGCCGCAGACGCGGCGCAGGACCTGGTAGACCGGAACTTCACGGCGACGCACCCGAATCAGCTGTGGGTCGCCGACTTTACCTATGTCGCGACGTGGCGCGGCATGGTGTACGTCGCCTTCGTGATCGACGTCTTCTCGCGCCGCATCGTCGGCTGGCGGGCGAGTGCGTCCATGCGGACGGATCTCGCGCTCGATGCACTGGAGCAGGCGCTGTACGACCGGCAGGCGGATGCAGGGCTCGTGCACCACAGCGACCGCGGATCGCAATCTCTCTCGATTCGCTACACCGAGCGCTTGGCCACCGCGGGCATCGAAGCGTCGGTGGGCAGCCGCGGGGACGCGTACGACAACGCGATGGCCGAGTCGGTGATCGGCCTGTTCAAGACCGAAGTGATCCGGCACGGCGGACCGTGGCGGCACCTGGATGATGTAGAGTTCGCGACCCTCGAGTGGGTCGCGTGGTTCAACACCTGCCGACTGATGGAACCACTCGGCTATCTACCCCAGCCGAGTATGAGGCGCAGTTTGATCAGCTTAGAACAGCACCAGCGATGGCTGGGGCACTCAACTAACTGAGTCTCCGATAAACCCGGGGCGGTTCATAGTTCGCGACTCGGGCGGCGGGATTGAACGAGTCCTCTTCACGACCGTCATCCTCTATCGCTCTCGTCAAAATCGCAGACAACACGGCTTTCATGCGATTGGCTGATACGGGTCTGTCGGCCATCCATTCGTGAAGCGCGCGAACGTCCCGTACCGCGATGTCCCGTGGGCGTCGGCGCCCGAGCGCTGGCCTGATAACACTCTCGTAGTACCGAATCGCTTCCTTCGTCCAGCTTTGTGAGCCGAGGATACCGCGCGTATGGAAATAGCGCGCTGCGACGTCGTCGAGCGTATCTCCCGGCGCGCGCTGCGTTCTACTCGTCTCTCGACGTACCAAGAGGGGGTCGGTACCCGCACCGACTTTTGCCATCGCGGAGTGCATCGCCTCGCGCGCTTTCTTGGACGTCATGTGATCCGCTGAGCCGAGCGTGATGCGACGTTGCCGTCCGTCAACTCTATAGAAGAGAATCCAGCTCTTCTTGCCCGTCGGGAACACATCGAGTCCGAAGCCGCTGACCTTCGAATCCCAAACCATGAAGCGCTTTGCTTCGGGCTTGATCGCGTCGAGGACGCGCTTCTTGGAGAGATCCTTTTTAGGGCGCTTTTCCGCGGCCACGGGCGTCTCCGAACGATCCTGGTTTTGTCGCTTGGCCACGAAGAATCGCGATTAGAGTAAGCAGATAGTAAGCAAATATAGGTGAGTTCGAGGGAATGTGAATGAGCACGGATGAACTCCTGACAGGAGTTCCCAAGGGGAGAATGAGCCAAAATGAGGTAGAATGATTGAGCGTTCCTGCCAAGTCGTCTGACTGTCAATCAGGGAGTTGCAGGTTCGAATCCTGCCGCCCCAGTGACGTAAGTTGTTGTAATGAAAGTAATTGAGAGAGCCGCCCGGCGAATATTCTGGGTGGCTTTTTCGTTGCGGGAATCACCGAGGAATCACGGTGCGATGTATTCTTGCCTGTTCCGCGTGAAAGGGTGCCTCAACCGAGGCACCCTCGTCTTGCTACCATCATCCGATCAATACACAAAACAAGAGAGCGCAGACAGAAGTGGTATCACGATTCTGAACAGGTGGGATAACTAGACACGTGGGCTCCACCGGCGACATGTTCGCCCAGCCTCAAGGAGCTCCAGCATGCCGAGACGTGCCCGTCGCCATC
>JAQBPY010000253.1 GCA_028287285.1 Gemmatimonadota bacterium
TCACTGTCGGCGTTTGGATCTGCCATCACGCTGGAAATGTTGACGTCGTGCCGCGGTGTGAACACGATGGCCAGCACACCGGCCCTGCTAGTGTCAGTGCAGCCGGCAGCCACCAATGCGAGGACAACGAGGATGAGTTTGCGCACGAGTGAAGGGTACTGGCGAACGAGAGTGGTGCAAGCGCGGGACGAATGCGCGGCGGAGCAAAATCGTTCTGTGCGCAAAGAGCACTGGACAGCCATGCGATTTGCCTCGAACATTGGCTACCCCCAAAGCCGCCCGGACGTATGCAATCTCGCCGAACCTTTGTGAATTCTTTGCTCGGCGCAGGCGTGGCGGCGCCCGTGATGCGCGGGGATGCCTTTCGTCGGCTGTTCCGGGCGGAGGAAGTCACCGGCGGTCGTCCGCCCGCCACGATGGCCGACGACGAATCATACTGGAGCGAGATTCAGCGTGCGTTCGACATCGACCGCACGATGATCAACCTGAACAACGGCGGCTGCAGCCCGGCGCCCACGCATGTGCTGGAGCAGATGATTCGTGATCTCCGCTTCTCGAACGAGCTCCCCACGGAGCACATGTGGCGGGTGCTCGAGCCGCGGGTGGAATCGGTGCGGCGCGATCTCGCGAAGGATTTCGGCTGTGCGCCCGAGGAGATCGCGATCACCCGCAATGCGTCGGAAGCGAACATGACGATGATCTTCGGCATCGACCTCAAGGCCGGTGACGAAGCGATCATGACGACGCAGAACTATCCACGCATGCAGAATGCATGGAAGCAGCGCGAGCGGCGGGACGGTATCGTGCTCAAGCATGTGAAGATCGAGACACCGGTGCGGAGCACGGCGTCATTCGTCCAGCACATCGAGAGCGCAATCACGCCGCGCACCAAAGTCATCGAAGTGATGCACGTGAGCTATCAGACGGGCTACGTGGCGCCCGTGCGGGAAATCGTCGACCTCGCGCGGCCCAGGGGCATTGAGGTGTTCGTGGACGGTGCGCATGCGTTTGCGCAGCTGCCGTTTACCCGCGATGATCTTGGCTGCGACTACTACGGAACGAGCCAGCACAAGAGGATGCACGCGCCCATCGGCACCGGCTTTCTCTATGTGCGCCGCGACAGGATCAAGTCGCTGTGGCCGATGATGGCCGGTGGCGTGGAGCAGGAGGGGGACATCCACAAGTACGAGGAGATCGGCACCCACCCCGCGGCGAATCACAATGCGATTGCCGTGGCGATTGCCTTCAACCGCGGCATCGGCATTCAGCGCAAGATTGCGCGGCTGCGGTACCTGCGCGACCGCTGGGCGAATCAGCTGCTCGCCGCGAGCAGCCGGGTCAAGATGATCACGGAGATTGGCCCAGCGAAGTCCGGCGCGATTGGCGTGGTGAACATCGACGGCATGGACATGGCCAAGCTTGGCGGCTGGCTCAATTCGCAGCACCACATCATCACCACGCCCATGGTGACCGACGAGTTCTCGGGTATCCGGATCACGCCGAACATCTACACGAGCGTGGAGGAAATCGACCTCTTTGCGGATCGTGTGATCAGGGCCATCAAAACCGGCCTGACGTGAGCATGGCCAGCGTGATGCCGAGCGCCGGCACGTTCGACTCGGTTGATGGAACGCTGGCGCGCGGGGCGTGGCAGCCGGTGTTGTTTGCCGAGCGTCCGTCGCGACTGGAGCTCATGAAGCTCCATGCGGAGTGGGAGCTGACGCCGCTCACGATCCGCATACACCGCAACCATTCGTTCGAGCACGTGGCCTCCGCAACGTGTTCATGGTTCGCATGGTGGGGCAGGGACGCGCAGTTCGTTTACAGCGACTACGATGATTCACTGTCCTTCTCGTTTCCCGAGGAAGAGCAGGCGTCGATCGAATTGGTGTGGCTCGATGCCAAACGATACGAGGGCCGGTTCACCACCGAAGCGTTCGCGTCATGGATTCACGATCGCTGCGTTGCGCTCCGGTTGCGAACCAGTGCGCCAATCATCGTTGCCATCATCGGAACAAGCGACGAAACATCAGCGATCCTGGCGCAATGCACACGCAGCGTGCCCGGCTTGCGAATGGCCCACCTGAGCCAGCTGGCGGAGATGCTCGGTGCACGATTTTTCGATGAGCGTGCGAGCAAGTTCAGCGGAACGCGGTTGAGTGATGCCGCCTGCCTGCTCATCGCCCGTGAACTGAGCTGCCGGTGGGTCCCCGCCCTCCTCATGCCACGCATCAAGGCCGTGGTACTCGATCTGGACAACACGTTGCATGAGGGCGTGCTTGGCGAAGATGGACATGCCGTTCGTCTCACGCCGGGACATCACGCGTTACAGCAGTCGCTCGTTCGTTTTCGCGAAGGCGGGGTTTTCCTCGGGCTTTCGTCGCGCAATGATGACGCCGACGTCCGGCGTTTATTCGACGACCGGCCGGACTTTCCACTGCAATGGAGTCATTTTTCGGCGACCGCCGTGAGCTGGGGCAGCAAGGCCGATGGCATCCGGACCATGGCGCGCCACCTCCGTATCGGCGTAAACGCAATACTGTTTGTCGACGATAATCCTGGTGAGCTCGCGAGCGTGACGTCGGAGCTGCCCGGAATATCCGTCGCACATGCAATGCCGGACGCAGCCGCGACACAACGGATGCTCGACTACTATCCCGGGCTGTGGGCATGGGAGACGACAGTCACCGATGTGCTGCGCGCTTCGGATCTCGCCGCGAGCATCGAGCGGGCGCAACTCGTCCAGGGGCGGGATCCACTCGCGTATCTACGCTCGCTGCAGGTCCGATTGCTCGTGGAGACCAACCCGTGGCGGCAGTTGGCGCGCCTGCACGAGCTGTCGAACAAGACGAACCAATTCAATCTCGCGTTGCAGCGGATGTCGGAGCCCGACCTTGCCGCGGCACTCGACGCGCCGGATCACGGTGTCGCGCTGGTGAGCCTGAACGACCGGCTTTCCGACAGCGGTCCCATTGCCTTGATCATGGCGCGCCGCGAAGGCAACAGCCTCGTCGTCATCGAGCTGGCAATCAGTTGCCGAGCGCTTGGCCGGTGTCTGGAAGACGTGATGATTGCTGCGGCAATCCGCGCAATCCGTTCCGAGCTCCCGACGTCGCGCGTCGAATTTCTTCACCGTACCGGACCGCGCAACACCCCGGCGCGAGAATGGTTGGCGCGCCTGACGGGACAGGTCCTTCGGCCCGAGGGTCGCGTGTCCGCACCAGTCGGCTTTCTGCTTGCCTCTCCCCCCGACTTCTCCGTCCATTTCCAGGTCATGCATCATGAGCCAAGGCACGGTTGAGTCGGGATTGCTCGAAGTCTTTGCGGCGGTACTTGGGCACCCCGTGCAGATCGATGCGACGAGAGCGCATGAAGCAGGCTGGGATTCGCTCAAGCACATGCTGATCGTGTTCGCCGTCGAAGAAAAATTCGGTGTGCAGCTCACGGAAGAGGAGATGGGAAGCGTTGCGTCGTTTGCGGATTTCGCCGAGCTGCTCGAGCGTCGCCATGCGTCATGAGCATGTGTTACGGGGGTACGCGTTTGGCCTTCGCCCCGTAGCACTGGAGGACGCGGCATTCATCGTGGACCTTCGGACGTCCGGCGCCCACCGCACACAATACCTCCACGCGATTTCGCCCGACGTGTCGCTGCAGGAGCAGTGGATCACGCGCTACCTGGCGCGGGAGAATGACTACTACTGGGTGATCGAGCGACTGGATACGGCGGTGCCGGAAGGGTTGATCGGGATCTATGCGGTGGACACCGCCGCCGGCCGTGGCGAATGGGGCCGCTGGATCCTGAAGCAGGGGTCACTTGCCGCCACCGAAAGCGCCTTGCTGTGCTATCGCATCGCCTTCGAGGTCCTGGGTCTTCGTGAAGTGTATTGTGTGACAGCGGCCGAGAATCAGCAGGTCGTCTCGTTTCATGAATCGAGTGGATTGATCGTAACGGGAACGCTGCCCCAGCATCTGCCGCTCGGCGACCGCGTCCTCGACGCGGTGCAGCAGTCTTGCGACGTCAGCCGCTGGCCCCATGTGCGCAGCATTCTCGAGCCCCGTGCGCAAGCGATCGCGCGGCGAGGCACCCCGTCCGGCGCGAAGACGGCCATCAACGATTAAGTTGCGGGACGGCACTGAACAACCCTCCTCCGAGAACAACGGTGAAGCGGAACATCACGAGTGATTCAGAGGTCATTCGAGCCTACAGCGCGGCCGAGCATCAGACGAAGGATGCCCTCATCGGCCAGATGCTCGATTCGCCCATCCCGCGTGAGGAGCTTCAGGGAAGCCTGGTGCTCTTTCAGGACCGTCGGGTCATTTCCAGGATCCTGTTCGTGAACGAGCTCTATCAGCACATCATCGGTCTCCATGGATGCATCATGGAGTTTGGAGTGCGATACGGGCCGAATCTCGCGCTGTTCACGAGCCTGCGAGGTATTCACGAGCCCTACAACCACGTGAGGAAGGTCATCGGCTTTGATACGTTCAGCGGATTTCCTGGAACGCATCCATCCAAGGATCCGTCCACGTCGAGCGCCGGTGACTATGCGGTGCCGGAGGATTACGAGAAGTTTCTGGAGACCAACCTGGCCACGCACGAGAGCATGGCTCCGCTCGCCAATATCCGGAAGTTCGAGCTGGTAAAGGGCGACGCGACCGCCACGGTCCCTGCATATCTCGCCGCACATCCGGAGACGCTGATCTCGCTCGCCTACTTCGACCTCGACCTGTACGAGCCGACGAAGGTGTGTCTCGAGGCCATATTGCCGTACCTGACCAGGGGCGCGGTAATCGGATTCGATGAGCTTGCCGTTGCCGCTTTTCCAGGTGAGATGGAAGCGGTGCGCGAAGTGTTTGCGGACAGGCGGTTCACGTTTCATCATTCGCCGTACAGAGCCGCTGCGGCCTACGTGATCTACGAATGAAGGGAATCATCCTGGCCGGCGGCTCCGGCACGCGGCTGTATCCGAGCACACGTGTCGTGAGCAAGCAGTTGCTGCCTGTCTTCGACAAGCCGATGATCTACTATCCGCTGTCGAGCCTGATGCTCGCGGGCATTCGTGACATCCTGATCATCTCGACGCCCGAGGACTTGCCTCGGTTCGAGAGTCTGCTCGGTGACGGCACGCAATGGGGGTTGTCGCTCCAGTATGCGGTGCAGGCGGTTCCCAACGGGCTCGCGCAGGCCTTCGTCATTGGCCGCGATTTCATCGGCCGGGATCCTGTTTCGCTCATTCTCGGCGACAACATCTTTTTTGCCAGCGGACTTGCGGCGTTGTTCCGGAAGGCGGCGGAGCGAGCCAGCGGCGCTACGGTATTCGGATATCGCGTTCCCAATCCCGAAGCCTTCGGTGTCGTGGAAATTGCGCCGGACGGCACGATCACGGGCATCGAAGAAAAGCCGCGTGCCCCCAGGTCGCATTGGGCCGTGACCGGGATCTACTTCTACGACAACCAGGTCGTCGACATCGCGGCGACTCTCGAGCCGTCGCCGCGCGGTGAGTACGAGATCACCGACGTCAATCTGGAATACCTTCGCCGGAAAGCGCTGCATGTCGAGCTGCTCGGCCGCGGTGTGGCGTGGCTGGATACGGGTACGCACCAGGCGCTGGCCGATGCGTCGAAGTTCATCGAGATGGTGGAGGCGCGGCAGGGCTTGAAGATCGCGTGCCCCGAAGAAATCGCCTTTCATTCCGGGTATATCGACAGCGCACAGTTGGAGCGGCTCGCGCAGCCGCTCGCCAAGAGCGGTTACGGCGAGTACCTCAAGCGAGTGCTGGCCGACGGACGCGCCGAACCGGAGCTCGGCGCGTGAGCGGATTCTTCCAGCATCCACAGGCACTGGTCGAGTCCACGAGCATTGGCGATGGAACGCGAGTGTGGGCGTTCGCCCATGTGCTGCCGCACGCGGTCATCGGGCGAGATTGCAACATCTGCGATCACGTGTTCATCGAGAACGATGTGATCGTGGGCGATCGCGTGACGATAAAGTCGGGTGTGCAGCTGTGGGATGGTGCACGGCTCGAGGACGACGTGTTCATTGGTCCAAACGTGACGTTCACCAATGATGCCTTTCCGCGAAGCAAACAGTACCAGGCCCAGGTGGCCCACATCGTGGTGAAACGTGGCGCGTCCATCGGTGGAAACGCAACGCTGCTTCCCGGCATCGTCATCGGGGAGCACGCGATGATCGGCGCGGGGGCCATCGTGTCACGCGACGTGCCACCCAACGGCATTGTCCGCGGCGTGGCGGCGCGGCTCAGCGGGTTCGTGGGCGATGCGCGCGCAGACGTGCTCGTGCCAGCTGCCGAGACGCACGCACTGCGAACGGCTGTCCGCGGTGTGCAGGTGAAGCGCCTCCCCGCAAAGGTGGACGCCCGCGGCTCGCTGTCGTTTGCCGAACATGGCGCGGAGCTTCCGTTCGTCGTGCAGCGGTATTTCCTGATCTACGACGTAAAGGCAGGCGCAAGTCGCGGTACTCATGCACACCGGGCGCTGCAGCAATTCATGATATGCATCGCTGGGTCGTGCACGCTTCTGCTCGACGATGGAACGACGCGGGAGTCCATCGTGCTCGACGACCCCACGCTTGGAGTGCACGTACCTCCCATGACGTGGGTCACACAATATCATGCGTCGCCGGATGCAGCGCTGCTCGTACTGGCGTCAGATGCACATGATGAGGCGGACTACATCCGTGATTACGCAGAATTCCGGACCATGGTTGCGGGCCCGTGACTGACGCCGTTCCATTCCTCGACCTCCGCACGCCGTACCTCGAGCTGAAGGGCGAAATCGATGCGGCCATGCTACGTGTCGCCGACAGCGGCTGGTATCTGCTGGCCTCCGAGCTTTCGTCGTTCGAGAGGGATTTTGCGGCGTATGTGGGAGTGAAGCACTGCATTGGCCTGGCCAATGGCCTGGATGCGCTTCATCTCTCACTTCGCGCCATGCAGATCGGCCCGGGCGACGAAGTCATCGTTCCGTCCAACACGTACATCGCGACGTGGCTGGGCGTCACCCAGACAGGGGCAGTTCCGGTGCCGGTCGAGCCGGATCCGCGCACATTCAACATCGACCCGGACCGGATCGAGCACGCAATTACGCGTCGGACGCGCGCCATTCTCCCCGTCCATCTGTACGGCCAGCCGGCTGACATGGACCCCATTGCGGCCATTGCGACGCGTCATGGCTTACGTGTGCTCGAGGATGCCGCGCAGGCGCAGGGCGCGCGCTATCGTGGGCGGGCGGCGGGTGCGCTTGCTGACGCCGCGGCATGGAGCTTCTATCCAGGGAAGAATCTGGGTGCATTTGGCGATGCCGGTGCTGTCACCACCAATGATGACAACATTGCCGATCGCCTGCGCGTGCTTCGCAACTATGGATCGCGGGTGAAGTACACAAATGAGGTACAGGGGTACAACAGCCGCCTCGATGAGATTCAGGCGGCGATACTTGGGGTCAAGCTTGGGCGACTGGATGCGTGGAACGAGCGGCGTGGTGTTCTGGCACGGCGATACGATGCAGCATTTGGGACGCTGGAAGCCGGTGACAAGCTCGTGACACCGATTGTGCCCGATTGGGCATCGCCATGCTGGCATTTGTATGTCGTTCGCTCGTCGGTGCGCGAGCAGCTGCAGGCGTCGCTGCGTGCCCATGGGATCGGCACCATGATTCACTATCCCATTCCACCGCATCAACAGGCGGCGTATGCAAATTCGCCGGTATCGAGCATGACATTCCCGCTCGCCAGCCAGATGGCGAACGATGTTCTCAGCCTTCCCATCGGACCACATCTCACCGCTGACCAGCAGGACCACGTCATCGCGATGGTGACACAGGCCGTAGGCGGATGACGCGTCTTTCAATCGTCGTCCCCGTCTACTTCAACGAGCTCAATCTCCCGGATACCGTTCCCAGGCTCCTGGCGTTGCGGGCGTCGCTGAATGAGGTGGAACTGGAGCTTGTCTTCGTCGATGATGGATCAGGAGACCGTTCGCTCGAGGTACTGCGGGAGTTCCATCGCGTCAACCCGGCGATCATCAAGGTTGTGAAGCTCACGCGTAATTTTGGATCGCTTTCCGCCGTGCAGGCGGGGTTGAACGTGGCGACCGGTGACTGCGTTGGTGTCATTGCGGCTGATCTGCAGGACCCGCCGGAGCTGTTCATCGAGATGATCGACCACTGGCAACGGGGGGTCAAAGTTGTGCTCGCCGTCCGCGAGTCGCGCGAGGATCCGCTCAGCAGCAAGATCTTCTCGGCGATTTACTACTCGCTGGTTCGCCGGTACGCGCTTCCCGGTTTTCCGAAGGGCGGCTTTGACTTCTTTCTCGTGGATCGCCAGGTGATCGATGCCGTCAACAAGATCAACGAGAAGAACACCAACCTCATGTCGTTGATCTTCTGGCTCGGCTATCGTCCAATGCTCATCGGGTATGCGCGGGTAAAGCGCACCAAGGGCAAATCGCGCTGGACGACGGCCAAGAAAGTGAAGCTCTTCATCGATTCGTTCGTCGGATTCTCGTATGCGCCCATTCGCGGACTGTCCATGCTGGGCTTGCTCATTGCCGCGAGCGCGTTCGCCTATGCCGGTGTGGTGTTCTACGAATGGTCGGTGTCCGGGATTCCCGTGAAAGGCTACGCACCCACGGTCATCCTCATTGCGTTGACGTCGGGCATCCAGATGACGATGCTGGGGCTCGTGGGCGAGTATCTGTGGCGTACGCTCGACGAGGTCCGCAACAGACCCGGTTTCGTGGTCGATGAAGTCTATGATGGGCTTCGTGACCACAAATGAGGGTGTCGCCAGGCGGTTGGTGGACCAGCCGTTCCTTCGCTTCCTGCTTTCCGGAGGGCTCAACACCGGCCTCACGTACGCTCTCTATCTCGTGCTGCTGCGCGTCGTCTCCTATCGCGTGAGCTACACGATTTCGTATTGTGCCGGTATCGTGCTGTCCTATGAGTTGAATCGCATCTTCGTCTTTCGCGCCAGGCGAAGCATCAGCTCCGCGACGATGATTCCCGTCATCTATCTCCTGCAGTATCTGCTCGGACTCGCGGTGGTCACCATCTGGGTGGGGCGGTTTGGCCTGAGCAGCAGGCTGGCGCCAATCGTGTCCATCGCCTTGACCATTCCGCTCACGTTCCTGCTGACGCGATGGTCGTTCAGCCGCCGCGCACCGAGCTAGCCGCGGCGGTCAGTTGTCGTCCGGGAGCCGGATTGCGCCGGTACGCGTCGTCTTCTTTTCGCTCTTCTTGGGCGGCACCACCCAGTCGTGTTTCACGCCCTTGGCCCTGGGCTTCGGCTTGCCGCCGCTGCGTGTGCTGGAGCTCTTCCGCTTACCCATTTTCCCGCCTTTCATCTCGACCTCTTTGTGGCTGTCATCCCGTACGAGCGTTCGTGTAGGGTGTTCGAAACCGGCTCCATGCAACGTCGTGGCATCTCCCGACAGGCGCTTCGCGCCTGCGGGATGACAGCCGGATTGCTTCGCGCCTGCGGGATGACAACCCCTTGGCTGTACGACAAGCGTGCAGTCACCGAAACTGTCATCTCGCACGAAGCGTTAGCGAGACTGTCATCCCGCACGAGCGTTAGCGAGTGTCGGGAGATACTGTAATGTGTTGGAACTTGACTCCATGTAACGTCCTGGTATATCCCGACAGGCGCCTCGCACCTGCGAGATGACACCCTGATGACAGCTACCGTTTCGCAACACGCATCGCCGCCTCGACCACCTTCGCGGCCGTAATACCGAACTCCTCATAGATCTTCTCGAACGGCGCACTGGCGCCGAAGTGCTCGATGCCGATCACCTCACCGTGGCCACCGACGAGCTTGTACCAGCTCATCGGATGGCCGGCCTCGATCGCCACACGCGGCACGCCCGCGGGCAGCACGGACGCACGATACGCCGCATCCTGCTGCGCGAACAACTCGTGACTCGGCACGCTCACGACACGTGCCTTGATCCCCGATGCGGCCAGCGTCTCGCGAGCCTTCACCACGAGCTCCACTTCAGATCCGCTCGACAGCAGCACCACGTCCGGCGCTCCACCGTCGGCGTCGATGAGCACGTAGGCCCCCTGTGCCACACCGGCGGCCGCACCGAACCTGGTGCGGTCAAGGAATGGAAGCTTCTGCCGCGTGAGCACAAGGCACACGGGGCCGTGCTCGTGCTGTACGGCGATCTTCCATGACTCAGCCGTCTCGTTCGAGTCCGCGGGACGAAGAACCGTAAGGCCGGGAATCGCCCGCAGTGCGGACAGTTGTTCAATGGGCTGGTGCGTGGGACCATCTTCGCCGAGCCCGATGGAATCGTGCGTGAAGATGAGGATCACGCGCTGCTTCATGAGCGCCGCGAGACGAATGGCCGGACGCATGTAATCCGAGAAAATCAGGAACGTGCCGCCAAACGGAATGACACCACGATGCAGCGCCATGCCGTTCATGATGGAGCCCATGCCGTGCTCGCGAATGCCGAAGTGCATGTACCGCTTGTCGTACGCACCAGGCGCAAAGTTCTTCCACGTCTTCACCGCGGTGCCGTTGGACGGCGTAAGGTCCGCCGAGCCGCCAACGAGCTCCGGCATCACACCGACGAGCGCGTTGAGTACGGTGTTTGACGCGGCGCGGCTCGCAACCGACCCGTTCTCGGCGGTAAAGGTGGGAACGGCCGCTTCCCAGTTCGCTGGCAGCGTACCCGAGATGCGACGATCGAACTCGCGTGCGTCATCCGCAAACGCCGCCGAATAGGCGCTATAACGCGCCGTCCAATCGGCATGCGCCTTTGCACGGTCCGCTACGGCAGACCGCCAGTGCTCGAGCGCCTCATCGGGCACGTAGAAGCTTTCCTCCGGCCTGGGCCAGTCGAGCGTCTTCTTCGTCGCGATGATGTTGTCCGCGCCAAGGGGTTCGCCGTGCGCGCCGGCCGTGTCCTGCTTGGGACTTCCGTATCCGATGTGTGTGCGCGTCACCACCATCGTAGGCCGCTCGGTTTCAGCCTTGGCCTCGGCGACCACGAGATCGATGGCGTCGAGATCATTGACGTCGTGCAGGTGAAGCACCTGCCATCCGTACGACTCGAACCGTTTTGCCGTATCGTCCGTGAACGTCAGGTCGGTAGAGCCGTCAATCGTGATGCGGTTGTCGTCGTAGAAGCCGATCAATTTGCCAAGCCTGAAGTGGCCGGCAAACGAGCACGCCTCATGGGAGATGCCTTCCATGAGATCGCCGTCGCTGCAGATGAAAAACGTATGATGATCGACGATTGCGTGTCCGTCGCGATTGAACGTCGCCTCGAGGTGTGCTTCGGCCACCGCCATGCCCACGGCGTTGCCGATCCCCTGGCCAAGAGGCCCGGTGGTCGTTTCGACACCCTTTGTGTGCTCGTGCTCCGGATGGCCCGGCGTGAGGCTGTTCCACTGGCGGAACTGCTTCAGGTCCTCGATGGTGAGACCATAGCCGCTGAGATACAGGCAGCTGTACAACAGCATCGACGCGTGACCGCACGACAGCACGAAGCGATCGCGGTCCGGCCAGTGCGGATCGGCGGGATCATGCTTCATGTGCTTCGTAAAGAGCGAGTACGCAAGCGGCGCGAGCGCCATGGGCGTACCGGGATGGCCGCTGTTCGCCTTCTGCACGCCGTCCATGGACAGGGTCCGGACTGTGTTGATGCAGAGTGTGTCGAGAGAGGGTGTCGTCATGCGCAGAAAGATAGACGACTCGGAGGCGTTTTGCGCACACCTACGAACGTCGCTCACACCGCGAAAGCACTACCGGCGCGCCATGCCTGCCAGGCCCACGTACAGCATGCCCGACTGCGGCGACTGCGCGTCGATCCGCGAGACGGACGACGCCGTCGCCCTGAGGTGGCGGGCAACGGTGGCGGGTGTCGCACGCGGATTTGCCTCGAGAAAGAGGGCCACCGCCCCGCTCACATATCCGGCCGCCATGGATGTGCCGGTCCAGCGCTGCTCCGTAGCGTTCTCATGGTCATCCATGCTGGGCAACAGCACATTCTCGCCTGGCGCAAAAATGTCGACGCACGGTCCGTACGCGGTTTCGGCGGCGCGCGCATCCGAACGCAGGGAATCGGACACCGTGCCGACAACGGCTGCACCAACCACCACGCTCCCCGGAGAATTGGCCGGCGCCACCCGGCAGGCGTCGATGTTGAAGTTCCCGGCAGACACGATCACCGGGATGCCCGCCGCAATCAGCGCCTTCACGGCGGAGTCGAGCGCGGGAACAGCATTCGTGGTATCGGCCATGAACGACCAGTTGGCCACGGCGCGCGTTCCGGGATGTTGCGCATGATCCGCGATCACCCAGTGCGCACCCTGGACGATGGCGTCGATGCTCCCGCGCAGCGTCCGGCACTCCACCATTTTCACGTCGACGATTTCTGCGTCGGGAGCCACGCCAAGCGTGTTGCCCGCCACCGCTCCGGCCACGGCCGTGCCATGCGCGTTGCAACGATAGTTCTTCTCGGAGGGATAGGCATTGAAGCCCCGCCGGACGCGACCCGCCAACTCGGGATGCGTGTCGAGAATACCGCCGTCGAACACATAGACGGTGACGCCACGCCCCGATCCTACGTGCCGAAACGTGCGGTCGAGCGGCAGGTCCTGCTGGTCGATACGATCGAGCGCCGCGGAAAGCGTCTGCTGCTCGACGAGCTCGGCGGGCGCCGCACGCGCACCAGCGACGGACACACGCTGGTCATGCGACGACGCACGAGCGTGGATGCCTGCATTCGCGAGGAAGATGATTCCCGTACTGGCGACCAATAGATGCGACCAGAGGCGTTGCATGCGACGTTGCCGGGTTGAGACAACGACACATAAGACAACTGTTGTGCCACTTCACCAGTCAAATCACTAGGAGAACTGCTCAGACAGCTTTGAGCAACAGCCCGTTGATCAGGCAGTTCTCGGCGCAATTCACCGCACGAGCGCTTCCGCCTCCGCCGCCTTGCATTTGTCGCCATGGCTGGGATACGCCTGGCCACAATGCACACACTGCTCGCCGAACCCGGTGCGCTTCCACACGAGGTGATAGACCGCGCGCTGCAGCTTGGCGATACGATCTTCCAGATCCTTGACGGACGGCTCGGCCATGAGTGCTCTCCAAAGGGTGACATCCAACTTGGACATCAGGGCGGATGTTCGCTAGGCGTCAGACCGGCCCAGCGGCTCGAGCTCGTACAGGGCCAGCTTTGCTGCCTGAAGCGCCTGTGCCGACGTGCTGTAGAAGATCCAGCGTCCGTCGCGCCGCGTGGCCACGAGCCCGCCGTCGCGAAGAGCACCCAGGTGGTGCGACACGAGCGACTGGCCGAGCCCCGTCAGGCTCATCAGGTCGGCAACGGTCCGCTCACCGTCCACGAGAATCTCGAGCAGGAGCAGGCGAGTCTCGTCGCCAAGCGCCCGGAAACGCTGCGCGGCAATGGCACGCGCCCGATCTGACGTAGAAAGCACCCCGCAACATATGAATAAATATTGTTATGTCAATGTAAATACGGCGTGTGCAAGGGGTTGCACCCTCGACGTCTCCCATCATGGAGGCTGGTGCCGAGGGCGTGACTCATGCCATGTTCAACCGGACATGGTCACTCCGGATCGTCTCACGGCACTCTTCCACAGGTATCACCAGCCCCTGGTGCGCTTTCTCACGCGCCAATTGGGCGACCGTGACTGGGCCGAGGAAATTGCGCAGGAAACGTTCGTGAAGGCGCTCAAGCAGGAGACGATTGCCAGTGAGCGGTCATGGATCTTTGCGGTGGCACTCAACCTCGTGCGCGACGAGACACGACGCGATGCGCGGCATCGCAAGCGGCTCGAAGTGATGCGGGACGAGGCGAAGTCAGCGTCGGTCGTCATGCCGGCGGTGACGTCGATGGAACGGGATGAGGACAGGGCATTGGCGCGCCAGGCGGTGGACGCACTCGCGGAACGCGATCGCGATGCCCTGCTGATGCGTGAGGAAGGATTGAGCTACGGGGAGATCGCCGCGGCACTCGACCTTTCCATCGGGTCGGTCGGCACGACACTCTCGCGCGCCAGGCGGCGATTGATGGAAGCGTACGAGAAGTTGGAGGAGCGAAATGATTGACGACGACGTCGTCCATCCGGACGAAGGAACGATCCACGCGTGGCTCGACGACGCACTCGGTGCGGCGGAGGCCGCGGACGTCAAGGCGCACGTCGCCTCGTGCGCACGCTGTGCGGCCGCGGTCGCGGAGGCCCGCGGTCTCATTGCCGGCGCGTCGCGCGTTGTCGGCATGCTGGACGAAAAACCGGTGTCCACCGTTCGCATTGCGGAGCCGTCGCTCTGGCGGATGCTGCGCGTGACGCCGGCGCGCGCGGCCATCGCGGCGGCACTCGTCGTTGCCGTGGGCATCACGCTCACCCGCAAGCACATTGCCGATGAGGTTCCGGCGGCAGGGCCGCTGACCGCGGTGGCACCCGTTCGGCAGGGTGATGAGGCCTTCTCGGTTGCACCGCCCGTGGCAAAGCGGGACAGCGTGCTGGCGCGGGCCGTGGCAAAGCGCGTTGCGAAAGACAATCCGCAGCGGACCATCGAGGCTGCACCGGGCCTGGCAATTCCTGCTGCGCCGCCGAGCGTCGCGGGAGCTGTTGCGGAGCTTGATACGGCGCCGGCGCGTGCGGTGGCGAGAGCTCGCAACCTGCAGTTGCAAGAGGTGGTGGTGACGTCTGCCGGCAGTGCGGACAAGGTCCGGGCGAAGGTGGACGTGATGCCGGCGGCCGGCGCGGGATGCTACAGGCTCGAGGCGGCGGACGGCTCTCGGCTCATGTGGCAGGGCGTGGTGCTGCCGCTGGATGTGTCACTCGCATCGAGTGTGTCGTCGTATGCTGCGCCGCCACCCTCCGCGGCGTCCGATGCCGCCGGTGAAGCGCGGTATGCGGTCACTCCGCTTGGCGGTGGCGACGCCATTGGCCAATGGTCGCACGGTGCGGGTGACTCGCTCGCGATCGCGCTCAAGGGTGCCAGTCCAACAACTGTTGGAGTGCTGTCGTTCACCAGAAATCTGCTGGCTGACGTCTCGAAAGAACGCCGTGCCCTGACCCGGAGCGCCGAGGCGCCGGCGCCGGTGCAGGTAGTCGCGCGAAAGATCTCGTGCCGCTAGCGGAGTGCGCGTAGTCCGCGCCTGAGCCATTCGGTGAGCTCCAGATCGTCCGCAACGGCCTCGGCGTCGACGACGAGCCAGGTGCTCATGGGCCGCTCTCCGCCCGGCGCGAATGGAGCGACGCCGGCTTCGGCACGGAGTGTCGGATATTCCGTACGGGTCGTCTTCACGATGATGGCCTCATCCGTGACGATGACGAACGTCGACTTGCCGACGAGAAAGCCTCGTCCCCCAAAGACGTTCTTCTGCCGAATGCCGCGTTCGCCGATCGCTTCGAGTGTGTCCGCGACGCGTACGGCAAGTCCGTGATCGTATGCCATTCGTCAATATCGCTGACCAGCAACATCAACAGCAAATTGACCGCCGAAACAGCAAAACGGAAAAACAGGAAATGTTCTTGCCGTTCCGCTGTGACTGGCGCCGCCCACGAGGGCAGCCGACGCGATAACTTGAACGCACGATGAACACATGGCCCGGCAAACCAACCCCGCTCGGCGCAACCTGGGACGGCGACGGCGTGAACTTCGCGGTATTCTCGGGGAGCGCAGAAGCCGTGGAGCTGTGTCTGTTCAGTGAAGATGGAGTGGAAGAGCGAATCAACGTCGGCGCGAAAACCGATCAGGTCTGGCACTGTTACCTTCCAGGCGCGAAGCCGGGACAGCGGTACGGCTATCGCGTCCACGGGGAATACGCTCCGGAAAAGGGACTTCGCTTCAACTCGAGCAAGCTGCTGATCGATCCGTACACGCGCGCGACCACTGGCGTGATTCGCTGGAGCGACGATCTCTACGGCTATGAGGTGACCAGCACGCTCAATGACCGCGTGCCGAGTCTCGCCGACAATGCGGTGAGTGTCCCCAAGTGCGTCATCATCGACCCGCGCTTCGACTGGGAACGCGACAAGCGTCCCTGCACGGAATTTCACAAGACAGTCATCTACGAATGTCATGTGAGGGGCATGACCATGCGTCACCCCGGCGTGCCGTCGGCATTGCGCGGCCGCTATCTCGGTCTCTCGAGCCCGGCAATGCTCGAGTACTTCCAGCGGCTCGGCATCACGGCCGTGGAGCTGCTGCCCGTACATCAGCATGTCGTCGACCGGCACCTCGCGGTTCGTGGCCTCAACAACTACTGGGGCTACAATACCATTGGGTACTTCGCGCCGGATGCACGCTTTGCCTCTTCCGGAGGAGGAGCGCAGGTCACCGAGTTCAAGACAATGGTGAAGCAGCTTCATGCCGCCGGCATCGAGGTGATCCTCGACGTGGTCTACAACCACACCGGCGAGGGCAATCACGAAGGGCCCACGCTTTCCATGAAGGGCATCGACAATGCGGCGTACTACCGGCTCGAGCCCAATGATCGCCGGCTGTACACCGACTTTACCGGCACGGGCAATTCGCTCAACATGCGGCACCCGCGCACCGTGCAGCTCGTCATGGATTCGCTGCGCTACTGGGCCAACGAAATGCACGTCGACGGATTTCGCTTCGACCTCGCGCCCACACTCGCGCGCGAATCAAATGAATTCGAGCGTGGGTCGGCGTTCTTTGACGTCATCCAGCAGGATCCGGCATTCGCCGACGTGAAGCTCATTGCGGAACCGTGGGATGTGGCGCCTGGTGGATACCAGATGGGGAATTTCCCGGAGCGCTGGAGTGAATGGAACGGCCAGTACCGCGACGCGGTGCGGAGGTTCTGGCGCGGCGAGCGCGGCACGGTTCCCGAAACCGCCAGCCGCATTGCCGGCTCGAGCGACGTCTTTTCCGGAAGCAATCGCGGCACGTATGCGAGCCTGAACTTCGTGACCGCACACGACGGGTTCACGCTGCGCGACCTGGTCAGCTACGAGCAGAAGTGGAACGACGCCAACGGCGAGTACAGCGCGGATGGCACCAACGACAACCTGAGCCGCAACTGGGGCGTCGAGGGCGAGACGGACGACGACGTCATTGTCCAGAAACGTTTTCGCCTCATGCGCAGCTTTCTTGCGACGCTCGCCTTTTCGCAAGGCGTGCCCATGCTCTCGCACGGCGACGAATTTGCCCGCACCCAGCTCGGCAACAACAATGCATATGCTCAGGACAACGAGATCACCTGGCTGAACTGGGAGCTCAGCGCGGCGCAGCAGGAGCTGCTCAATTTCACCAGACGCGTCATCGCCATTCGGCAGGCTCATCCAGCGCTACGGCGCAAGCACTTCTTTTCCGGTACGACGTCCGCGACAACGGGCAAAAAGGACGTGGCCTGGATCCATCCCGACGGAAACGAGCTCGAGGACGTAGATTGGCGCGATACTGACCTGCGCGTCCTGGGCATGCTGATGGATGGAACGGCCACCGACGAAAGGGACGAACGCGGCGCGCTGGTGGTGGGACAAACCTTGCTTCTCCTGATGAATGCCGGTGATACGCCGGTGCCTTTCACGCTTCCTGCGCCCGGTGCCTGGATGATCATCGTCGATACGGCGTGCAACGCACTGGCGCGCACATCGGAGCAGGTCCAACTCGAGCCGCATGCACTGATGCTGCTGTCACTCGGCACGTGACGGTGCCATGATTGCGCTCCCGACCATGAACGAACGGACGACATGAATCCCGGCGCACGCGCTGCATTGCTCGACGGCCGTCACAGCGACCCGCACATGGTGCTCGGGCCGCACCCGCATACGTCGCTCGGAATTGACGGAACAGTCGTCCGTGTGTTTCAGCCCGCCGCGGCAGACTGCCTGATTGTCCGCGACGGCGTGGCCACGGCGATGCGCGATGAAGGGGCGGGATTCTTCAGCATTTTCCTGCCGGCGACCGTGATGCCGTTTCGCTACTCGCTCCGCTTCATCGCGCACGACGGACGCACCTGGGAGCGCGGCGACCCATATCGTCACGCGCCGGTGCCGGGCGAGATGGATCTCCATCTGTTCAACGAAGGCACGCATCGCCAGCTGTGGAAGATGCTTGGCGCCCACCTCCGCGAAATGGAAGGCGATGAAGGCGTTGCATTCGTGGTGTGGGCGCCCAATGCGGATCGGGTGAGTGTCGTGGGCGACTGGTGCGGCTGGGACGGACGCCAGTTCCCCATGCGCAAGATGGCAGGCAGTGGGCTCTGGGAGATTTTCATTCCCGGACTTGCGGCAAATGCGCTTTACAAGTTCGAGCTGCGTACGCATGCGGGACTGCTCCGCCTCAAATCGGACCCGATGGGCTTCAAGATGCAACAGGCGCCCGAGACGGCGTCCATCGTTGTGCGCGAAGATGCTTACAGCTGGCGCGATGGCCACTGGATGACCACGCGAAAAACGCGTGACATGGTCAGGGAGCCAGTCCACATCTACGAGGTGCACCTGGGCTCCTGGGCGCGCGTTCCGGAAGACAATAACCGGTCGCTGAGCTACCGGGAGATTGCGCCGAGGCTCGCGGATCACGTAAAGCGGATGGGCTTTACGCATGTGGAGCTGCTACCGGTGATGGAGCATCCATTTTACGGGTCCTGGGGCTATCAGGTAACGGGATATTTCGCGGCATCGTCACGGTACGGCTCTCCCGATGACCTGCGCTTCCTGATCGACACGCTGCACGAGGCAGGCGTCGGGGTATTCCTCGATTGGGTGCCCGCGCATTTTCCAAAAGACGACTACGCGCTGCGGCGCTTCGACGGCAGCGCATTGTACGAGCACGATGATCCCCGTCTGGGCGAACATCCGGACTGGGGCACGCTGATCTTCAATTACGGCCGAAAGGAAGTACGCAACTTTCTCGTGGCCAACGCGCTCTTCTGGCTGAACGAATTTCACATCGACGGTTTACGCGTGGACGCAGTGGCCTCCATGCTCTATCTGGATTACAGCCGAGAGCATGGGCAGTGGGTGCCGAACAAGTTTGGCGGGCGCGAGAACCTCGAGGCCATTGATTTCCTGCGCGAGATGACCGCAGCGGTGCGGGAATACGCTCCCGGCTGCGTGACCATCGCAGAAGATTCCACCGCATGGCCCAAGGTGACACATCCCATTTCCGAAGGGGGCCTTGGCTTCACCTTCAAGTGGAACATGGGCTGGATGCACGACACGCTGGAATATTTCGCCAAGGATCCCGTCTATCGTCGCTTTCATCACGACGACCTGACCTTTGCGATGATGTACGAGGGCACGGAGCATTTCATCATGCCGCTCTCGCATGACGAGATGGTGCACCTCAAGGGCTCGTTGTTTCACAAGATGCCCGGTGATCGCTGGCAGAAGCTGGCCAACCTCCGTGCGCTGTTCGCGTATCAGGTGACCCGCCCCGGAAAGTCGCTGCTGTTCATGGGAAGCGAGCTTGCGCCGCCGAACGAATGGAATCACGACCAGTCGCTGGACTGGCACCTCGAGCAGGAGCCCGATCGGGCCGCGTTCAAGGCGTACGTCGCGCGTCTTGGAAATCTGTACCAGGAGACGCACGCCCTCTGGGAGAGAGATGGCGAGCAGGGCGGATTCGAGTGGCTCGATGTGGCCGACCGGGACAGCTCGGTGCTGTCGTACATTCGCCATGGCGCCGATTCGCACGCACTGATCTTGCTGAATCTTTTGCCAACGCCGCATCAGCGGTATCGGTTCGGCGTACCCCACGCTGGCGAATACACCACGGTGCTCTCGAGCGACGCCGCGGCCTGGGGTGGGAGCGGCTACGCGACCTCGGCAACGGTCAAGACGGAGGGCATTCCATATCATGGCCGCCAGCAATCCATCGAAATTGCGTTGCCGCCACTGTCGGCCATGATCCTGGTACCCGTGTAAGGTGCTCGATTTTTGCGCGGAAGACCTTCCCCTTGAACTGGATTGTGACTTTGGACTCCAGAGATGACCGACCACCGGCCGCAACTTCGTAGGCTCGCGAGCCGGCTCGGCATAGAGGACGAGTTCGTCGACCAGCTGGGCGGTATGCGTCGCACCACGGACGAGACGCGCGAGATACTGCTCGCCGCCATGGGTCACGACGCAAGCACCGAAGCGGCCGCGGCAGACGCACTACGGGCGCTGAAGCGCGATCGCAGGCGTCACGTCATCGCGCCGGTTCATGTGGTGCGCCAGCGCAGCCGGTCATTGAAGCGTGTACGTGTGCGCATTCCACACATGCACGCCGGCGCCGTGCAGTGGACCATCACGTTGCGCACCGAGGAAGGCATCATCTCACGGTGGTCGGGCACCATCGAGGGTGGCGAGCCGCGACGCCACACCTTCGACCTCCCGGCCACGCTGCCACTCGGTTATCACGATCTCGTCGTTCGCTTTCAGGGCGGCGGAAAACGACGGACCGGTGCTCAACGACTCATCGTCGTGCCGTCACAGTGCACGCAACCCGAGGCCCGTCTCGCAGGCAGGCGCGGCTTCGGCATCACCACGAACCTCTACACAATTCGCAGCGCATCGAACTGGGGTGCAGGCGACATCGGTGACATCACGTCCATTGCGAGGTGGCTTGGGCAGCACGGAGGCGCATTCGTCGGCATGAATCCAATGCATGCGCTGCGCAACGAAGGCTATGACGTCAGCCCGTACAGCCCCATTACGCGGCTGTTCAGGAATCCGCTCTACCTGCGTATCGACGACATTCCCGAGCTCCAGCACGATACAGCGGCACGCGCACGAATTGCATCGCAGGAATTCCAGGATGCCGTGACCGATCTGCGCGCAGCCACGATGCTCGAGAATGCACGCGTGATGGCACTGCGCGCTCCCATTCTCGAATCGCTGCATCGCACGTTCGTGGAGCGCGAGGTGCGCCCGCGAACCATTCGCGGACGAGCATACGCCGAATACGCGAAGCGCGAAGATCCTGCGCTCACGCTCTTTGCGACGTACATGACCATCGCGGAGCGCGAAGGACCAGACGCGCGCGAATGGCCTGCGCCGTTTCGCGATCCGCATGGTGAATCCGTCGCCGCGTTCAGGCGCGAGCACGCCGGTCGAATCGACTACCATTGCTGGCTGCAGTTCGAGCTCGACCGGCAGCTCGGTGTCGCCGCCGCGGATGCAGCGGAGGCAGGCCTCGCACTTGGTATGTACCAGGATCTTGCGGTGGGATCGTCGGCGTCGGGAAGCGACGTCTGGTCGTATCCCGAGTTGTTCCGGCAGGGTGCCACAGTTGGAGCGCCGCCCGACATGTACTCCGACGACGGACAGAACTGGGGGCTGCCCGCGATTGACCCCCATGTTCTTCGCCAGACCGGATATGACTACTGGATTCGCATCCTGCGAGCCGGCTTTCGCCACACGGGCGCACTGCGCATCGATCACGCGCTCGGTCTCTTTCGCATGTATTGGGTTCCCCTCGGTGAATCGGCGCGACAGGGTGCCTACGTCCGATCATTTACCAATGAACTATTGGGGATTCTCGCCCTCGAGAGCGTGCGTCACAATGCACTCGTCGTCGGTGAAGATCTCGGCACTATTCCACCGCACGTACCAGCGGTGCTGGCGAAATGGGGGGTGCTTGGCTCAAGGGTGCAGGTATTCGAGCGGGACTTTCATTCCGGCCGCTTCCGGCCTGCCAGTGAATATCCGCGCATGGCCCTTGCCACCGTGAACACCCACGATCTCCCTCCGCTGGTTGGCTGGGCCGAGGGGCGCGATGTTGCGCTCAGGACGGAGGTCGGTGATTTGTCGGACCCCGCCGTCGCGTCGCAGATGTTCGACGCCCGGCGGCGCGACGTCGACGCCCTCGTCGCCTCGCTGGTCGAAGCGGGGTTGCTGCCGCAGGACGCACACAATGGCGTGGCATCGGACGCACTCATCATGGCGGTGCACGCATTTATCAGAAGGACACCCTCGGCACTCGTGGGCCTCTCGTTCGATGACCTCGCGCTGGAGTCTGCGCCCGTGAACATCCCGGGGGTATGGCAGGACAAGTATCCGAGTTGGTCGCGGCGTATGCGTGCCACACTCGAGACACTGCTCGCTGATTCGCGCACAGTGCGGCTCCTCGGAGCGTAGACACCGGGCTGGGCCATTTGAGTCGGGCTGGTTCGTGGCTAAATTCAAGATTCCCGCCCAATACCGCGCGGTCCACTCGCGCTTCCGGTATACAGTTTCGAGGTTGTCATGACGTTAGGCACGGCTCGTACGACTGTCGCGTATTTCTCCATGGAGATCTGTCTCGAACAGGCAATCCCCACCTACAGCGGCGGGCTCGGCGTCCTGGCTGGTGACACGCTGCGCTCTGCCGCCGACCTTGGCGTGCCGCTCGTGGCCGTCACGCTGCTCCATCGCAAGGGGTACTTCGAGCAGCACCTCGACGCCACCGGCCAGCAGTCGGAAACGCCGGTGAGCTGGAAGCCCGAAGAGGTGCTCGACCGGCTTCCAGAGCGTACCAGCGTCACCATCGAAGGGCGCGAAGTCCACGTCACGGCATGGCTCTATTCGGTAAAGGGTGTGCGCGGGCATGTCGTCCCCGTTTTCCTGCTCGATACCAACCTCCCGGAAAACAGCGAGTGGGATCGCACGCTCACCGATTGCCTCTACGGCGGCGACGAGCATTATCGGCTCTGTCAGGAAATCGTGCTGGGCATGGGCGGGGCGGCACTCCTTCAGGAGCTCGAGTACAATGGGCCGGTTACGTATCACCTGAACGAAGGGCACTCCGCGCTCCTCACGCTGCAGCTGATCGAGCAGCAGCTGGGTGCGCGGCCACGCTTCGAGCTCGAGGATGAGGATATTGCCGAGGTGCGGAAGCACTGCGTCTTCACGACGCACACGCCGGTGCCCGCCGGGCACGACAAGTTCGGCGTCGACATGGTCAAGAGCGTGCTCGGCGATGACCGGCTGGCGCTGCTCGAGCTGATTGGCGGTGTGAGCGACGGCTACCTCAACATGACACACCTCGCGCTGCATCTCACGCGCTTCGTCAACGGCGTTGCCATGCGCCACCGCGACGTGTCGCAGGCGATGTTCCCCAGTTACAACATCAAGTCGATCACGAACGGGGTGCATGCCCGCACGTGGGCCGCGCCTGTCTTTGCAGCCCTGTTCGACAAGCATGTGCCGGAATGGCGCAAGGACAACCTGTACCTGCGTTATGTGGAGAGCATTCCGCTCCAGGAAATCCGCAGCACACGCGCCGAGAGCAAGGCCCTTCTGCTTCGGGAAGTAGAGAAGCGCACCGGTGTGCAGCTCGATCCGGCCGTGATGACCATTGGATTTGCGCGCCGTGCCACGCCCTACAAGCGCGCGGATCTCATCTTCTCCGATATCGAGCGTCTTGCGTCCATTGCGCGGAACGTCGGCAAGATCCAGCTCGTGTTCGGTGGCAAGGCACATCCGCACGACGGCGGCGGCAAGGAGCTCATTCGCCGCATCTTTGCGGCTGACGAGCGGCTGGGCGGCCTCGTCGACGTCGTGTATCTCGAGAACTACGAGATGGCGCTCGCGGCGACGATGGTGGCGGGCGTGGATCTGTGGCTCAACAACCCCATGAAGCCGCTCGAGGCCTCGGGCACTAGCGGAATGAAGGCCGCCATCAACGGCGTTCCGTCATTCAGCGTGCTGGATGGCTGGTGGGTGGAAGGGTGTGTTGAAGGAGTGACCGGCTGGGCCATCGGCGATGCATTGCCGGACGGCGACGGCTCGCGCGACGTGCTCGATCTCTACAACAAGCTGGAACGCGTCATCCTCCCCATGTTCTATGGACTTCCATTTTCCTACGCGGAAGTGATGCGGTCGTCCATCGCGTTGAACGGCAGCTTCTTCAACACGCAGCGCATGGTGAGGCAGTACGTGCACAACGCGTACTTTCCCGATCGTCTTGCCACGGATGTGAGCGTCGAGGAAACAGCGCTGCTCTAGTGACAGTGCTGTTCGGCCTACCAGCGCTTCATTGCCTGCTCCAGAGCAAGAGCACGCCGCATGACGTGCTCGTGCCACCAAATTCCGCCGGTGCCCCGCTGGTGGTCGGGTAGTACTCGGCGCCGGCAAGGTTGCCGAGTTGAAACTCCGACAGGTCCGCGGGCAGCGATGCCGTGCCCGCCGCCCCGCGCCGAGGAGGCGCGGAAGGGTGCGCGAGCCGTACGCCGTCGAGGTACACGTCCGGCCCACCTCCGCTGCCGCAGTGCGGGGAGGGTCCGAGCAGGGCCGCACCCTGCCGTCCCATCCTGATTGGAATGGTCGGAATGTGTGCGATGAGCGAGCTGCCCAGATCCATCCCGCGGCTTTCGTCCTTCCGTATTTGCGCTTCCGGCACGAAGTGGCCGGTCGCCGATTTCCGCCGCCGATCCTCGAAGGCGCGGAGGTTTGGCGAGATGTAGCGCGGTCCGGAATCGACCGTGGCCACGGCGGGGAGCTCCGTCACGCGTGTCAGCACGATGGTCATGGGCATCGTGTCCGTGGGCGAGATCCCGATCATCATCGTCTGCTGCTGAAAGCCGAGCTTCCTGATGCGCACCAGTGCTCCCCCGTCGGGGAGAAATGCGAGTGATGCGGTACCCGTGGTCGTCGTCCGAACCGAGTTCCCGGCGAGCACGTCAATGACGTCGACGTCTGCCACGGGCGCGCCGCTCGTGTTGTCGAACACCCCGATAACGCGTTGGCGATAGCGGGTGGTGTCGTGCTGCGCGTCGCACCTGATGAGTGCCGCGAACGACATGAACGCCGCGAAAACGGACTGCGCTCCGACCCCTGTCATGCTCGCCTGCCAGATCCTGGAAGAGACAATATGATCAGTTGACGTCCGCCTTGCAAAAGGCTTTGTTCAATCGTCGAACATTCACACTCCCAACCAATTCACGATGGCCGCCAAGGATCGTCTGTCCGTACTGCTCGCGATGATGGACCAGGGAGTGATTCCCGTCTTCTATCACCCTGACGTCGACGTCTGCAAGAAAGTCATCCAGGCCTGCGCCAATGGCGGTGCAAAGTGCATCGAGTTCACCAATCGCGGTGATTTTGCCTCACAGGCCTTTTACGATGTCGCGAGCTACTTCGCGAAGGCCGACCCATCGGTGATCATGGGCGTCGGCTCCATTGTCGACGCGCCCACCGCCGGCATCTACATCGCCAACGGCGCAAAGTTCGTGGTTGGCCCACTGCTCAATGCAGACGTGGCCAAGGTGTGCAACCGTCGCGGAATTCCGTATAGCCCAGGCTGTGGCTCAGCCACGGAAATCGGTGACGCGCAGGAGCTTGGGTGCGAGATCGTCAAGGTCTTTCCAGGCACATCGGTGGGTGGGCCGGATTTCGTGAAGAGCATCCTTGGCCCAATGCCGTGGACGCGCATCATGCCCACCGGCGGTGTCGAAGCCTCGGAGAAGTCGCTGCGCGAATGGTTCCAGGCGGGCATCGTGGCCTGCGGCATTGGCAGCAACCTGGTCACGAAGGAGCTGCTCGACAAGAAGGACTACGAGGGCATCGAATCCAGGGTGCGGGATACGGTGCAGATGATCAAGACCATTCGCGGTTGCTAGAACCGTCATCCCCGCGCGCATCGCGCGTGGCGGGATGGATGACAATACCGAGAAACCCATGACCGACACCGCACTGAAAATCAGGTCCGCCGCCGAGTCCAAGTGGGACTGCATGTCGTTCGGCGAAGTCATGCTCCGTTTCGACCCGGGCTTCGGGCGTGTTCGCAACGCGCGCCAGTTCCAGGTCTGGGAAGGCGGCGGCGAATACAACGTGTCGCGCGCCATGCGAAAGTGCTGGGGCAAACGGGCCGCGGTCGTCACGGCAATCCCGCGAAACGACCTGGGATGGCTGCTCGAGGATTTCATCATGCAGGGCGGCGTCGACATGTCGCACGTGATCTGGCGCGACTTCGACGGGCTGGGCCGCAACACTCGCGTGGGGCTCAACTTCACCGAGAAGGGCTTCGGCATCCGCCCCGCACTCGGCTGTTCCGATCGCGGCCACTCGGCCGCCTCGCAGATCAAGCCCGGTGAGGTGAACTGGGAAAAGATTTTCGGTGAGGAAGGCGTGCGCTGGTTTCACACCGGCGGAATTTTCGCGGCGCTCGCGTCGAATACTGCGGAGGCAGTGATCGAGGCGGTGGAGATCGCGAAAAAGTACGGCACCGTGGTGGCGTATGATCTCAACTACCGCGCATCCCTCTGGAAGAGCCAGGGCGGCAAGGACGGTGCGCAGCGCGTCAACCGCAACATCGCGCAGTACGTGGACGTGATGATCGGCAACGAAGAAGACTTTACCGCGTGCCTTGGCTTCGATGTGGAAGGGGCCGATGAGCACCTCACGACCATCGAGACGGAGAGCTTCCAGAAGATGATCCAGAGCGCCGTGAAGGCGTTCCCGAATTTCAAGGTGGCCGCGACCACGCTGCGCAAGGCGACCACGGCCACGTTCAACGACTGGAGCGCCATTCTCTACTATCAGGGCGAGCTCTATCAGTCCATGAGGCGCGAGAATCTCGAGATCTACGACCGTGTAGGCGGCGGCGACGGCTTTGCCTCCGGTCTCGCATACGGATTTCTCGAGGGCAAGGGACCGCAGGCGGCCGTGGAGTATGGTGCCGCGCACGGGGCACTCGCGATGACCACGCCCGGCGATACGTCCATGGTGCGCGTGGAAGAAGTCGAAGCCGCGATGAAGGGCAGGGGCGCGCGCGTCATTCGGTAAGGGCGGCGGCACTTGACAAATTGAAAGGGATGTACAATTATCTCCTATAATACTAGGAGTCAAATGCAGGAATAGGGTGAATCCTGTCAAATGACCGCCGAGAAAAATAGGAGATGACCGTGGCGCCCATCTTTACCGACCGCGAGCTCGACGTGATGGCCATCCTCTGGGAGCGAGGGCCGTCCACCGCTGCAGAAGTGCGTGCTCGACTCGCCGACACCCTTGCCCACAATACGGTGCTCACGGTGCTCACCGTGCTCGAGGGCAAGGGCTACCTCTCGCACACGGAAGAGGGCAAGGCACACCGTTTTCGCCCGCTGGTCAAGCAGGAAGTCGCCGGCGCAACGGCCGCATCGCGCGTGGTGGAGAAATTGTTCGGCGGCTCGACGGAACGGCTGCTGACACACCTCGTCACCGAACGAAGCGTGAGCCCTGCGGAGCTGCGCCGTCTTCGGTGCCTGCTCGACGAAAAGCTGCGCGAGGTTGACGAATGATCGCACAATGGATGTTGTACTGCGTGCTCTGCTCCACCGGCCTCGCGCTGGCCGCCGCACTCGCCGAACAGGCACTGCTCGCCGGACGCCGGCAGGTACGGCACGCGTGGATCGTCGCGGTCGTGCTCTCCTTGGGTGTGCCGGCCATCGCGTTTCGGTTTGCGGCATTGCCCGTTCCTGCGACGTCCGCCATTGCAACGACACCGGACGTCTCCGTTGATCTCGGCATCGCGCCCAGTACGGCAGAGCCCAGGCCCGTCGTCATCACGCCCGCTCCGCCATTGGTGCAGCGAAGGAGCTGGAACGCCGCGCTGTCGCGTGCGGACGAGCCACTCACCATCGCGTGGCTTACGTTGTCACTCGTACTCGGACTCTATCTCGTGAGTGGAATTGCATTGCTCACCTGGCTGCGCCGCCGATGGGAAAAACGTGTCGTGCTGGGCGTGCCGGTGCTCGTGTCGGAGCGAACCGGCCCCGCGCTCGTGGGCGTGGTGTCGCCGTCCATCGTCGTACCGGCATGGTCGCTGGACATGGATCCGGCGCAGCTCGCGCTCATGCTGCGCCACGAAGAAGAACATCGCCGCGCAGGCGATGGACAAGTGCTTACGGCTGCGCAGCTCGCGCTCATCATCATGCCGTGGAACGTTGCCCTGTGGTGGCAGCTTGCGCGGCTGCGTGTTGCGGTGGAGCTGGACTGCGATGCGCGTGTCCTGCGCAACGTCAACGCCCGCTCGTACGGCGATCTCCTGCTCGAAGTCGCGCGTCCACGGCGCGGATGGCGCGTGGTGGGCATGACCGCATTTGCAGAACGCGCCACGCAGCTCGAGCGGCGAATTCGTGTGATGGCGCGGCATCGTGATCGCGCGCTGCGCGGTGCACGGGCAGGCGCCATTGCCATCGGCCTCGCAACAGTGTCCATCGCCTGGGCAATGCCGCACCCGGCGGTCCCTTGCCGCAATTGTCGCATTGACCGCAAGGACATTGCCCCGGCAGCCAAGGTAGAAGAGCAAGTCCCTCGCGCAATGGAGCACGCTCCAGCTCTTCCCGTAAAGGAGGACAAAGCGCTCGCGGCAGCCGTGCCACGCATCGCGGAACGCGTCATCGCGGCTCCGGAACAGCAGCGCGATACAACGGCCGCCGTCTCGCCGGAAGCCGCACACCGTGCAGAGGCCGCGTTTCAGAGACTGTTCGACGGCATCACGCTCACCGCCACCCAGGAAGCAAACGCTCGCGCGATGCTCGTGTCATTGAGTGTTGCCCAGATCGCGCAGGATCAGGCGATGATCGCGGCAACGCTCGAGATGCTTCCTCGGCGCGCCGTCATTGTCGCCGAACGTGATTCCGCCCTGGCGGCCCTTCTCCAGAACGATGCCGACCGTGCAATACTCGCGTCACGACTTGGAGGAAACGCAGGAGGAGGCCGAGCGGGAGGCCGAGTGGGAGGCAGAAGCGCCGGACCCGACTCGCTTGCTGGTGGGCGCGGCGGCCGCGTAGGCGGCCCTCGCAGCGGGGGCGCAGGGCAGCCTGCCAGCCAATCCACCGTTGACGGGGTTTTCCGGCGCCTGTTCGAGAACATCGTGCTGACCACCGAACAGGAAATGCTGGCTCGCGAGACCATCATGCGGTCGCAACAGTCCCTCGTGCGCACCATCCAGCCGCCGCAGCCGGTTCGGCTTGCCGTGAATGGTGGCGGGGGATTCGTTCTGATGCAGGCGGAAAGCGAATCTGCGCTCGCGGCGCTGCTCGAGAGCGACGTCGATCGTGAAGTGCTCCAGTCCCGTATCGCTCCGCTCACCACCGTCATCAAGATACGCCAGCCATGACGGCCCGCATCTTTTTCCTCGTGGCCCTCGTGATGCCGTGCGGGCTGGTGGCGCAGGGAAACGTTCCGGTCATCAACCTTCCGGCAGCCATGGCGACGTCGGTGGAGACGGTGGGCGCAGTGCTCGGGCTGCGCCAGATCGAGGCAGGAAAGCTCCTGGTGAACGATGGCGGCCGGCGGCAGATCCGGTTGTTCGATGCATCGCTCGGCATGTCCACGATCGTTCTGGACTCCACTCCAGGTCTTTCCAACAGCTACGGCCCGCGCCCCACGCCGTTGGTGCCGTACCTGGGCGACTCGTCGCTTTTTGCAGACCGGAAGTCCAAAACAGTTCTCGTGTTCGATGCAAAGGGTCGAGTCGCACGATCGATGGCCGCGCCCGCGGGGCAGGACGTCAGCTGGATTGCCGGCCCGTCGAGCAACGTCGACACCAAGGGACGTCTCATCTTCCTGGGCACCGCGAGGGGCATGCCGTACAAGAAGGGAACAGGCACAGGATTTCCCGATTCCGTGCCGCTTCTTCGTGTCGACTTCGACACCAGGCGCATTGACACTGTTGGAATGATCAACCGCCCGCTCGCCCGGGCCACGGCACCGACGCGTGCACCCAACGGCGTGACGTTCACGATGTTCGGCATCGATCCACTCAGGACTGTGGATGAATGGTCCGTACTCTCCGACGGCTCCCTCGCATTCGTCCGTGGGCAGGACTATCACATCGACTGGGTTCGTCCCGACGGAGCGAAGGTCTCGTCGCCGAAGATGCCATTCGATTGGAAGCGTCTCACCGACGAGGAGAAGCAGAAGCTCGCCGACTCAGCGCGCGTGGCCCAGAACGAGGCGCTCGCGAACGACAAGTTCGAGAGCGAGGTCACCATGATGACGAGGGGCGACCTGACCGCACCGCCGGAGGGCGGAGGAAAGTCCGGCCGAGGAGGGAGTAGTGGCGGCGGCGGAGGTGAGGACGCGAATGTGCGTGCCCTCTCTGAAAACGGACGCGGATACCAGCCGCGCACAGCGGAAGTCATTCCTCTGAGCGAGATCTCGGACTACTACCCGCCCATTCGCCTGGGCGCGGCAATGCCCGATCTCGACGGGCATGTCTGGATTCTTCCAACGACGTCAGCGCAGTCGCAGCATGGCGAGCTCGTTTACGACGTCGTGAACGCCAGCGGCGAGCTGTTTCAGCGCGTTCGGCTTCCACTTGGCCGGTCCATCATCGGCTTTGCGAGGGGCGGCATCGTCTACATGGCGGCCGGCGACAGGAAGAACGGCTTTCACATCGAACGCTCGGCGCTCGCGACGAAGTAGCCGGCCTTTCAACACCACCGGAGACGGACACATGAAACGCACATTTGCGCTCATCCTGGGCGCAGTCGCCCTTGGCGCATCTGCTGGACAGGCGCAGCAGGCCATTACGGTCGTGGACCTTCCACCGGCCACCGCAAAATCGGCGTTCACGTTCGGCGCCGTGCTCGGCATTCGAGAAGTGTCTGGCGGCAAGGTGCTCGTGAACGATGCCGTCCGACATCAGATGAAGCTGCTCGACTCATCACTTGCACTCGTGAACACTCCCCTCGATTCCGTTCCGGGACTCGCGAGCAGCTACGGTGCGCGGCCCCTGCCGCTCGTTCGTTATCTCGGCGATTCCTCGTTGACGTCCGACGTCGAGGCGGGAACGCTACTGATGCTCGGCCCGGGAGGACAGGTGGCGCGCGCGGTGGCGTCACCATACGTCCAGTCGGTGCCGCCATACGCCAACCTCACGGGCATGATGCGGCTCAATGCCACGGGCGTCGATGACCGGGGGCGCATCCTGTTCCAGGGCTATGTACCACTCACGAAGCCGGATATGACGGTGGCCGAGCGCGTGGCGGCGCTGAGCAGGGATACGGTGCTCATTTTACGTGCCGATTTCGAGTCGCGCCGCGTGGATACCGTGGCACGCATCAGGAACGCGGGTACCACGGCGCTGATGGGTCGTGCCAGCGAGGGAGGACCGGTCCGTTTCTCCAGCATGCCCGTGAGCATCGTGGATGTATGGGCCGTACTCTCGGACGGCACTGTTGGCATCGTCCGCGGACAGGACTATCACGTCGACTGGATATCTCCGGACGGCACGACGCACTCGACATCGAAGCTTCCCTTCGACTGGAAGCGGTTGACGGACGAAGACAAGCGGCGGCTCATCGATTCCGTTCGTGCGGACCAGGTGCCCAGGCTGGGTGCCGCAATGGCGCAATCGCAGCCACGCCCGCAAGGCTCGGATGCCGACGCCGGAGGCGCCACTGCCGGCGCCCGCACGTCCGTGCCCCGGGAACAGGGTCCGCCGCGGCCCCCCATGGCGGTGGAATATGTCCCTCCGGCACTCAAGGACATTCCGGATTACTACCCCTCGGTGCGCATGGGTGCTGCAATGGCCGATCGGGACGGAAATCTCTGGATACTGCCCAACAGCTCCGCGCAATCCCGACAAGGCGAGCTCGTTTACGATGTTATTAACCCGCAGGGTAGCTTTCGTCGTGTACGGCTGCCGGTTTCACGATCGATCGCGGGCTTTGGCAAGGACGGAGTCGTGTACCTGCTGGCCGGAAACAGGAGCATCGGCTTCAATATGGAACGAACACGGTTGCCGCGCCAGTGAGAGCCCGGAATCGCATCGCGATCGCACTGGCGGTCGCCCTCGCATGCCTCGGAGGCAAGGCACGTGCGCAGGTGTCTGACGTCATAAGAGGGCGCGTAACAGCAACCGACAACGCCCCTATCGAAGGCGTGAACGTCAGGGCCGTTTCGTATCAGGGCAACATCACGAGAACGGCAAGGACAGACCGCAGCGGACGCTTTACAATCATCTTCGTCAACGGCGAGGGAGACTACTGGCTGGACTTCACGAAGCTCGGCTTTGCGCCAAAGCGGTTCGAGATCAAGAAGGTGGGCGACGAGGAAGTAATGATGGCCGACACCCGCATGACCACGACCATCGCCACGCTCGACGAAGTGAACGTGGTTGGCCAGCGCAATCGTGCACTGCCCAACAGGAATGCGCCCACGGCGGATGTTGGTGGAGGAGAGCGGCCGCTCACGAACAATGGGGTTCCTGCCGACCAGGCGGGAAACCTTGCTGCCATGGCCGCAACCCTTGCAGGCATTCAGCTCATTCCCGGCCTCGAGGGCGCCGCAGACATGTATTCGCTGCTCGGCCTCTCGGGCGACCAGAACAATACCACGTTCAACGGTCTTGGCTCCGGCATCAGCACCCTTCCACCGGATATCCTCGCCACTACGTCCATCCGTCCGTACACCTTCGATCCGTCATCCGGTGGATTCAGCGGTGCGCAGATTGCCATTCAAACGCTTCCGGGCTCCAATTTCTCGCGCCGGACCGTGAACAATGTGGACATCGCACCCCCGCTCGAGTGGGCCGATGAAACGGCGGACGCCCAGGGGCTGGAATACACGAACATGCGCGTTGGTGGAAATGCCGCCGGAGCGATCAGCACCGACAAGCTGTTCTACAACGCGTCCTACAACGTGGGCCGGCGATTCAACGATGTGCAGTCGCTGTTCAACACCAATGCGTTGGGGTTGGCCGCCGGCGGTGTGGCTGGAGACTCCGCTACCCGCCTGCTAGGTATCATGGACCGTCTCCACATTCCCGCCACCGCAGCGGGCGCGTCGAACCTCCAGACGGTGGATGTCATTCAAGGCACCGCGAACTTCGACCTGATGCCGAGCAGCTCGGGAACGGGCCATTCGTTCACGCTTGGCTCGGCGGGCAACTATCAACGGTCGCGGCCCGTGAGCCGCGGCAGTCTCCTGCTCACGACGCCCGCTCACGGCGGCACGGCCGATTTCTGGGGCGCAAACGTCGCGCTCGTGCACGCGAACTACTTCTGGTTCGGCGTGCTCGAGAAAACCACTCTCGGGTTTGCAGCGTCATCGAACGCCACGAATCCGTATGTGCTGTTGCCTGAAGGCAATGTGCGCGTCAATTCCGCACTTGCCGATGGTACGTCATCGGTGAAGTCACTGCTGTTTGGTGGAAGCTCGGTGGCATCGGCGCTGACCAGCCGAGCCGTGCAGCTCAATAACCAGCTCAGCTGGTATACCGAGGACAACAAGCACACGTTGAAGCTCACGTCGAGCCTCATGCTCGATGCGTTCACCAACGATCAGACCCCGAGCCTGCTGGGAACGTTCGTCTTCAACTCGCTCGCCGACTTCGAGGCGAATTCGCCGAGCAGCTATGCACGAACGCTGGCACGCAATGAACGATCGGGACGGCAGATGACCGGTGCGATGTCACTCGGTGACTACTGGCGTCCGAGTCCGAGCGTGCAGGTGCAGTACGGCCTCCGCGTGGATGCCAATCGTTTTCTCTCCACGCCATCGTTCAATCAGGCCGTGCTCAGTGCGTTCGGGCTCCGAAACGACGTCGTCCCGAATGACGTCTACCTCAGTCCCCGGCTTGGGCTGCAGTGGTATTACGGCTCGTCGCCCACCATTGCATATGCGCCGGGCGCCGCACGGCCGCCGCGTGCCGTGGTCCATCTGGGCATCGGCATGTTCCAGAACGTCGCGCCGGCTCAGCTGATCAGCACCGCGGTGAGCACAACCGGCCTGTCCAATTCCGCGCAGAGCATCACGTGCGTGGGTACTGCGGTTCCATTTCCAGACTGGAATGCATTCGTCACGGATCCAGGCTCGATACCAGCACGCTGTGCTGATGGGTCGGCGGGAACGATGTTCTCCACGTCGGCACCCGGGGTTGCACTGTTCGATCCATCGTACCGCCAACCCAGGTCGCTGCGCGCAGCAGGCGATTGGTCGAGTCCCGTCCTCGACAATCGATTCGTGCTCGGCGTGCAGGCCATCGTGAACGCGAGCAGCACGCAGCAGGGGTTCGTGGACGCAAACCTCAACCCCGTGACCCGGTTCGTGCTGGCGAATGAAGGTGGACGTCCGGTGTTCGCCGACGTGGGCGCGATCGTACCGGGCACCGGCAGCATCACTGCCTCGGCGGCGCGCATCTCGCCGCTGTTTCAGCGCGTGTTGCTGCAACGCTCCGATCTGCATTCCAGCTCACGGCAACTCACGGTGAACGTGAAGCCGGTTACGGCCAATGCGAAGCTGAAGTGGGATTTCACGTACACGCTGCTTGGCGTGAACGAGCAGTACAATGGATTCACGAGCACCACCGGCAACCCGTTCGACATCGGCTCGGGCGCCACGCTTCAGGGTGGGCATCATGCGGCCACGCTCAGGTGGAGCGACTTTCCCATCTTCGACATCGTCTACGTGAGCGCCGCGCTGCAATGGCAGTCGGGGCCGCGGTATACACCTTCCATTGCGGGCGACGTCAATGGCGATGGATTCGGCAACGACCGCGCATTCGTGTTCGATCCTGCCACGACCACCGATGTGGCAACCGCATCGGCCATGCATGGGCTGCTCGCGACCGGAAGCTCGTCTGCGCGCGAGTGCCTGCAGCATCAGCTGGGTCGCCTGTCCGAGCGTGGCAGTTGTCAGGCTCCGTGGACGTCGGTGGCCGGTGTGCAGGTGAAGTTCAATCCCGCCCGCATCGGATTGCCGAAGCGTGTAACGATCGCCCTCACGGTGCAGAACCCCATGGGCATCGCGGACCTCGCCCTGCACGGCAGCAACGACATTCGCGGCTGGGGCCTCAACATTCCACCCGATCAGAATCTCCTGTATGTACGCGGCTTTGATCCCGTCACGCGCCAGTTCAGGTACGACGTCAACCAGCGTTTCGGCTCGACGCGGCCGCAGCAGTCGGCAAGGCAGGCGTTGCCCTACGTCAGCATTTCAGTTGGTATCGACGTGGGGATACCGCGCGAGCGACAACTGCTGACGCAGCGGCTCGATGCCGGCCGTGTTCGCGAAGGCAACAAGGCGGGTGCGGAAGTGTTGAAGCAGTTTGGCACCAGCTCCATCCCCAACCCTATGGACATGATCCTGCAGCAGTCCGATTCGCTGCACCTGACCCGCGTGCAGGCAGACAGCCTGGCCACGCTGAGCCACCGATACGCGTCCTTTGCCGATTCCATCTGGACGCCCGTTGCGCGGTACTTCGAGACCTTGCCGGACGCCTATCGCGCCGGTGAGGCGTATGATCGCTACGTGGGTGCCCGAGAGCGAACCGTGGACTTTCTCCTCACGCTCGTTCCCTTGGCGAAGGCGATTCTCACGGATGCGCAGCGACGCAAGCTGCCGCCGCAGCTGGCCAACTACCTCGATGAGCGTGTGCTGAGATTTCTGCGCTCGTCCACCGCGGGCGACAACAGCGCGGTCGTGATGCGGTAGTGATGCGGTAGCTCATCATGAATTGCCGGGATGAAGATGTACTATTGACATAGTAGCTACTATGTGAGTAGTAATAGGCATGCGGCTCTCGATAACATGCTTGGCGCTCCTCCTGCTCGTCACTCCGGCGGTGCGTGCGCAGGAACGTGGCGCAACACGTCTGCACGCCCTCGTGAACGGCCTCACCGTGACACCCCGCGTGCTCGTCATCGGGGCGCGGCCAACCGACGCCGACGCGGACCTCATCGCACGACTCGCGCTGGGCGCACACGTCCAGACGGCGTATCTCTCGCTCACCCGCGGCGAGAGCGCTCCCAACTACGCCGGCCTCGAAACGGGTGCCACGCTCGGCGCCGTGCGCGTGCAGGAAATGCTCGCCGCGCGGCGCATTGACGGTGGCGAGCAGTACTTCACGCGTGCCTTCGACTTCGGCTCCGCGCGCAATGCCGCCGAAGGGTTCGGGCGGTGGGACCACGCAAATCTCCTTGGTGATGTGGTCAGCGTCGTGCGTGGCTTTCGGCCCCATGTCATCATCTCGCTTTTCCGGCCCGACACCGCGGACCACGACGGCCAGCATCAGGTGAGTGCGGTCATCGCGCGCGAGGTTTTCGATGCGGCGGCAGACACCATGCGTTATGCAAAGGGAAAGTATGGAATGCCGTGGTCGCCGGCGTCGATGTTCGAGCCGGGCCTGGGGGCCACGATCGATTCACGCGAATACGACCACATTCTCGGCCGCACGTACGCGGACGTCGCAACGGAAAGCAGGGCGCAATTGCGCTCATTCGGTTTTCTGATGCCACCGTGGCAGGCCGCGCAGACCATGGAGTGGCGTCGGGTGGCGACGCATGCGGCGGACTCGGCGGCATCGGGTGCGACGTCCATCTTCGCGGGTATCGACACCAGTCTTGCGCGCATGCAAAAGGACGTACCCGCCAATGGCGCGCGTCCGCTGGTGCAGTTGAGCACCATGCTCGCCTACGCCGATTCCGCGCGCACCAATCTCGATCTCCGGAATCCCTCGAGAATTCTTCCCTACCTCAGGCAGGTACACGAGCTCGCGTCTGCCGCTCGCGGAGGCGTGCTGGGTTGCCGCCATCCGTCGCGCGATGCGGCAATGTCGTTCGTCACCCACCGTCAGTGCGACCAGCGGTGGCTCGATCTCGACGCCTCGCTCGACCTCATTTTGAGGCGGTCCGCCGAGGCGCTGCTTGTGGCGTCCGGCATCACGTTCGAGCTGTTGTCAGATCGGGAATTTCTTGCGGGTGGCGATACCTCCACCGTCACGATCACCATCGCCAACAACAGCGACTCGGCCATTACGGTGAATGACGTTTCAGTGAGCGGTGCAATTCCCATTCGCATGACCGAGCCCGTGCGGGTGCCAGCGCACATGAGCACGAATGTCACACGCTCCATCATCAACATCGCCTATGCACATCCGTGGTGGATCTTCAGGCGCAAGGACAACTTCTATCCGCCGTCCACTTCCGCCCTCGATGGCGTACCGCGTCCGGGCGTGATGATGCAGGAATTCGGGATCGGCAGCTCTGCCATTGCGGAGAGCATGCGCCGAATGAGTGACGTGACGGCGACGATGACCGTGGGAGGCACGACGGTGACGTCGAGCATCGGTGAGGTCGCATTCAAGACCGCCGAGCCCGCGTTCGGGATGCGCAACCGCGCGTTGAGCGGCGTGTCGGCGGTCACCCTCGACTTCGAGCGCGCACTCGAATGGGCGCAGGCGGGCAAGCCGCTCAAGAAGCAGCTTCGCGTCACGCTCAAGTCGTACTCGGACCGGCCGCAGCGCATTACGCTGAAGCAGAAGCTGCCGGTTGGCATCGTGCGTCTGGATTCGCTTCCGCCGGCAATCACGCTCGCGCCGCACGAGGCGGTTGACGTCACGATTCCCGTGCGGGGCACGCCAGAGGCCGTACGCTACGATCTGGGGCTGTTCGGCATTGCTCCGGCTGACACGTTCGAGGTGGGATTTCGTACCGCACAGTACTCGTATCTGCCACCGCTGCATCTGTTCCGCGAGTCGAGTGTCAGCATTCAGTCCGTCGACATCGTGATCCCGAATCGGTTGAGCGTTGCATACGTGCGCGGCGCCGGCGACGACGCGGATGCGCCATTGAAGCAGCTTGGCATTCCCACCTATGTATTGAACAACGAAGGATTGACGCGCTTCGACATCGAGGGCCTTAGCACCGTCGTCATCGGTCCCGATGCATTTCGCGTCGACCATGGCTTGTTCACGCAGATGCCGCGTCTCACTGAATTTGCGCGCACGGGTGGAACGGTGGTGGTGCTGAGCAATCCAGTTGCGGTTTCGCAGCCGGGCATTCTTCCCTTTCCCGTGGACTTTGCTCGTCCGTACATGGAGCAGGTGACGCGAGAAGACGCGCCCGTGTCAACAATTGATGGAAAAGCGCGTGTGTTGACGTGGCCCAACGTCATTCGTGCGGATGACTGGTCCGGTTGGGTGGGGGCACGAGCACTCACCGTTCCAACAACGGTCGACGCGCGCTATGCGCTCGTGGTGGAAACCCATGACCCCGAGCAGAAGCAGAATCGCAACGGCATTCTCGTTGCCACGGTGGGCAAAGGTCGCATCATCTACACGTCGCTGACGCTTACGCAGCAGATTGCCAATGCCGTTCCTGGCGCGATGCGTCTGTTCGTCAATCTCCTGAGCGCCGGCTTGCCGGTCGAGGCGAAAGCGAAATAGGCCGCCTGTGCCCGTCGGTTATTTCATGAAGACCGACGTGACGCCATCGGTGATGAACGTCATGGTATTGGCATTGATCATGGCGATCCTGCCCAATGTGCCGTCGCTGCTGCGCAGCGTGATGGACGTTCCGACCAGGGTGTAGCTGCCGGTCTCGGTATTGTTGGTGGTGGTCACCTGCCCATTCACCGTCTTGCGCACATGCCCGGACTCGGCGTAGGTCGAGCCCTGGTACAGGGTGAGCACGTCGTCGAGCGTTTCGGTTTTGTTCGTCCCGCTGCCCGCGGTCGTGTAGGGGAGTGGCGACCCGTTGATGGTTCGCAGCGTGTAGGCGCCGTTGACGGTCGAGCTGCCCGTGAGCACGTCATCGAAGCAGCCAACCGAGAATGCCAGCCCAAGACCCAGCATCACTTTGCGCATCAAATTCTCCCAGGCCCGTCCAGCATTCCGGTGCGCTCAATGTCCGCCGGAAGCAACAGCAAACCCGCTGCGAGAGCAAGAGGGCGCGAGGTGCAATGCTGTTCACGTCAAACTATCATCGAGCAGACGCACACTTTTATTGTCATCCCGCAGGAGCGAAGCGACTGTCGGGAACTACTATCCCATCCCTGGGGATGGTTCGGGGTG
>JAQBPY010000366.1 GCA_028287285.1 Gemmatimonadota bacterium
CGGAGCCGCGATCGCTGTGGAAAATGACGCCGTGAACGGGCCGGCCCTGGGCGGCGCGCACCAGCACGTCACACGTGACCGCCGCCGTGCGGTGCTTGGCGAGCGCCCACGCGAGGATGCGGCGCGAGTGCTGGTCCATCACGATCGCCAGATAGCGCCACGTCTGGCCGACTTTCAGGTAGGTAATGTCGCCGACCCAGACCTGATTCGGCGCGGTGACCGTCGTGGTCCAGAGGCGATTGGGATGGCGGGCGTACTGCGCATGAATATTCCGCTTCGCCCGATAGCCGCACACGGCCTTGGCGTGGAGGCCTGCGGCGCGCATCAACCGCGCGACGCGGCGGCGACTCACGACCCAGCCCGCCGTCCGGAGCAGGTGGTACAGTCGGGGACTGCCGTAGCGTCCCTGATGGAGGGTAAAGAGTCGACGAATCGCGACTGACAGGACCCGGTCCTGCTCCGCATACCGGTTGGCCTCACGTCGACGCCAGGCATAGTAGCCGCCCCGCGTCACGAGATACCGCCGGCACAGGGACGCTATGCTGAAGTGCGTCCGCTGCGCATCGATGAAGGCGAACGTGTCGCCCGTCGAACGGAACAGAACCGAATGGCTTTTTTTAAGTGGGCATGCTCCTCTTGCAACAGGGCATGGGCCTTCTCGAGGGCCTGCAGCGCGGCGATCTCGCGCGCGGGTCCGGGCGGCGGGGCTTTGGGGGCGCGGCCCCGGATGCGCCCCTCGCGCACATCCGTCCGCCACTTGGACAACATGAAGGGATGAATCTCCAAGGCCGCGGCGACCGTCTTCACCAGCATCCCTGGTTGGTAGCTCAAGCGTACGGCCGTCAGCTTAAACTCATCGCTGTATTGTCGAACGGCGCGTGGTGCGGATCGTGGCATCGATTGACACTCCGGTATCGTTAGGTGGAAGTGTCAACAGAAGTGGTGCAAGAACCCCTGTCTGGTGCAGCGCACGTTATGGCACAGGCGGTTTGAACCTAATGAGGACTGGCTGAAAGAAGCGCCTGTCCAGTTGACGCACGCTCGTGAAGCCTGCCTCCGCCAATAGCGCCGCGACCTGCGCCGGCGTGATAGCGAGGTAGCTTGTGGTGATTGGCGGTAGGTCCTGATGATCGCCATCGAGTGCCGTCATCTCGAGCGCGGTCTCATACCAAGCACCCTGCCAACGCCAGCGCTGGCGGAGGTGATAGCGACGACCATTCCACGTCCGCTCCCCGTACGGGCGGTCCTCGACGGTGCCTACCGGCGGCGGCGCGCCGTAGTCGCGCATAGAGATGAGACAACCGCCGTCCGGACGAACGCAGGCATACCATTCGCGCAGCGTAGCGAGGATCGCCTCGGCGGAGGCGAGATGTGGAAGCGCATTGTCGCAGCAGAGCAGGACTGGAACGCTGGCCGCAGCAACGGGAAGGTGACGGAAGTCGGCGACGAAGAGAGGGAGAGTGAGCCCGCGGGCGTGCGCTTCGTGCGTGGCGCGCTGAACGGAGCCCGTCGAGAGGTCAGAGCCGACCACGTCATAGTCCCGACGGGCGAGCCCAAGCGACTGGGTTCCGATGCCGACAGCGACATCGTACACAGAGCGCTGCCCGGGGAAGAACTCCTGCAGAAGCGCGTCGAGTGCCGCACCTTGGCGCGCGATGCTCGCATTCCAGTCCTCGTAGACGAGATGATAGCGCGACGCGAAGTCATCGTAGAATGCTTGGACGGTCATCGAACCTCGTTGTGCCATAACGCCATTAGAAGTGGTTCCGTCTTTCTGTACAGCGTAGCGTGGTCGGAGAACAGGAGTCGTGAGCTGGGGATCAGGCCGCGGCGGCGAGCGGTCGTGGGGTAAAATAGGCTCCGTCTGGGGTGCGGTCCTCGAGACTCGAATGGGGACGACGGGTGGTGTACAGCGCGAGATACCGGCCGATGCCGGCGGTGGCCGCGGAGACCGAGTCGTACGCGGGCAGGTACACCTCTTCGTACTTGCGTGAGCGCCAGAGTCGTTCGACGAAGACGGTGTCGCGCCAGCAGCCTTTCCCATCCATGCTGATGCGGATCCCGTGATCCAGGAGCCGTCCGGTAAACGCCGTGCTGGTACACTGCGCGCCCTGATCGGTGTTGAAGATCGCCGGGCAGCCGTACTTGGCCAAGGTCTCTTCCACGGCGGCGATACAGAACGCACTGTCGAGCGTGATCGAAACACGCCAGCTCCGCACGCGCCGGGTCGCCCAATCGAGCCCGGCCGCGAGATAGACAAAGCCGGGCGCCATCGGGATGTACGCGATGTCCATCGCCCAGACCTCGTTCGGGCGAGTGATCGTCCGAGGCCGCAAGAGATAGGCGTACGCCGGATGCGCCGCGGTGCCGGCGACGGGTGCCCGGGTGTGGGCAGATCGCGGCGATGCCCATGTGCAGCATCAAGGAGCCGATGCGACGTCGGCCCACGTCGGGACACTCGCTGCGCAGGAGGCGCCGGAGCATGCGCGCGCCCGCAAAGGGAAAGTCGAGATGGAGCACGTCGATCGTGCGCATCAGGTCCAGGTTGTACGCGCCCCTCGGGCGCGGGACATAGGAGACCATCCCCCGGCTAATGCCGAGCGCCTCGGCCTGGCGGGTGATCGACAACGCATGCGTGCGGTCGATCATCGCTTGGCGCTCAGCCGGCCGGCCGTGCTGAGCGCGTGTTCTAACAAATCATTCTCGAGCGCCAGCTCGCCGATCTTGGCATGGAGTGTCTTCACATCGACTACCGGCTCGGTGGGTGCACCGCCCCCGAACACGGTGGCGGCGCCGCTCAGCGGCTGGTCTTTCCACGCCGTGATCTGCGCGGGGTGGACATCGAACCGCTTCGCCAGTTCGGCGAGGGGTCCTTCGTTCCGCACGGCGGCCAGGGCGACCTTGGCTTTGAAGGCGGCGGCGTGATGGCGACGGGCACGTCTCGGCATGCTGGGAGCTCCCTGAGGCTTGGCGAACATGTCGCCGGTGGAGCCCACTTGTCTAGTTATCCGACCTGTTCAAAAACGTGATACCACTTCTGTCCACCCATCTGAGTCGGGGCGTGCCCGTTTCACAACGTTCAGACACAAGGACGGGCTCTCGACGGGGAGAGGAGGCCAGCTTGAGGATGAGCAGGTGCACGCCGGAACACTTCCTCCATGCGTCCCGGCAAGCGGAGAGTGCGACCGTTGTCGATATCTGCGGCGACTGGGCGTAACGGAGACGACCCTATACCCCTTGAGGAATCGGTATAGGGTCGCGACGTCAGCGAACTGCGCGAGCCATCAGCTGCGCGTAGACAACTACAGCTTCAGGGCGCGCTCGCCGATCCCGCGCCCGCAAGGACCATGTTGTCCGCGGGCCGCCCAAGCAAGGTCTACCGGCCACTGTCCCCACGCTGAACACTGACGCTCTCGCCCGGTCCTACTACTGGGGACAAGTACGTCGGTCTTCGGTAAGCGCCGGAGATAAGCTGACACGTCTTGCTATGCGAGCGCCGGGCGTCAGCTCTCGTTGCGGCCTAGCCATTGATCTTTCGGCAGCCTATGGACACGGGCACTCCGAATATGACGCCAAAGACCATCAGCTGCCGCCATACGGAGGGCCCCCATCTCCAAAAGGGCCCCTCCAGGCCGATGGCTACGCAAAAGAACACAATCAACGCCACGAGTACACCGACAGCAATAATCCCCAGCAGCGATCGAGTGAGCGGCAATAGTATGCCCACCACTACACCTCCCAGCAGGCCCGCCGCGTAATACATCACGACGACGGCACCCACTGACGTGCCATTCTTGTCAAACACTCCTGGTCCTTCAAACAAGAAGAGACCGACCACGAAAGCCGCATACAACGTTGCAATGATTACAGCCACAATGACGCAAAGGCGCACATCGTCACGGTTACCATACCTACGTCGCCCTTTTACCATTCGGCTAGTGAGCACAAGTTGCAGTCATTGTATTGTACGCCTTCCACGACGCGACAAACGGGATAGATCCGCTATAGACACACTCGGCGTCTGCGAGACAATCAATTGCACGCCGAGTTCGGTGTAGTACCCACCGACTGCACTTGACGCGACATAGGTTGCTCCAGAGTAAGCCTCGCTTTGCCTCGCGGCTGCGACGGTGAATCGATTAGTGCGCGCCAGTCTCGCTGTGCCGGCCACGAGTTCCATCTCCCTTCCAATACGCAAGCCGGCTGCCGCGACCTTTGCCGCACCATAAAGACCTAGAAACAAGCTTGCATCAGTGGCGGCAGACATCCCAAAGCTGAGCTCGGCCTCGCTGCACGAACGAGCCTTCAACTTCAACGCGGAAGGCGACGATCCGCTCGCTAGTCCCGCGCCTAAATTAGACCATCCGAGAGGGGCGGACGAAGAAGGCGTGTAGCTGGATCGGCCCGGACCAGGGCACTCGTGGAACACCCGAATACGATTTTCCACACCTCCCACTGTGATGACATCCGTCTTGAGGTGGGATAGTCCGCCGTATTCTTCGCACGCAAATAACCCAGTCGGGTCGGTACCATTGATAGGGTTATTCCCCGCGAATGCAAATACATTTGCATCACCATCTAGTGTTATGTCCCATTAATTGATAGCATTAGTCTTGCAGGGGCTTCGGGGATACTTTTCCGGAGCCCTTATGGCACACATCGGCCGGCCGCGCACTTTCGATCTTACTCTGTCCGACATCGAGCGGACACAATTGCAGCAGTGGGCCGCCTCGCGCTCATTGCCGCACGCGCTTGTGCAACGGGCGCAGGCCATTCTGTTGTCGGCCGAGGGGGTGGCGAATACCGAGATCGGAGAGCGGATCGGCCTCAGCCATCCCATGGTCGGACACTGGCGCCGCCGGTTCCAGCGCGAGCGGCTGCTCGGGCTGTATGACGCGCCGCGATCGGGACGCCCCCGCACGCATGATGACGACGAGGTGGCGCGGCTCCTCCGCACCGTGCTCAGGACCACACCGGCGAACGCCACGCACTGGAGTGTCCGGTCGGTGGCCGCGACGACGGGCATCAGCAAGAGCACCGTCCAACGGTACTTCGCGCTCTTCGGCGTGCAGCCGCACCGGACGAAAAGTTTCGTGCTCTCGACCGATCCCTTCGTCGTCGAGAAAGTGCGGGACGTCGTCGGTTTGTACCTCAACCCCCCGGACAACGCCCTCGTCTTGTGTGTCGATGAGAAGAGCCAGATCCAGGCACTGGAACGCACGCAACCGAATCTGCCGCTCGGACTGGGCTATGTCGAAGGCATCACGCACGGCTACACGCGGCATGGAACGACGA
>JAQBPY010000368.1 GCA_028287285.1 Gemmatimonadota bacterium
CAAGGGCAAGCCGGTGGTCAACCTCATCAACGTCACCCCGGAGACGAAGATCCAGTCCATCGTCCCCATCCGCGAGTTCCGGGACGACCAGTCGCTGCTCTTCTCCACCAAGAAGGGCACGGTGAAAAAGACGTCGCTGTCGCAGTATTCAAACCCGCGCAGCAACGGCATCAAGGCCATCAAGATCGAGGACGGCGACGAGCTGATGGACGTGCAGATCACGAGTGGCACGAACGACATCGTGCTTGCCACGCGTCATGGCCTGTCCATCCGCTTCCACGAGCAGGACGTCCGCGAGATGGGGCGCGACACCACGGGGGTGAAGGGCATCGAGCTCGGACCACGCGACGTCGTCATTGGCATGGTCGTCATCAAGCGCGAAGCCACGCTGCTCGTCGTCGCCGAAAAGGGCATCGGCAAGTGCTCGCCCATCGACGACTACCGCGTGCAGAAGCGCGGTGGCAAGGGCATCATCACCATCCATCGCACCGACAAGACGGGCGATGCGGTATCCATCATGGAAGTGCTGCCCGAAGACGAATTGATGCTGATGACCAAGCAGGGCATCCTCATTCGCATGCCCGTCAAGGGCATTCGGGTTGCCGGCCGCAACACGCAGGGGGTCAAGCTGGTGAACCTCGACAACAACGACCTCGTGATGGCGGTGGCTCGCGTCATTCCCGAAGAAGAGGGGGTCGAGGGCGAAGTCGAAAGCGAAATCGAAGGTGATCAGGCAGGGGAGGAGTAGACGCTTTAGTCACGATATTGCCTTTCCGAACCCCTCTTGCGGCGCTACTATAGCTCATTCTCCTGACCTGGAAATTCGAGGACGTGAGCTGGCCCGCTGAGCAGGAAGAGTCGATGATGACCACGACCTTGATCGGGACGACGCTCGAGCTTCCCTCGACGACCCCCGAGCTGGTCGAATCGCTGCGTCGCGACCGGGAGCTCCTCGTGCGCGAAGCACTGTTGTGGCAGAGCTGGGTGCGCTACGCGGCGCTCGTCGCCGTCGTCGCCCTGGCCCTGGCCTTCGGCTCGCGCGACCGCATCACGATGATCGTCCCCATCACCCTCACGGGCTTGGGGTACATCGCCTGCATCGCCGTCACGTCCATGATGATCCGGCGCTCAGAGATCATTCACGAAGCCCGCCTGCCGGCGCTCCTCATCAGCGCCGATATCATTGCGCTGTCGCTCGTTATCTGGCTCAGCGGCACCCCCGCCGAAATGGGCCGGATCCTCATGGGCGCCACGCTCGTCGTGCAGCTCTCGGTGTTCTACTTTGGCAGGCGCCTGGGCACCTATGCCGCGCTGCTTGCCTCGCTCGCCTACCTCACCGCGACACGCATCGCGCCGTCATCCGGCCTCGCCGCCACACCGGGTGTCCCGCAGCTCCTTTTCAGCCTCGGCGTCTTCGGCCTGACGAGCGCCGTCCTCATCGTGGCGTACGGAAACTTTCGCGCGCGCATGATGCGGCTGCGGCTCTTCTGCAAGCTCGTCGAAGACGGCGACCTCACACCGTCGGTCTCCATCGGCGTGGACAAGCGCCCGGACGATCTCACCCTGCTCGCCCGCAGCTTCGAGGCCATGCGCGCTCGGCTCGCCGAGCAGATCGGAACGGATCCGCTCACCGGATGCCTCAATCGCCGGGCCCTGGAGACCCGCCTGCGCACCGAGTGGCGCCAGGCCAAGCGCCGCAGCTCCACCGTGGCCTGCCTCGCCATCGACCTCGATCACTTCAAGCAGATCAACGACACGCGCGGCCACCCCTACGGCGACATCGTCCTCCAGGAGCTGGCCGGCATCATGAAAGCCACGGCCCGCGATACGGATGCGGTGGCACGGCTGGGTGGCGACGAGTTCGTGATCGTGCTCCCCGATACCGGATGGCAGGGCGCGCTCACCTTTGCCGAGCGTCTCCGCCGCAAGGTGGATGACTTTGATTTCGGATCCAGCAGCGGCTCGATGAGTATCACCATCTCGGTGGGCGTGGCACTCGCGCGCGGCACCGATCCCATCTCGCCGGAAATGTTGCTGCAGGAAGCCGATCGTTCGCTGTACAAGGCCAAGAGCGGCGGACGTAACCGCATCTTTGCATAACGATCCCACAAGAATACCGTTGACTGACCTCATCACGCTGAATGACCTGAACGCCGCCGCGGCGCGCATCGCCCCCGTTGCCGTTCATACACCACTCCTTCCGTGCGACGCGGTGGCGGCGCAGGTCGGTGCCGACGTGTGGATCAAGCCCGAAATGCTCCAGCGCGGAGGCGCATTCAAGTTCCGCGGTGCGTACAATTTTCTCGCGCAGCTGTCGCCCGGTGAGCGCGCCCGCGGTGTCGTCGCACCATCGTCCGGCAATCATGCCCAGGCGGTGGCCCTCGCGGCGCAGCTGTTCGGGTGCAAGGCGGTGGTCGTGATGCCAACCACGGTAAGAGCCGCCAAACGCGTTGGCGCCGAACGGCTCGGCGCCCGTGTGGAGCTGGCGGGCACCACGACGCAGGATCGCTACGAGCGCGCCGTCGAGCTGATGGAACAGGAAGGATTCACGATGGTGCCGCCCTACGACCATCCGTGGATCATTGCGGGGCAGGGCACCGTTGGTCTCGAGATTGCCGACCTGATGCCCGACGTGGGCACCGTGCTCGTGCCCGTTGGCGGCGGCGGCTTCAGCGCGGGCGTGGCTACGGCCATCAAACTGCGCGCACCGAATGCCCGCGTCGTCGGAGTGGAGCCCGCCAATGCGCCAAAGCTGTCCCGCGCGCGCGAGGCCGGAAAGCCGGTGCGCATTCCGTCCGTGGCGGGACTGGCCGACGGTCTGCTCGCCGTCGAAGTCGGCGGCATCACATTCGCACATCATGCGAAGTACATCGACGAGGTCGTCCAGGTGGACGACAGCGCACTGCATGCGGCCATGCGCCTGTTGATCGACCGGATGAAGCTCGTCTCGGAGCCGAGTGGGGCGATCACACTCGCGGCGCTCATGACCGGCGTCGTGAAGCCGGCGGGCAAGACCGTTGCCGTGCTGAGTGGTGGCAACATCGAGTGGGACGGCCTGGTACAACTTCTCTCGGACACCCCCTCATGAATCGTTGTCCAGCCTGCGGCACGCAGTACTCCGATGACGCGAAGTTCTGCACGAAGGACGGCACCAAGCTAATCGTCCTGGCGCCGCCGGCGCCCCGCGGAACGTCCGTTGGCCGCGACCGCGCGGTGCCCGTGAGCGCGCAGAATCTCGTGGACCAGGTGCTGGACGGCCGCTACCGCATCGTGCGCAAGGTGGGCGAGGGCGGCATGTCGTTCGTCTATCTCGCCACCGATACGGCCACGAAGGACCGCTACGCGATCAAGGTGCTGTCGGCCGCGCTGTCCGCCGACCAGAACGCCATGCAGCGCCTGAAGCGCGAAGCGAGCCTCGGCATGCGGCTCGCGCATCCCAATGTGTGCCACATCATCCGCATGGGCGAGACGCAGGAAGGACTCGTCTACGTCGTGATGCCGTTCGTGGAAGGAGAAATTCTTTCGGACCGCAACAACCGGCGCGGCACGCTGCCGCTGGACGAGGTGACGCAGTTCGTGAGCGAGATCGCGTCGGGACTGCATGTTGCCCACGAGCTCAAGATCGTGCATCGCGACCTCAAGCCCGAGAACATCATGATCTGCAAGTCCGAAGACGGCAGCGAGCGCGCGGTGGTCATGGACTTCGGTCTCGCCAAGGAACGCCGTGCCGACGCCGAGCTCCAGAAATTGACCGCCACCGGCATCATCCTTGGGACCCCCGAGTTCATGAGCCCCGAGCAGCTGCGCGGCAAGCCGCTCGACCCGCGCACCGACGTGTACTCGCTGGGGCTCATGACGTATGAGATGCTCACCGGAAAGCTGCCATTCACTGGACGGACCCAGCAGGAAATGATGATCGCGCGCCTGCGGAGCGAGCCTGTTCCGTTGCGCGCCGCGCGGCCCGATCTCGATCTGCCCGAGGCGGTGGAGAAGGTGCTCGCGAAGTCCATGCAGCGTCAGCCGGACGATCGGTACACCACGGCGCCGGAGTTTGCGGCGGCGCTCACCGAGGCGGCGAACAGCGGCAAGCAGAACGAAGGCGGATCTCGCTTTGGCCGCCTGTTCGGCCGCTAGGATGTCGTCCTGAGCGGAGCGACGGACCCGTTTTGCTGTTGCGGAGAGCAGGTCCCTCCCTTCGCTCGGGACGACCATACATGAGGGATTTGCCATGAGACCGGCCGCACTCACCGCAGCACTGCTGTCGCTCATCGTTTCCGGCAGCGCGTCTGGCCAGGGCGCAGCGCCCACGTACCAGCCCGGTATCGACGTCAGGAATTACGACGTCGGCATTACGCTTCCTGATACGGGTTCGTTCATCTTAGGCGACGTCACCATCGCGCTTCGGCGTTCGGCCGGCATCGCGCGGTTGACGCTCGACCTGGTCGATGCGCTCAACGTGCGCCGCGTCGAAGTTGGCGGACGCGTGGTCTCGGCGCCACATGTTAACAACACCATTGACGTTCCCCTCGACGGCAGCGACGATAGCGTAAACGTACGCGTCGTGTATGACGGCGTGGTGCGGGATGGGCTCGTGGTCCAGAAGGATGCAAAAGGCCGCTGGACATGGTTCGGCGACAACTGGCCCGATCGTGCGCGGCAATGGCTTCCCACGGTGGATCATCCCAGCGACAAGGCGACCGTGTCGTGGCGCATCACAGCGCCCGCGGAGCGAACCGTGGTGGCCAATGGAGAACAGGCCGGCACGCGGCCCTTCACGGTGAACGGCAAAAAGCTGCGCGAGACACGGTGGCGCGAGTCGCGGCCCGTGCCCACGTACGTCATGGTGTTGGCCGCCGGTCCCCTCGAGCGCTTCGACATTCGCGAGAACGACTGCCACTACGGCGACCTGGGGCAGTGCGTGCGCCAATCGGTGTACGTGATGCCGGAAAACAGGAAGTGGCTGCCCGGGGTATTCCTCTCCGTTGGGCCAATCGTGTCGTTGTTCGAGCGGCTCATCGGGCCATTCCCCTATGAGAAGCTGGCGCACCTGCAATCGTCCACGCGATTTGGTGGCATGGAAAACGCCAGTAACATTTTCTACGATGGCAAGCTGTTTCCCACCCAATCAGTGAAGGACGGTCTCATCGCCCACGAAACGGCGCACCAGTGGTTTGGCGATGCGGTCACGGAGCGTGAATGGAGCCACGTGTGGCTATCAGAGGGTTTCGCCACGTACTTCGCCGCCCTGTGGACGCAGTACATTCGTGGCGACGGCGCATATCGCGCGGAGATGGCCGGCATTCGCACGCAGCTGCTCGGCGACAAGGTCGTGGCCACGCGGCCCGTCATCGACAGCACGCAGACGGAGCTGCTCGCGCTGCTCAACACCAACAGCTATCAAAAGGGCGGCTACATCCTGTACATGCTCCACCAGCAGCTTGGCGACAGCGCGTTCTTTGGCGCCATCAAGTCGTACTACAAGAACAATCGTCACGGTACTGTGCTCAGCGATGACCTGCGCGTCGAGCTCGAGAAAACATCGCACCAGTCACTCAGGCAGTTCTTCGACCAGTGGCTGCGGCGTCCCGGCGTGGCCGAGCCGGCCATTGGGTGGGCCTTCGATGCCGAATCGGGCAGCGTGGCACTGCGCGTCGTGCAGAAGAGCGCGTACGAGCTCGAGCTTCCCGTCGTGGTAACGGATGCCGCCGGAACAGTGTCGCGGCTCATGGTGAAGGTGCCGGCGGATTCCCTCGCGACTGTTCCGCTGCCCGGAAAATATTCCGCGAAGCCGCGCTCCATCACCTACGATCCGGACGGCCGCATGCTCGCACGCATCACCCGCCTGTGAACATTCGCCGGTACGCAGGTCTGCTGTTGATCATGGTGTGTGCGGCCGCATCGGCAACCGCCCAGGGTTACAGGCTCACGCGCGCCGACTCGCTCATCGACGAAGGCCGCTGGACCGAAGCCGAAGGACTCTTTTACTCGCAGTCCCAGCGCGCACCGCGTAATCCGGTCATGCGCGCCGCACTTGGCCGGTACATCGCCATGAAGGGCGCCGTGCGTACCGGCATGGTGCTCATCGAAGAGGCGCAGCGCTTTGGTCTCGACGAGAGCGAAGCCCAGACGATTCTCGCGCCCCTGCGCGCGGTGCTCGAGTGGCGGGCGTCCGCGACAATGCTGCATCGTGATTCCACCCTCAGCGTGCGCCCGCCCTCCAGCGACGACGCGCTCTTCCAGATTCCCTTTCCGCGTACCGATTCTGCCGGCCGGGTGCTCGATCGCACCGACGTCAGTGAGGTGGTGTGGCACGACGTCGTCGATCGCGGCATTGGTCTCGACAGCCTGAGAACCCGCTCGCGTCCCATCGGCATCGAGGTGTTCGAGGCGTTCGTCCCGTCGCTCGACGTCAGGAAGCAGGAGCTCACCCTGCACACCAACGGACGCTCGGCGCTCTCGGCAACAGGCAAGCGGTATTCGGTGATGCGCACGGCGGCGGGGGTGAAGGTGCTCGTCGGCGATCGTCGCGTGCTCTCGCTGCCCGCCGCGTTGCGCGAGCTGTCGCCGGCCTGGTGGCAGCTGGACCTGGTGCACGGCATTCTCGTGGTGCGCTAGCGGCGAGAAGAAGAATGTGGGTCGTCCTGGGCGCAGCGAAGGACCTGCTTTCCGTTGGCACTCGTGTGGGTTACCGCCCGGCGCGCCCCAGCTCCACGAGCAGACACCGGTCCTGAATCACCTGGATGCCGGCCCGCGCGAATCGCTCCGCTGCCGCATCGTTGCGGATGCCGAGTTGAAACCACACCGTCCGGGGACGTTTGGCGAGAATGTCCTCCACATGCGCATCGATGTCCTTCGGACGGCGAAAAACATTCACCATGTCGACGTCGCCGGGAATTGATGCAACCGTGCGGTACACGGATTTGCCCAATATTGACGTGACGTCCGGATAGTACACGGGCACTGGCACGATCTCGAGGCCGGCGCGCTGGGCATACTCGGCCACATAGTACGCGGGCTGGCCGGAGTCGGCGGTCTTGATCCCGAGAACGGCCATGCGCCGGGTGTCCGCGAGGACACGCGCGATGCCGGCATCGTCCTCGATGAGCCGTTCACGCCATGCGGCCCCGGAATCGACGGAATGCGAAGTCATCATATCACTTCTCGTATGCGAACTTCGTGCGCGCAGCACGGGGTTGTCGCGCGGGAGAGGGCCCTACTTAGATTTATGGTCCCGACACGGCCATGGGCTCGTGCGGATTGACATCTGATCACCAACAGACCCCACCCGATGCGAATGCTCGTGCTCGGCGCCGGCTTGCAAGGTTCGGCGTGCGCTTATGATTTACTGCAGAATCCTGAGGTCAGCGTCGTTCGTCTCGCTGACCTCCACTTCGATCATTTGCCGTCGTTCCTGAAGCCCTTGTCGGGCCCGCGGCTGATTCCCACGCCGCTCGACGTCCGCGATCGTGACGCCGTGCTCGCCGTGATGCGCGAGTGTGATGCGGTCATGAGCGCCATTCCGTACTACTTCAACTATTCGCTCGCCGAATGCGCCGTGGAAGCCGGTGTGCATTTCTGCGACCTGGGCGGAAACACGGAGATCGTGTTCAGGCAGAAGGAGCTCGCGGAGCGTGCGGCGGCGCAGGGTATCACCGTGGTTCCCGATTGCGGTGTCGCGCCTGGCATGGTGAACATCCTGTCGCAGTACGGCATCTCGCAGCTCGATACCGTGAGCTCGGTGCGCATCTTCGTGGGCGGGCTCCCGCAGAATCCCGAGCCGCCGCTCAACTACCAGATCGTGTATTCGCTGGAAGGGGTGCTCGACTACTACACCACGCTGTCGTGGGTCGTGCGCGACGGCAAGCGCGTGCAGGTGAAGGCCCTGTCTGAAATCGAGCCCATTGATTTTCCCGCGCCCGTGGGAACGCTCGAGGCATTTCACACGGCTGGCGGTCTGTCCACGATGGCATCGCGTTACGAGGGAAAGATTCCGTCGATGGAATACAAGACCCTGCGGTATCCTGG
>JAQBPY010000401.1 GCA_028287285.1 Gemmatimonadota bacterium
TTCGCGAAGCGGCGCCACGAATTGACTACGCTGGGCGATGGCGCATCGGCACATCGCGGAGTGTTGAGCGAGTACGATGCTGGCTTGCTCGATCAGATCTCATCGGTACTGCTCTCCGTCACGATTGTGGCGTATCTGATGTTCACCCTCACGTCGGAGACTGCGAAGCGTGTCGGAAGCGATGCGCTGAGCTACGGCACGGCCTTCGTCATTTTCGGTGTATTTCGCTACCTCTACCTGGTGCATCGACGCGGACACGGTACCCCGACGGATACGATTTTCGGCGACCGTCCATTACTGGTCACGGTCTTGTTGTGGGGTGCGTACAGTGCGTGGCTGATCTACCGCGTGTGACTCCCCGCTGATTTTCCTGCGTTACAAGTGAGTGCGCACGCCACGCCATCGCCTCGCGCGCAAGGTGACAGCTAGTGTCGCCTCGCCACGTTTACGGCGCTGTCGAGGGTGCGTTTGAGTCGCCCGATGTCGTCCGCACTTCCGCTCTGGTATGCCAGATTGGTGAGCTCAAGGGAATCCGTGCGGTAGGCATACAACTCGTCACCTCCCGAGCCGCTTCTGATGTAGTGGAATCGCTCATCGAGAATGGATCGCATCGGGCCGTTGCTATTGCCCGCCAGCGCGTTCACGCGTTCTCGCTTCGACAACTCTGCGAACACCAAGCTCGGCGTCCCCGGTGTGGCACTCTCCCAGTATCTCGAAAGGGAGATCCCCGGCAACGTGGCGGCCGTGGCGCTATCCACGCCTGCGACCTTCAGCAGTGTGGCCGCCATGTCACGCGTCGTCACGAGCGTCTCGATCCGTCGCCCAGCCGGCACGTGCGATGGATACCGAATGACCAGCGGCACCTCCAGGAGCGGCAGGTACAGGCTGTTGGCATGAGTATACAGCCGATGCTCCCCGAACTGCTCGCCGTGATCCGACGTGATGAGGACGATCGTGTTGTCCAGGGAGCCGCGCCGCTCGAGTGAATCCAGCACGCGACCGACCTGATGATCCACGTAGCCGATGGCGCAGTCGTACTCATCCACTGGCTTCTTGCCATCACCGAATTTCGTAGCGTACTCGGGTGGAAGCGAGTAGGGGTCGTGTGCGTCGAAGTAGTTAAGGAAAGCGAAGTACGGCCGATTCCCGCGGCCGCGTTCCCAGGCGAGAAACGCATCCGTGACACTCTCGCCGTCGCGTCCGTCGTACCCGGGAACCCGCACGGGGGAGAGGTCAAACTGCCGCAGCGCGCTCTTGATTCCGTGCCACGAGCGATCGTCGCTCAACTGCTTCGCGAGTCGAGTCCGGAACGGTGACGCGTGCAGCATCAGCGTGCGGCGCGACACCACGTGGTCTTCGTAGTGATCAAAGCCGCGGGTCAATCCGGATTCGTACGAGGTATAGAGCAGGTTCCCGACAAATCCGCCGGTGAGGTAGCCGCGACTGCGAAAGGTCTCCGCCAGCGTCGCAGGCTCGGCCGACATTGGGGTACGCCAATCGGCGTGCGTACGCACGTCCGATTGGCCAGTGAACAGGTTCGCGTGCGAGGGAAGCGTCCACGGCGCCGTCGAGATGGCGCGGTCGAACACGGTACTCTCCGCGGCGCGGCGATCGAGGTTCGGCGTCGTCCTGCGAGCGTAGCCGTGAAGGCTGAGATTGGAGCGCCGCACGGTGTCGAGAATGAGGACGAGGACATTCGGCGCGGATGTTGGCGCCGCTGGGAGACTGGCGACAGCGGATCGCTCGCGGATCGCGCGCAGCGCACGAATCGTGACACTCGCGATACCCATCAGTGCCAGTAGCCCCAGGCATGCGTTGCGCGCACGCGTAGCGCCTCGCCCCGATGCATCCGTCGCGACGCGCGCAGACTGCACACCGCAACCAAGAGCCAGCAGGACTGCTCCATACCGCGAGATCTGCTCGTAGGGCAACAGGAGCGAGAACATGCTCGCGAACGCGAATATCCGCACCGCGACAGCCTGCCAACGGAACAGGGCCGTGCGAGGGGCGATGCGGCCAAGCGCCGCCCGAATAGCGCCGAGTCCGACGGCCATCGCAATGAAGACCACCAGGTATGCGACGGGCGTCATCCAGGCGGCATCCTCACTCACCCAGATGATTCGATGCCGCACCAGGACGCTTACCGCATCGATGGCCAGCTCGATCGCGGCGGTGACGAGCGCGAAGAACGTCGCTGGGAGGAGCAGATCGTACGCGAATCGTGAAGGACGTGAGGATTGCATGCGCTGGGAGAGAGTCTCTTTCCGATCGAGGCCTGAGTCGTACTACGACGTGTAGAAGTATTTCGCGACGAACCCGCCCGTGCGGTGACCGCGCACGCCGCACCGCGAACAGCGCCGACACCAGAAGGAGGTCTCCCATGGTCATCGACGTGCGCTCGTCACCTCTATCACGCATGGGTGAACATTCTACATTTGCGAGACATATTTCCAGGCAGGCCGCGGTCCGCGTGGTCAGCGCTGCGCTGCCGGACGGTGGGATTGGCACCTGCAAGCATGGCGCGTGCCATCGCATTCCGCTGAATCCCGAGTGATTTCGATGTTGTCAGTTGCGCTCTTTGTGGGCACGGTCGTGGCATGTCGCGAACATCCGGCCAGCGACAAGCACGCTGCTTCGCTGCAGGCAGCGTGACACTCGTCCGTTTCCTTCGTTGGTCGCATGGGACGCCGTTCGTGCGTCAGATCTCAGTTTGCACGGCTATCAGCGACCGACCACCCCACGACTTGTCCAATTCGCCGCCCACGGCGTGACGTTCGATCGAGCGCGAAGCACCGCGTCGGTATATACTTCCCTCGCACGTCAGCCTCTTCACCGGCCGGTGGCAAACCAGCTCACGACCTCCTGGCCGCGTGGGCTGTCGGATGACCCGCCGACCCTCGCCGAGGTGTTCGCGGCGCGTGGCTATCAAACGGGCGCGTTCTCCGCGAACCATGCCTACGTCTCCTGGGAGTACCGGGTACTGCGCGGATTTGCGACAAGGAACGACTACGTCCTGACCGCTGGAGAGCTGGCCATGAATGCCGGCCTCATACGCTGGTTGGTGAAGCCGCAGTCGGTGCGGCTCGCCGTCGGCCTCGTGGATCGGCTGGGTCGTCGCGACAGTGAGAACATCCGCGCGCATTTCATCGACTGGGTCGGACCTGACAAAGACGCGCGGCCCTTCTTTGCGTTCCGGAACATGTTCGACGCGCACGATCCGTATCTGCCGGGTGCGCCATTCGACACGCTGTGCGGGTGGCCTCCGGGTGCACCCCGCTCCGAACGCACTCGCATTCAGCCCCTGATGATGAGCGATCCGCTCGATTTGCCGGCGCCGGATATGCTGCAGCTCCGCGACCAGTATGACGGCGCGATCGCTAAGATGGACCAGAGCCTCGGTGACCTGCTCGACGAGGTCAAACGACGGGGGATGCCCGACAACACCCTCGTGATCATGACGAGCGATCATGGTGAGGCTTTCGGTGAGCACAAGACATTCGGACGACAGCAGTGTGTACCAGGAAAAGACCTCCACGCCGTTGGTCATGGTGTGACCCGGCAAGATTCCCGGCGGAGTGCGCGACTCGTCGTTCGTGACGTTGCGGAACGTGCCCGCGACCATCGGTGACCTGATCGGCGCCAAGCAACTGTCGTGGCCCCTCCGGGGCGCTC
>JAQBPY010000429.1 GCA_028287285.1 Gemmatimonadota bacterium
CGGTCATTTGCGCATGGCAACGGCATTGGGCAGGTAGGGCGGCCAGGTGATGCAGGCGGCACCGGCCACGAGCCGGAAAAGGGCCGCACCGCTCGCCAGCAGGCCGAGCTCACCAACGACATCCAGAAATTCTTCATCGAAGAGAGCCGTCTGGGTATTCCCGTGGTGTTCCACGAGGAGTGCCTGCACGGCCATGCAGTGCTCGACGGAACGAGCTTCGCGCAGCCCATCGGGTTGGCGGCCACGTTCGATCCGGAGCTCGTGGAGCGGCTCTATTCGATGACCGCGCTCGAGGCGCGCTCGCGCGGCGTGCATCAGGCGCTGACGCCGGTGGTCGACGTGGCGCGCGAGCCCCGATGGGGACGCGTTGAGGAGACGTTTGGCGAAGATCCGCATCTCGTGACACGCATGGGTGTCGCCGCCGTTCGCGGTTTTCAGGGCGACGCGACGTTCGGCGACAAGACCCGTGTAATGGCGACGCTCAAGCACTTCGTCGCACACGGGCAGCCCGAAGCAGGACAAAACTGCGCACCGGCCAACGTATCGATGCGTGAGCTGCGCGAGGTGTTTTTTCCGTCGTTCAAGGCGGCGATTCAGGAAGCAGGCGCCGTGAGCCTCATGCCCTCGTACAACGAAGTGGATGGCGTGCCCTCGCATGCCAACCGCTGGTTGCTGCGTGATGTGCTGCGAAAGGAATGGGGCTTTCGCGGCTTTACCGTATCCGATTATTACGCCATCTGGGAGCTGAATGATCGCCCTGATACGCACTCGCACATGGTGGCCGCCGACAAGCGCGAGGCCGCGATACTGGCCGTACGCGCCGGCGTGAACAGCGAGTTGCCTGAGCCGGATTGTTATCTGCACCTGGTGGAGCTCGTGAACGAGGGGTCGCTCCAGGAGTCTGAGCTCGATGACCTCGTGGCGCCCATGCTGCTGTGGAAATTCAGGATGGGACTGTTCGACGATCCTTACGTGGATCCGGATGTCGCCGATCGCGTGGTGAGCTCCGAACCGCACATCGCCCTTGCGCGTGAGGCGGGGCAAGCGGTGATCACGCTGCTCAAGAACGAAGGGTCGTTGCTTCCGCTGGACGTGTCCAGCCTCGCAACAATTGCCGTCATTGGCCCCAACGCCAACGTCCCACTCAACGGCGGATACACCGGCGCCCCTCGGCGCAACGTAACGGTGCTGGCGGGAATCACCGCGCGCGTAGGTGGCAAGGCCAACGTGATGTACAGCGAAGGCTGCAAGATCACCGTGGGCGGCAACTGGTATGTCGACGAAGTGCAGGTGCCGACGGCCGAGGAGGATCATCGCGCCATTGCCGAGGCGGTGGCGGTTGCGACGCAGGCAGACGTAATCGTGCTGGCCATTGGGGACAACGAGCAGACGTCGCGCGAGGCGTGGTCACGCAAGCACATGGGCGACCGTGCGTCGCTCGGTCTCTTTGGCCGACAGTCGGAGCTCGTGGCCGCCCTGGTTGCCACGGGAAAGCCTGTCGTCGCCGTGCTGTTCAATGGCCGGCCAATATCGATCACGGATGTGGACGCGACAGTGCCGGCCATTCTCGAGTGCTGGTACCTGGGGCAGGAAGCAGGCAATGCGCTGGCGGACGTGCTCTTTGGCGACGCGAATCCTGGTGGCAAGATGCCCATCTCGGTGCCGCGGTCCGTGGGGCACATTCCCTCGTTCTACAATCACAAACCGAGTGCGCGCCGCGGATTGCTGGGTGATGATGCGTCGCCGTTGTATGCGTTTGGATTCGGGCTGTCCTATACCACTTTCTCGCTGTCTGGCGTGCGCTTGTCCAACGCGAGCATCGCACGCGATGGCAGAACTACAGTTGTAGTTGATGTGGCGAATACAGGTTCGCGTGCGGGGAGCGAGGTCGTGCAGGTGTATGTGCGTGACGTGGTGAGCTCGGTGACGCGGCCGGTAAAGGAGTTGAAGGCCTTTACGCGCGTGCGTCTCGAGGCGGGGCAGTCACAGACGGTGTCGCTGGAGCTCGGGTCGGAGGCGTTTGCGTTCCATGATATCGACATGAATTACGTGGTCGAGCCTGGTGAATTCCGAATCATGGTGGGGACGTCGTCGCGGGATGTGGATCTGGACACAGTGATACTGCACGTTGAATAACCCGTCGCGCTGACGACACACTTCGCAGAGGACAACAGATTCATGGCGCAACAATCCGGCAAGCTTTCGTTCGTTGAGAAGGCGGGATACAGCCTCGGAGACGGGGCAGCGAACTTCGTCTTCATGACGATGATCCTGTTCCAGCTCAATTTCTACACCGACACGCTCGGTATCACGGCGGCGGCCGCGGGCACGATGCTGCTGGTGGGCCGCCTTTGGGATGCGTTCTTCGATCCCATGATGGGCGTGATGGCCGACCACACCAACACCCGGTGGGGTAAATTCCGGCCGTGGGTGCTGTGGACCGCCGTACCCTGGGCCATCGTGATGGTGCTCGCGTACACCACGCCGAATTTTCCACCAGCGGGAAAGCTCGTGTGGGCGTGTCTCACCAACATCCTCCTGATGACGTTGTACTCCATGAACAACACGCCGTACTCCGCCATGAGCGGCGTGATGACGGGCGACGTGAACGAGCGCACCACCCTGTCGTCGTATCGGTTCGTTGCGGCCATGATCGCGCAGCTCGTCGTGGGCACGTTCACGCTGCCGCTCGTCGCGAAGCTGGGCAACGGCGACAACGCAAAGGGGTGGCAGCTCACGATGGGTGTGTGGGCCGCTATCTGTCTCATCTGCTTCGTCATCACGTTCGCCACGACGAAGGAGCGCATCGAGCCGGACCCCAGGCAAAAGTCGTCGCCCAGGGAAGACTTCGGCAACCTGCTCGCGAATGGACCGTGGATCGCGATGTTCATCCTCACCGTCTCACACTTCATCTTCGTGGCGATGCAGGGCGGCACCACGTACTACTTCTTCCAGTACTACCTGGACAAGGATGCGCTGCTCGGCTTCCTCACCAGCCATGGACTGGCCAGCACGGCCACGAGCGGAGGGTTCGGCTTCTGGCTCGCGGACACGTTCGGATTCGTGTTGAAGCCGGACCACAGCAATGTGGGCGCCGTGGGCTTCAGTGCATTCCAGATGTCGAGCAAGGTGGTGACGATCATCGGCGTGATCGCGTCGGCGTTCCTCGCGCGGAAATATGGCAAGCGCACGGTGGCCATCGTGGGCTTCTCGTTCGCCACGATCTTTCTCGCGATGTTCATCGCGCTGCCGCCTGACAGGATCGGCTACACGTTCGTGCTCGAGTGGATTCGCGCGCTCGCCTACGCGCCCACGATTCCGCTCATCTGGGCCATGTTCGCCGACGTGGCCGATTATGCAGAGTGGAAGTTCAGCCGCCGCACCACGGGCGTGATCTTCGCGACCATCCTCTTTGGTCTCAAGACGGGCCTCAGCCTTGGCGGCGCCATTGCCGGATGGCTGTTGAGCGGCTACGGCTACAGGGCAAACGTGGCCCAGACGGAGAACGCGCTGCTCGGCATCCGCATGACGATGAGCGTGTATCCCGCAATCTTCCTCGCGATCGTCGTGGGCTGCCTGTTCGCCTACAGGATCACCAAGAAACTCAACCTCGAGATTCAGGACGAGCTCGCCGAGCGTCGCCGGAATTTCGCACATACGGCTCCGGCGTGATCATGCGCAACTCCACTCGTCGTCTCGCACTGTTCTCCTCGGCAATGCTGCTTGCCGCGTGCTCGCAGCAGGGGACGCAGGCGCCGGTACCGGCCAACGCCGGCTTGAAGGACATCTTCAAGGATGCGTTTCGCGTGGGCACGGCGTTGTCGCCGCGCCAGTTCAACGAAACGGATACCGCGAGCATCGCCCTCATCGACAAGCACTTCAACATCACGACGCCGGAAAACGTGCTCAAGTGGGAGGTGGTTCATCCCACGCGGGGCACATTCAGCTACGTGCAGTCCGATGGGTATGTCGCCTTTGGTGAACGGCACCACATGTTCATCACCGGCCATACCCTCGTCTGGCACAGCCAGACACCGCGCTGGGTATTCGAGGATACCCTGGGCAAGCCACTCACGCGCGCTGCGCTGCTCGCCGTGATGAAGAATCACATCGAGAACGTGGTGGGCCGATACAAGGGCCGCATCAATGGCTGGGACGTGGTGAACGAGGCGCTGAATGAAGACGGCACCATGCGCCAGTCGCCCTGGATGCGCATCATTGGCGACGACTTCCCGATCAAGGCGTTCGAATATGCCCACGCCGTGGATCCGCAGGCCGAGCTGTATTACAACGACTACAATCTCGAGACGCCGGCAAAACGTGACGGGGCGATTGCGCTGGTCAAGCGCATCCGCGCCGCCGGCATTCCGGTCACGGCCATTGGATCGCAGGACCACCACAAGATGGACTGGCCGTCGGCGGCACTCACCGATTCCATGTTCACCGCCTTCCGTGCGGCCAACATCCACGGTAACGTCACGGAGCTCGACATCGACGTGCTGCCGCGGGCCACGAACAACAATACCGCCGACGTGGCCGTCCGGGCACAGATGCAGGCCCGGTTGAACCCGTATGCGGCCGGACTGCCGGATTCCGTCCAGACGGCGCTGGCCAGGCGGTACGGCGAGATTTTCAAGGTCTACTGGAAGCACCGCGACATCATCGACCGGATCACCTTCTGGGGGGTCACGGACCGGGATTCCTGGCTCAATGGCTGGCCCGTACCGGGTCGAACGAATTATCCTTTGCTCTTCGACAGGAACGGAAAGCCCAAGCCTGCGTACGACGCCGTCGTCGCGGTGGCCGGCAGCTCGGCTCGCTAAGGGTTCACCCCTTGAGGAGTTCGTGACATGAAGCATTCCTTTGTACCCATGGAACGGCAGAGCTTGTCCGACCGGCTCGCCCGCCAGATTCGCGGCTCCATCCAGAGCGGCGACTTCAGGCGGGGCGACCGGCTGCCGCCCATCATGGAAATGGCGCGCCGGTTTGGCGTGGGACACCCGACCATCCGGGAGGCGCTCAAGAAGCTCGAGGCCATGGGCGTGGTGGACATCCGGCACGGCTCCGGGGTGTTCGTGAGCCGCAGCGAGGAGGTGCTGGTGCTCGCGAGTCCGGACTACAATGGAACGGTCACGAAGAAGCTGCTTCAGGACCTGATCCAGACGCGCATGCCCCTGGAGCTCGTCTCCGTGGCGGATGCCGTGCGCAACGCGTCGCCCGAGCACCTGCTCGAGATGCGGCGCCTGCTCACGGCCGCGGGCCAGAATTTCGGCAATGACGACGTCCTGAACTCGGTCAACATGGGGTTCCACCACCAGATCGCGCGGGGCTCGGGCAACACGGTGCTCGCGCAGCTCCTGAGCGTGCTGCACGAGTTGTTCAGGGAAGAGCAGCGGCTGCTACTCGGCCTGGGGACCTCGCGGGAGCGGGATCACGAAGAGCACATCGGCATCCTGGAAGCGGTGGAGCTGCGTGATGAGGCGCTGGCCGTGGAGCGCATGCGCAAACATCTCGAGGGCGTCCGCAGCATCATCGACGAGTGGGAGCCCGAAGAGCCGCCCGTCGAGTGATGAAGTATTCGCGGTGTCTCTTGGTCGTGCTGCTTTCGGTTGCTCTGGCCGGCTGTCTCCAGCATCGAACGGATACGGCGGGCTCGCGCTCCGAGCGAAGCGTGTTGACGCTCGCGGAAATGAACCGGCAGCCCTTCGACAACGCGTATGAAGTCGTCGTGGCGCTGAGAAATACCTGGCTGCACGACCGCGGGCCGAGCACCATCGGCAACGACGCCAGGGTGGCCGTGGTGGTGTACCTGGACAACGTGAAGCTGGGCGACCAGGAAAGCCTGCGGTCCGTCCCTATGCGCGTCGTGGGGTCGATGAAGCACCTGGATGGCGTCGAGGCGCAGGCGCGCTTCGGAATTGGACATGCGGCGGGGGCAATTCTCGTCGAGAGCGTCAAATAAGCGAGGCGGTGGTGAAGGAATTTCGCGCGGTCATGGCTGTCGTGATGGGTGTCGTGGTGGCTGTACCGGCGAGCAGCCGGGTGCAGGCACAGGCGACGGTAAGCGGCGTGGTAAAGGATTCGGCGGGCCGCGTGTTGCGCGGGGCTGAAGTCGTGGTCGATGATCCGGCCGCGCGCGGCATCACGGACGAGAGTGGCCGCTATGTCATCCGAAACGTTCCGCCGGGCGAGCGCATGCTGCGCGCACGGTTGCTCGGCTATTACTCGTCGGCGGACATCGTGGTGGTAACGGGCACCACCGCGCCGGCACTCGACTTCGTGTTGCGGCGCAACGCCGTGATGCTCGATACGATGCGTGCGGTCGACAAGAACGACGCAACGCGCGACCGCAACGACAGAAATCTTCTGACCGCCGAGTCGCTGAAGGGTGAGCACTTCGAGACAGCGTATGATGCGCTGGAGTCCAAGCGCTCGTACTGGCTGGCCATCCGCGGTCCGTTGAGCGCCAATGTTTCCGGCAGTGACCCCAGGACAGGCAAGGCGGTGGTGGCCGCGCAGGCGGCAGACCAGGTGTGGGTGTACGTGGATAACGTGAAGGCCGGAGGGGTCGAGGTGCTCAAGACCATTCCGGTGCGCATGCTCCTGGCCCTCAGGCGGCTCGATGGCGTTGCCGCGACGGCGCGATATGGCGTTGGACATGCCGGCGGCGTGATTCTCGTCGAGACCATGGGCGAGTCCAAACCGTGAGAGATCCACTCCTCTTCCAGAGATCCAAAGGCAGGTGGCCATGAGATATTCCATGCGGCGGCTCGTTCGCGCTACCGTCATTGCAAGCACGTTGGGCTGCGCTTCGCACAGCTCCGCGCCGGCGCCCGTGCGGCCCGAGCGGAGCGTGCTTACCCCCGAGCAGATCCAGGCCTACCACTTCGAGACGGCGTACGACGTGGTGGAGGCATTGCGTCCGCAGTGGCTCGTGGAGCGGGGCCCGCTGTCACTGGATACCGCGCAGGCGCGGAAAGCCGTGGTGCTCGTGTATCTCGACAACAACAAGCTTGGGCCGGTCGCGAAGCTCAGGGAAATATCGACGCGGAACGTCTCGTCCATGCGGCGTTTAGACGGCGTCGAAGCGCAGGCGCGCTACGGCATCGGTCATCCGGCAGGGGTGATCTACGTGGAAAGCTTTGCGGCCGGACGCAGGGTGGCGGGCCCGACCGATGTGTCCAACGAAGGAGCGGTGATCACCAACCCCGCAAATGCGGCGGATGGATTTCCTCTCTCTACGAAAGGAAAGACGGCGCCCATTCTCATCAGCGCAAAGGAGTTTCCCGGTGTCATCAAGGCGGCGCGGGATTTCAGCGCCGACGTGGAGCGTGTCACGGGGGTGGCCTCGGCCATGGCCATGGACACCGTGCCGCCGGGCAGGATGGCGGTGCTGGTTGGCACCATCGGCAAGAGCCCGCTCATCGACAAGCTGGTTGCGAGCGGCAAGCTGAACGTGAAGGACGTGGCCGGAAAGTGGGAAGTATACGTGCGGCAGGTGGTAAGGAATCCGATGCCGGGGCTGGATGAGGCGCTGGTCATTGCCGGCAGCGACAAACGTGGAACCATCTATGGCATCTACGACCTGTCCGGACAGATTGGCGTGTCGCCCTGGTACTACTGGGCCGATGTCCCCACCAAACACCAGGGCGACCTGTTCATCTCGCCAGCACGTTTTTCACAGGGCGAGCCGGTGGTGAAGTATCGCGGAATTTTCATCAATGACGAAGCGCCCGCATTTTCAGGATGGGCCAGGGAAAAGTTTGGCGGAGTGAATCACGAGCTCTACGCAAAGATGTTCGAGCTCATTCTCCGCATGCGGGGCAATTATCTGTGGCCCGCGATGTGGAACAATGCATTTGCCGACGACGATTCGCTCAATGCGGTGCTCGCCGACGAGTACGGCATCGTGATGGGCACGTCGCATCACGAGCCGATGACGCGCGCGCAAAAGGAATGGACGCGCTACGGCAGGGGCGCCTGGGACTACGGCATCAACGACACCACGCTGCGCGCGTTCTGGAAGAAAGGCATCGAGCGCATGGGATCGCGCGAGAACATCGTCACCGTCGGCATGCGTGGCGACGGTGATCGCCCCATGACGACGAATGGCGAAAGCAACATTACCCTGCTCGAGAAGATCGTCGCGGACCAACGTAAGATTCTCGGTGAGGTGACAGGGAAGGACCCGTCCAAAACGCCCACGATGTGGGCACTTTACAAGGAAGTGCAGGACTACTACGACAAGGGCATGCGTGTGCCCGAGGACGTGACGCTGCTCTTCTCGGATGACAACTGGGGCAACATCCGTCGTCTTCCGGCAGCCGCGGACAAGAACCGCTCCGGCAGCTTCGGCATCTACTACCACTTCGATTACGTGGGAGGCCCACGCAACTACAAGTGGATCAACACGAACCCGATCGCACGCGTGTGGGAGCAGATGCATCTCGCCACCGAGTACGGCGCGAACCGCATCTGGGTGGTGAACGTGGGTGACTTGAAGCCGATGGAATTCCCCATCCAGTTCTTCCTCGACTACGCGTGGGATCCCAAACGCATTCCTGCGTCCCGGCTTCCCGACTACACCAAGCAGTGGATGGCACAGCAGTTTGGCGCGGCACATGCCGCCGAGATTGCCGATCTCACCACCACGTACCTGAAGTATGCGGGGCGCAGGAAGCCGGAACTGCTCGCACCTGAGACATACAGTCTCGTGAACTATCGCGAGGCGGAGACGGTGGTGGATGAGTATCGCACGCTCCTCGCAGAGGCGCAGCGCGTGGGCAAGCTCCTCGGCGCCGAGTATCAGGACGCGTATTACGAGCTCGTCCTGCATCCCGTTCAGGCGGCCGCAAACCTGAACGAGATGTATGTCGCTGCGGCAAAAAATCACCAGGCCGCCACCCAGCAGCGCGCGTCGACGAACGATTACGCCGACAAGGTGCGCGAGTTGTTCGATCGCGATGCGGAGATTTCGCAGTACTACAACAAGCAGCTCGCCGGCGGAAAGTGGGCGCACATGATGGACCAGACACACATCGGGTACACCATCTGGCAGGAGCCGCCGCGCAACATGATGCCGCGCGTGGACATCCTACAGGTTCCCGCTGCGGCAGAAATGGCAATCTTCTACGAGGGCACGCCGGTGTTCACGTTTGGTCGTGGCGGCGGCGGCGGCCCACTGCCGGGTGTTGGCCGAGGGGCGCAGCGGGAGATCGCGTTTCCGGAGTTCGATGCGTATGCGCGGCAGAGCTACTACATCGACGTCTACAACAAGGGCGCCGCCCCCTTTACGTACACCGTAACAGCCGGGCAGCCATGGGTGCTGGTGTCAAAGGCCGGTGGATCGGTGGCAAAGGATGACCGCGTGTATGTGAGCGTCGATTGGACGAAGGCCCCAGCCGGACTATCCAAGGTGCCGGTGAACCTCGTGGGCTCCGACGGGCACAAGTTCACCGTCGTGGCAAACATCAGGAACCCCACGAACATGCCGCGCGAGCAGGTGAGCGGTTTCGTGGAGAGCAACAGGTTCGTCTCGATGGAAGCTGAGCACTTCACGCGTGAAGTATCTCCGGCGCCCATACAATGGACGCGCATTCCCGATCTTGGCCGCACACTCTCGGGCATGGAAGCGTTGCCGGTGGACGCGAAGGTGCAGACACCAGGGCTGGAGACGAGTGCGCGGCTCGAGTACAGGATGTTCATGTTCGACAGCGGCGCGGTGTCGGTGCGCGCATATTTTTCGCCCCAGTTGAATTTCACCGGAAACCCTAAGGGAGTGCGTTACGCAATCTCGTTCGACGACGAAGCACCGCAGGTGATGAACATCCTCGCCGACAGCAGCGACAAGGCGTGGGAGCAGAACGTGAGCGACAATGTGTCGCAGGCGATCTCGAAGCACACGCTTGCGAAGTCCGGCGAACACGTGCTCAAGTTCTGGATGGTGGATCCAGGGGCCGTGCTCCAGAAAATCGTGGTTGACGCGGGAGGCGTGTTGCCGAGCTACTTGGGGCCGCCGGAGAGCTTTCGTGGTACGGCCAAGGCTGCGGTCGGCAAAAAAGTGGCGTCACAATGAAGCTGCTGCGCACTGCGGTGTTCGCGCTGCTGCCGCTCGTGGCGGCGTGCTGGATGGGGCGGGGAGGCGGAGGGCCGGCTGCGCCGGCGCCCGATCCGCGCTTCGACTGGTTTGCGTACGAGGGAAATGATTCCGTCTACAAGACGGTGTCGGCGGGGAGCGGCGAATACCTGAATCCCATCATTGCCGGATTCTATCCCGATCCGAGCATCACGCGGGTTGGGGACGACTACTATCTCGTGCAGTCGAGCTTCGCGTATTTCCCCGGCGTGCCAA
>JAQBPY010000432.1 GCA_028287285.1 Gemmatimonadota bacterium
GGCGGCGCGGGCGGCGCGGGCGGCGCGGGTGGTGGCGGCGGTTTTGGACGCGGGCCGGTTGGCTCGCCCACGGCACGGCTCATCGCGAGTGTCACTGATCGTCTCGAGGCACATGGCATCAAGTTCACGCGCACGACCGGCGAGATGGCGGTCAAAGGCGAGCAGTATCGCATTGCGACCAACACGCTCGCGGAGCGCGAGTATCAGGGCACGCACAAGATGCGGACCCTTACAGGCGCTTGGGAGGCAACGAGCCAGACGCTGCCTGCAGGCTCGCTGATCATCCCGATGGACCAGCCGCTCGCGCGTCTTGCGTTCATCCTGTTCGACCCGAGGTCGGACGACGGCTTCATGTCGTGGAACATCCTCGACGCCGTGCTTGGCGCGACGCCTGTGCCAACGTTCTATCCGGTGCTGCGCACGATGGATGCGGTAGGTGCTGCGCGGTGACGACGGCCGGGCAGGGCAGCAGGAGGCATATCGACGCCCTGGACGGTTTGCGGGGGCTTGCAGCAGTGTATGTGTTTCTCTACCACGCGAGGGTCATTCCGCTGTTTGGCCAGGAGATGGTAATCCTGTTCTTCATCCTGTCGGGGTTTGTGATCCACTATGTCACACATGCCGGCAATCATCGGACGAAGATCACGACCTATCTCGCTCATCGTGTACGCCGAATATACCCGCTCTATCTCGTCGCGCTGATTACGGCATACGTGGCGGCGGCCATTGCCCTGCACACCATGCCTGATCCACGCTGGAAGAATTTCTTCCAGAACGTCGCGATGCTTCAGGGCCTGACGGGGTTCCTGGGAGATTTCTGGGCTCTTCCGTACTGGGAGAACGCACCACTCTGGTCGCTTTCATTCGAGTGGTGGTTCTACATGCTGTTCATTCCCCTGTCCCTCATGGGTCTTGTTTCCGAGACGCGCCAGTTTCTGCTGGTGGCGGTCCTTTCCATCGTTGCCTTTTTTGTTCACCAGCTCCATCCAGGGATTGTCACCCTTGTTCTCAACTACTTCGTGATCTGGTGGTTTGGGGTGGAACTATCGCGCGAATATCGGGCAACGGGAGCCATCACCCTGAGGAACCAGATTGCCCCCGTCGTGGTCGTGGGCATCTGTACGGCATTGTGGGGTGCTCTGGCGCTCAGGAAGGTACTGGCTGGCGGAACGGTCGTTTTTGGTGCTGCCCCCATTTTACAGGCGCGCCAATTTGGCGCGGCATTCGTATTCATCCTCGCAGGCTTTACCTGGAAGCAGTTCAACTTTCGATACTTTCGATACATCATTGGCCCGTTTGCCGCATTCGCGCCAATCTCATACGCCCTCTACATCCTCCACTATCCTGTCCTGAGAGTCGTTCGCACCCTGGTACCCGGCTCTATCCCTATCATCCAGGCACTGGTCGCGATAGCCATCCTCGTACCACTGTGTTATGTCCTCGAGGTTGTGGGACAGAAGAAACTCGTTGCGTTTCTAAGCCGCTGAGACCGAGTCCGGCACCGATTCGTTTCGTCTGTAGAGCTTTCACCGGGACGTCTTCAATGAACAAGGTCTTCCGGCTCTCGGCGTTCGTTGCCGGCGCTGCCAGCGGCGGCTATGCTGTCACGCTGGTCTACGTGCTCGCGCATCCGAGCCGCGACGCGGCAACGAAAGCATGGGCATCGTTCCGCGCGGATACGGAATGGGCCAGGTGCGGACCGCACCCGAGGCGGAGGGATTGAAGGTGGTAAAGGTGGAATCGGTGTTTGCCGCACCAACGGACTACTCGCCCATCAGGTAACGAGCCAAGCGGCACCGGCCAGGGCGCGGCAGCGGGCCCTCGTTTACGGAAAGATCAAGCGATCATTGTGTCCGCATTCGGGAACGATGATCGCCTTGTGTTTGCACCCAGCGTCTCCGTCACGTACTTGAAGAATGCCTCGCCCCGCGCGCGGCGCGTGGGGCCCTGCGCCATGGCGGTGGGCGACGAGTCGAAACCGCCCAGCGGCAACACATCCACCTGGCCAAGCAGATAGGTGGTGGGCGCTCCACGAAGCTGCTTCGTGAGCTGGTCGGCGGTCATCGAGCCGGTGTAGCCGTTGAGCGACTCGAGGCCCGCGGGCCAGCGATTGTACGTGGGAAGCTTCGTGGCGTCAAAGGCACCGAGGTGAAATTGGCGTGCACCTTCTCACCGGTGTCGCCGAGTGACTCCTTGTAGGCGTCGACGGGGTCGGCGTCGCCCACCGGGAGCGGCCTCACCGCGGCTGGCCATGCGTAGCTCGACGGGTTGGCCACGACGTAGCTGATGCTCACGCCGGGTGTGTTGTGGACCCTGGTGCTCATCTCGTAACGCGTGACGACCTGTCCACCGGCCGAATGACCGGCCACGACGATCCTGGCGAGATTCGGAAAGTTCTTCTTGTCCGCAAGCTTTCGCACGAGCTCGTCGATGAAGTCGAATGAGGAGATGGTTGGGTTGGACGGCGACATGCCGCCGGAGCGCCAGCTGTTGCCGCCATTGGGCCACACCACTTCGTTCGCTTCGGGCTTGTCGGGCGACGCGATGAGCCGTGGTGAGAGGATGACGGTGTTGCCCAGCGCGCCCGCGAGAAAGCCGGCAGCGGTGGCCGTGGCGAAGTAGTGGTCCGCATTGCGGCTGGCGCCGTGGATCATGATCAACGCACGCGTCACGGCCGTGTTGGGCGCGTCGAGACGATGTGTCGCGTAGGTCATGGAGCGCGCCGGTCCACCGGCGAATGTGATCCATCGCTCGCACGCAGATGTCGCGGTGGTGCATGGAGCTACCTGCGCGTAGGCGGGTGCGGCGCACAGGAACAGCGCGGAAAGGATGCGTACTTTCATGAGGCTGACGGAGCGAATGGTTGGCCTACGCGGACGGAGACTGGAGGGCAGCTGCGAACTCCCGGCGGTTGGACCAGTTGCCGTCGAAGCGCACGCCGTTGATGAAGAAGGTGGGCGTTCCATTCACTCCGCTCCGCACACCACTCACGAAGTCGGCACGCACGCGCTCCTCGAAGGTGCCTCCGTCGAGATCTGCCTGCACGCGCGCGGCATCGGCACCGATGTCCGCGGCGTACTGCACGAGATGCTCGTCGTCGAGCGCGTCGAGGGAATCCATCTGGTGCTCGTAGATGGCATCATGCATGGCCCAGTATGCGTCATTGCCGCTGCTCTGCGCCACACTCTCCGTAGCCTCCGCGGCGTGCCCGGCATCGGGGTGAATTTCCGTGAGCGGGAAGTTGCGAAACACGAACTGCAGCGACGCGCCCAGCTGCTTCCGGATTTCCGTGACGATGGGATGCGCGCGCGCACAGTGCGGACACTGATAGTCGCCGTATTCCACGAGCGTCACGGGCGCATGGGATGGACCGGCGCGATGATCGCCCTCTCCGACATCCGGTCGCAGTGTGCCGTGGGGATGCTCACTCACCTGGCCACCGCCTTGTCGGGATGCATTGCTTCGAGCGCTTCGAGAATACCGTCGGCCCCGGGGTTGATTCCCACCGGTGAGCAGTAGCTCCAGCGAATCACGCCCTCGCCATCAATGACGAAGAGTGCACGCTCGCTCTGTCCGTCGTGCGTGCGGTATACGCCATACGCGCGGGAGGTTTCTCCCTTGGGCTCGAAGTCCGCGAGGAGCGGGAAGCGCAGGTGACGCGCCTGCGAAAAGGCGGCGTGACACCACGCGCCGTCAACGGAGATGCCGATGAGCTCCGCGCCGTACTTGTGAAATTCCGGCAGGACTTCATTGTACAGCGCCATCTGATCGCCGCAGACCGGGCTCCAGTCGGCTGGATAGAAAGCGAGAATGACGGGGCGGCCCCGGAACTCCGACAGCGAGACCGTCTGGTCCGGCGTGGAGTGGAGGGTAAAATCCGGGGCGGCCGTGCCGGCGCGCAACATTGTTGGATGGTCGCTCATGGTACCTCCGGGTAGAATCGGATGTTGGAAAGATACGCGTAGTCGCGAAAACCGCATGAGCACGAGTTGACAGAGGGAACGACCCCATCTGTCGAACCCCCGTAAAGAGCGTTGCGATGCCGTGGACGATATATTCTCATGTTCCCACCATTGCACAGGAGCTCGATGGCGTTGGAACGACGGTCGTGATTGCATCGTGACACGTCGCGTTCGCATTGTCAGCACGGGCGTGGCCCTGCCCGCCGATTCGGTCACGAGCGCGGAGCTCGACGCGCGTCTCGGCCTCATCCAGGGCACCGTGGAACATCGCACGGGCGTGACCCGCCGCTACGTGGAGACACGGCGTAGCGCCGCCGACCTCGGTGCCGAGGCGGCCCGAAATGCGCTGGACGCCGCAGGCCTCGGGCTCGATGACATCGACTGTATCGTGGGTGCAAGTGGCACTCCTGACCAGGCACTTCCGTACAATGCGGCGTTGATGCACGAAGCACTGGGGGTGGGGAGCCGGGCGACGCATGCGTTCGACGTGAATGCCAGCTGCCTGAGTTTCCTGGTCGCGCTCGACACGCTCTCGTACCTGATCGATGCCGGACGTCACCGGCGCGTCCTGATCGTGTCGTCGGACATCGCGTCCTGCGGACTCGATTGGAATCACCTCGAGGAGAGCGGTATCTTCGGGGACGGCGCTGCCGCCGCGATCATCGAGCGTACCACGGACGACACCAATTCCGCGATTCTCGGGAGCGCGTTCGCCACCTATGGCGAAGGTGCGCACTACTGCGAGATCAGGGGCGGCGGATCCCGCCACCACCCCAGCCGCCTGGATGAGCCGTATTCGCCATTCGCTCAGTTTCGAATGAATGGAAAGTCGGTATTCCGGCTCGTCGGACAGCACCTCGAGACCTTTGTGGACGACCTCATGCGCCAGTCCGATGTGCGGCTGGGCGACATGGCCGTCGTCGTGCCTCATCAGGCCAGTGCACACGGCATCGACTACGTGCGACGTCAGCTTGGCCTTCGCGACGACCAGATCGTCGACATCTTTGCCGAACATGGCAATCAGGTGGGCGCGTCGCTTCCATTTGCCCTGCATGCGGCAATCAGCTCCGGCCGGCTGAAGCGCGGTGACAGGACGTTGCTCATCGGGAGCGGTGCCGGCGTCAGCCTTGGCGGTGTGGTGTTGTGCTACTGACACCCACGCGTGTGACGCTCCACTGGCTGCAGGTTGGGCATTGTCGCCATCCCGAGTGGATTACGCTACGCGGCGGACGGTGGGGTGCCGCCAAGTTTCCGTCGCTGTCGGCGCTCATCATGCATCCCTCGCATGGACCAATCCTCTATGACACGGGGTATGCGGATCATTTCGAAAAAGAGACGCGCGCATTTCCCTACAAGTTGTATCGGCTGACTACGCCGGCTGCATTGCCCGCGGAAGAACGGCTCGGTGCCCAGCTTGCACAGCGTGGAGTGGCGCTGGACACCATTGCGCGGGTTTTCATTTCGCACCTGCATGCGGACCACGTGGCCGGCTTGCGCGACCTGCCGCGGGCGCGCTTCACGGCGTTGCGCGACGATGTCGCCGGCAACCTCGGCCGCAGCGGCATGGATGCGGTGCGGCGCGGATTCCTGCCGGGCCTTCTGCCACCCGATTTTCGTGCGCGACTGGATTTTGCGGACGATCTTCCTGTCGTGGACCTGGGGGCTCGGTGGGCACCCTTCGCTCGCGGATACGACCTGTTGGGTGACCGCAGCCTGATCGGCATTCCATTGCCTGGCCACAGTCCGGCACAACTGGGCATATTGCTATGGACTGAGGATGGGCCGGTCCTCCTGGCAGCTGATGCCTGCTGGTCCACGAGAGCGTGGCAGGAATGTCGTCTGCCATCCGTGCTCGCGCGGCCGCTGTTCCACGACTGGGGCCAGTATCGGCGGACACTCGCCGGTCTCCACGAGCTGGGAACGCGATCTCCGCAGCTGCGCATCCTGCCTTCACATTGCGAGACCGCCTGGGCGTCGTTTCAGCGTCCGCTGCATGCATAGTCTCCATCGATTCGCGACGTCATTCACGCGCGCGCGGTGGGGATATCGGTTTGCACATCGTACAGCGTTGACATCATGGCAAGAGGTTGCGGTGAGCCGATTTCTTCGCACTCATCTTGCGCGGGCACAATTCTACAAATCATTTCGCGGCGCGCAGCTGAGCGAGCTGCCCATGGTAGACAAGCCGGTCATGCTCGCGAATTTCGCGGCATTCAACACGCACGGCATTCCGCTCGACCGTGCCCTCGACATCGCACTTGCGGCCGAGCGCAGCCGGAATTTCCTGCCGACCATTGACGGACTCACGGTTGGGCTCTCGAGCGGGACGTCGGGTACGCGAGGGGTATTTCTTGTCAGTCCGGCTGAGCGCGAGCGCTGGGCGGGGGTGATCCTGGCGCGTGTTCTCACACCTGCGTCGCTCCGCCGGCTATTCAATCCATTCGCGTTGCCGCTGTCTGTTTCGTTTTTCCTTCGGGCCAACAGCAATCTCTACGAGAGTCTCGGACGCAGGCGTCTGGGCTTTGTGTTCCATGACCTGACCCTGCCAATGGATGCGCATGTACGGGCACTGAACCGCCGGCCGCCGGATGTGCTCGTCGCTCCGCCAACTGTGCTGCGACAATTGGCGGACGCTGTGCTGGGCGGCACGCTGCAGATCGTTCCACAGCAGGTCGTGTCCGTGGCGGAAGTGCTCGAGGCGGACGATCGTCTCCTCATCGAGAACGCGTTCCGTGTGCCGCTCCAGGAGATCTACCAGGCCACCGAAGGTTTTCTCGGCGCCAGCTGCCCCGCCGGCCGAGTGCATCTGAATGAAGAGCTCATCCATGTGGAGCCCGAGTGGCTGGACGCCGAGCAGCGCCGGTTTCGTCCGGTCGTGACCGACTTCAGCCGGACTACACAGTTGATCGTGCGCTATCGCCTGGACGATGTGCTGATCGACGCCGGGTCACCGTGCGCGTGTGGGCGAGTCACACGAAGTCTCGAAGCGGTGGAGGGGCGTGCGGATGATGTGCTGTGGGCTGCGCGCCTTGGCGACGGATGCGACATGCCGGTGTTCCCTGACGTGGTGCGGCGCTCGATGGCGCAGGCGGATGCCGTCATGCGAGACTATCGCATCGAGCAGCACGGTGACGAGTGGCATGTTCGGCTGGACGCGGAGAGCGACGCAGCGCTTGCCGTTCGACGCGAGCTCGAGGGCCTGTGCCGGACGCTCCATGTTCAGGCACCGCGCCTGGTGTTCAACGAATGGCGTGCCGCCTCGGCGCTGGAGAAGCGGCGTAGGATTCGATGCGTAATACGGCGTTCCGGCGCGGCGGCATGAAGATCCTCGTTACGGGTGCCTCCGGTTTTGTGGGCGGCAGCTTCATGCGACACTTCGCCGCGCGGAGTGACCTGATGCTGCACGGCGTCGGACGTCGGCAGCTGAACCACGCCCGTTACACATCGGTGGATCTTGCGCGACCGTTCGACCTGTCGTTCGAGCCCGACGTCGTCATTCATGCGGCCGCGCGCGCAACGCCGTGGGGCCGGGCCAGCGACTACCGTCGGGACAATATTGACGCCACGAAACATGTCATCGAGTTCTGCATGCGGCATGGGCGTCCCCGGCTGGTGTACGTGTCATCCAGCTCCGTGTACTATCAGCCCGGCGACCAGTATGGTCTTACCGAGGAGTCGCCCATCGGCCCGCGGTTCGTGAATGAATATGCGGCAACCAAGTATGCGGGCGAGCAGTTGGCGCTCGCCTACGCCGGGCCGCGGGTAATCGTGCGCCCGCGCGCGGTGTTCGGGCCTGGAGATACTGTGCTCTTTCCTCGCATCGTGGCCGCTGCGCGTGCCGGCAGGCTGCCGCTCTTTACACGTACAGGAGGCCCCGCGGTTGGCGACTTGATCTACATCGATACACTCGTCGAATATCTGCTCGCTGTCGCAACTCGCTCCAACATTGCGGACAGCTACAACCTCACCAATAGTGAGCCCGTCGTCATTCAGGACTTCCTGCTCGACGTATTCACCCGTCTTGGTCTGCCCGCGCCAAACCGGCGCGTGCCGGTGCGCACGGCAATGGCCGCCGCGGCGGTAACAGAAGCATTCTACCGGGCTTTTCGGCTGGACAGCGAGCCGCCCATTACGCGCTTTGGCGTGGGTGTCTTTGCGTGGTCAAAGACGTTCAACGTCTCCCGTGCACTGACTGATCTCGGGCCGCCATCCGTTTCGATCGCCGACGGTGTGGAGCGATTCGTCCGCTGGCAGCGCGAACACCACCCATGATTACGCCGCTTCTCGGCGCCGCGTACGTCGTGCTGCTGGTGTGCAAGGTCGTACTCGCCATTCGTGCGGCACAGCGCGAACCAAAGCCCGGGAGGTCTGACTTCTCCGATGTTGTCATTGCGCAGCCCATTCTTTCCGGTGATCCCGGCTTGAGTGACACCCTCGAGGACAATCTGCGAACGCTCGGAGCGGCGCATTTCCTCTGGATCATCGATGTCGACGATCCGGCAGCGCACGCGATTTGCGGCGTGCTCATCGGGCGTCATCCGGACGCGCACATCGAGGTGCTCGTGGCGCCCCCGCCGCCGGACGGGTGCAATCCAAAGCTGTTCAAGCTCGAAATGGCACGCGCCCGTGTGCACCATCATGTGCTTGTCGTTCTCGACGACGACACGCGGTTGCCGGCGGCGAGTCTCGCGGCACTGCTCGCGGCGCTCGAGCAGAGCGACGTCGCAACGGGACTACCTGCATACCTGGATGACGGCCGCTGGCCATCACGCCTGCTGGCGCAGTTCGTCAACAACAACGCCGCGCTGACATACCTGCCGCTGCTCAACGTGTGGCCACCCCTGACGATCAACGGCATGGCGTACGCAATGCGCAGCGAACGGCTCAATGATCTGGGCGGCTTTGCTCCACTCATGGGCTACCTCACGGACGACCTCGCCGTGGCGCGACTCGTTCTCTCGGCGGGAGGGCGCATTGCGCAGACGGCACTGCCCCAATGGGTACAGACCACCGTGACCGACGGGAATCACTACATGCGGGTGATGCACCGGTGGTTTCTCTTTGCATGGTTGCTCATGCGGCATCAACCAGGGCGCGTACGGGCGGTAATCGCGCTGTTGCACGCGCTGCCCGCGGTATTGTTGTGGAGCATTGTCATTGCGGCCATCGTCGAGCAGTCGTTCCAGATGCTCATCGGGCTCGTGGTGCTACGCGCATTCATCCTCATCGCGCTGCAGCAACGCATTTATGGCCGGCCGCTTCACAAGCCGCTGTCATCACTTGCGAGCGAGCTCCTGCAGCCGGTGCATCTTCTTCATGCCACGTTCAGCCGCACCATCGTATGGCGAACACGGCACTATGATGTGCTTGGTGACGACTCATTTCATTCGGTCTCGTGAAGCTTTCGCTGCAGGTGGCGTTCATCACCGGGCAAAGTGATCCGGCGAGTTGCGCATTGAGTCCCGTCCAGGAACGTTTTCTCGATGCATTGCCAATTTCCGAGGCTGCGAAGGTGCGGCGCAATTTTCCTTACGCGGTCCATTCGCAACCATATCAAGAACCGATGCTGCTGCGGGCGAGCTGGCACAATACCCGGCAGTATTTTGCGTCGCGCCGTCCAGCTTTCGCGGAACGTTCGCGGCCCGCGGTCCTGCAAATGCTCGCGCGCGCCAACTGCACCGTGCTGCTGGCAGGCAGTTGCGGTCTCGAGCTGCTGGCCAACCTGCGGCTTCCGGCCGAGGTGCTCGCCAATGTCCGCGTCTTTGCGTACGGCGCAGTCGTGCGGCGCCGTCCGGTAGTGGAGCTCGTGGCAGTGCGAGGCCGGCGCGACCTGATCGCGAGCCGAATGCCCGGTGCCGCGAGTGTCGATTGTAATCACCTGAGCTACCTGGAGTCGCCCGCCGTTTTGGCCATCTGCGCGAAATTTGTTGCGGGTCATGCCGCGCATTGATCTCGTTGCCCCACCCATGAGTGGACATCTGCATCCGCTCCTTGGCATCGGCCGGCGGCTGGCGCGGGATCACGACGTTCGCGTATTGAGTACCCTCGCAGCGCAGCAGGAGATTGACGACGCTGGCCTGAGTGGCCAGGTCGTGCTCGAGGGTGATGACGAGTTGATCTCTGCCATCGTGAATCCCCCGTACGGCGTGCGCAGCAACCCGTGGCGTCTGCACGCCCAGTTCAGGGCCAACCTCGGCTTGCTCGAACGTCTCGAGTTGGAGCTGCGGGCTCTCTGGACGGCATCGCCACCCGACTTGGTGATTGCCGACTTCACCATTCCGGTTGCAGGGAGCGTGGCGACTGCGCTGGGTATTCCCTGGTGGACGACCACGCCATCGCCGGTCGCGATGGAAACCCCGGAAGGGCCGCCGGGCTACCTTGGCGGCTGGCGTCCATATCCCGGACGATTTGGACAACTGCGGGATGCTTCCGGGCGGTTCATCGTGCGCACCTTCAAGCGAGCGGTGCATCGGCTTCATCGCGCACGACTGGCGCGCCTTGGATTCCCGGCGCCGTATCGGCCAGACGGTGTCGAAGCAATTTATTCACCCACGTGCGTGCTCGCGCTCGCGGCCGGCGTGCTCGAGTTTCCGCGCAGCTACCCGCCAACCGTGGAGTTCGTGGGTCCGGTGATGTACTCACCACCAGTCAACGTGCCGGCTCCTCCATTCGTCGAAGGCCGCCAACATGTACTGATCACCATCGGCACGCACCTCGGCTGGCTGCGGGAAGCGCTTGCAGCAGCAGTTCGTGACGCGGCGCGCGGCCTGCCCACCCTCGAGTTCCACCTGAGTGATGGCGACCGGAATGGCAGGCGTCGTGAGTCCATGACAAACGTCCATCGCATCAGCTTCATTTCGTATGAACGGCATCTGGCCCGGTACGCGTTGGTTGTTCATCACGGCGGTTCCGGGGTACTCGGCTACACGCTGGCTGCGGGAACGCCCGCGGCCGTGTTTCCCGTGGACTTCGATCACTTCGACAATGCCGCGCGTCTTGACGTCGCCGGCGTTGCTTTCCCATTGCGGCGACTCGGCGATCTGGCAGAGGTGATTGCCAGGGCTCTGCATGATGAGGCGATGCGATCGGCATGCCGGGAAATGCAGCAATTTTTTCGAGCCGGCGATGCGGAGGAACGGGTGGCTCAGCGCGTCTCGAGTCATTTCGCCGGGCGTGCGTCCGTTGGGCATCGGGAATCACCCCGTTGACGATTCTGACGCGAGTATGGGGTGCCGGTAGCGGCCCTGTGCAGCCAACCGCGAAATTGTTATGGTATCCTTTCTCGTGTGCCATGTTCGCACGTGGGAATCACCTGATGCGAGGGTAGATGAAAGGCCTGCTATCTGTCACGCTGCTCGCGTGCTGCACGGTTGTGCATGCTCAACGCCCCATGTCTCCTCGCACGCCCGGGATGTTGGCGCACGTGGACAGCGCCCTCCTGCGCGGCATGCAGTACCGCCTGGTGGGGCACTCCCGCGGTGGACGTGTCACCACGGTGACGGGAATTCCCTCGCAGCCAAAAACGTTCCTCATGGGCGCAGCCAGCGGCGGCGTCTTCAAGACGACCGACAACGGTGAGCACTGGACCCCCATTTCCGACGGACAGATTTCCGTGGGCTCCACCGGCTCGCTCGCCGTCGCCGAGTCGGATGCCAACGTCTACTATCTTGGCACCGGCTCGGATGGCGTCCGCAGCAACGTGTCCACCGGGCGGGGCGTCTATCGCAGCGGCGATGCCGGCAAGACCTGGCAGTTTGCCGGTCTGTACAACGCCGGCCAGATCGCGTCGGTGCGCATTCACCCCACGAACCCCAACATCGTCTGGGTGGCGGCGTACGGCGACATCTTCAAGCCCAATGCCGAGCGTGGTGTGTTCAAGACCACCGACGGCGGCAAATCGTGGAAGAAGACACTCTTCGTGAGCGACAGCACCGGCGCGATGGACGTCGAGCTCCAGCCCGGCAACCCGAATGTCGTCTACGCGTGGATGTCGCGCATCGAGCGCAAGCCGTGGACGATCATCAGCGGCTCGCGCGAAGGCGGCTTCTACAAGAGCACCGATGGTGGCGAGACGTGGACCAGGGGCACCACCGGGCTGCCGTCCGGCCTCATCGGCAAGGCGAACCTCGCGGTTACTGCGGCCAATCCGCAGCGCATCTACGCGCTGATCGAAGCGCTTCCTGACCCGGGACTCTATCGCTCGGACAACGCGGGGCAGTCGTGGGCGCTGGTGAACCCGCAGGCGTCACTGCTCCAGCGGCCGTTCTACTACACCACGCTCACCGCAGATCCCACGAATGCGGACGTGGTTTACGGCGGCGCGGAAAGCTTCTACAAATCCGTCGACGCCGGCAAGACGATGACGATCATGCGCACGCCGCACACGGACAACCATGACCTCTGGATCAATCCGGCCGACAGCAAGATCATGATCCAGTCCAACGACGGCGGCGCCAATGTGTCGCTGGACGGCGGACGCACGTGGAGCACGCAGGATAACCAGCCCACCGCCGAGTTCTACGCCATCGCCACCGACAACGCGTTTCCCTACCGGATCTACTCGGCCCAACAGGACAACTCCACGTACATCTTCAGCAGCGTGGCCGATCCGTTCGACGTTGCGAACTTCCGCACAGGCCCGGGCTGCGAGACGGGGCCAATCGCACCGCACCCCAGGGAGAAGGACGTCATCTACGGATCGTGCAAGGGCCAGTTCAGCGTGATGAACACCGAAACCAGCCAGACGAAGAATTACTGGATTGGCGGCCAATCACTGTATGGCAATGCCGGTGGCGAGCTGCTCTATCGCTTCCAGCGCGTGTCGCCCATGTCGCTCTCTCCGCACGATCCGAACGTGGTGTACTACGGCTCGCAGTATGTCCACCGCACGCGCGACAAGGGCGTGACATGGGAAAAGATCTCCCCTGATCTCACCGCGTTCCCGCCGTGTTGCCAGGGCGCGAGCGGCGAGCCCATCACGCGCGACGTAACCGGCGAAGAGTTCTACAGCACGCTGTACGCGATCACGGAATCAGCACGTGAGCCCGGTGTCATCTGGACCGGATCCAACGACGGGCCGTTTTACGTAACGAAGGACAACGGCAAGTCGTGGAAGAACGTGACGCCCAAAGACCTGCCAGCGGGAGGTCGTGTCGCGTGGATTGAATCGTCGCCGCACCGCAAAGGCTCCGCGTACTTTGCCGTCTATCGCTATCTCCTTGGCGACTACGCTCCATACATCTATCGCACCGACAACTACGGCGCGACATGGACGCGGCTGACCGACGGCAGGAATGGAATTCCCGCCGACTGGCCCACGCGGGTGGTGCGTGAAGACCCCGACCGTGAAGGATTGCTCTACGCCGGCACGGAGTTCGGCATGTTCATCTCGTTCGACAACGGCGCACACTGGCAGTCGTTCCAGCAGAACATGCCCAATGTGCCGATCAACGACATCAAGGTGTTCCGCAAGGATCTCATCGTGGCCACGCAGGGGCGCGCGATGTGGATCATGCACAACGTGTCGGCGCTGCATCAGATTGCGCCGCAGACGTCCGCCTCGACAGTTGCGCTGTACAAGCCGCGCGATGGATACCGCACCATCACGGGCACGACGTTCAATGGCCCGAACATCGACTACTATCTGCCCTCCGTGCCAAATGACACGGTGCGCATCGAGATCGTCGATGCAAAGGGCATTGTGGTGAACAGCTACAAGAGCGACGCACCGCCACCTGCGGCGGGCCGCGGAGGGCGCGGCGGTGGCGGCGATGCTGCTGATCCCGAGTCCGGCGACCCGCGGCCTGGCCGCGGCGGACCACAGGTGGGGCCACCGCTGAACATCGTGACAAAACAGGCAGGCATGAATCGTTTTGCGTGGGGCGTGCAGCACCAGAACACGCTCGGCGCACCACCGGGGCAATACCAGGCGCGTCTCTCGGTGGGCGGTCAAACGCAGACGGTACCGTTCACGGTGCTCGTGGATCCGCGGTTGGCAGCCGAGGGTCTCACCGCAGCGGATATCCGCGAGCAGTTCGAGTACAATACGCGTGTGCGCGCGCTCGTCGCCGATGCGAATGCCACGGTGGCGCGTGCACGTGCGGCCGAGGCAAGGTTGAAGGGCGCGACCGGGCCGGCGGCCGATACGCTGGCCAAGGTGCAGGCAGTGAGCGGCATGCTGCTCACCCAGCCCGTGCGGTACGGCAAGCCCGGCTTGCAGGCGCACATCACGTACTTGGCGGGCGAGACCCAGCGTGTGGACCAGAAGGTTGGCCGCGATGCGTTGGCACGGTATGTCACGCTGAGAAAAGAGCTCGACGATGCCATTGCGGCACTGTCGCGCGCACTCGGCTTGCGCGGGATCGCGTGAGCGCCTGCCTCCCTTCTTCGTTGCGCCGGTTCTCCACGAAGCTGGTTTGCACGGTTTTTGACAAAAGGATACCCAGTGTCGAACTGGTGAACTAAGATACGGAGTGCCTACCTACAGAATCGCCTTCTCCGCGCCAGGCTCGACTGGAGAAGAGCGGGCGCTCGCAATGGCCTCGGTCAGCGTTGGTAGTTCCGCTTGCGCGAACCGGCTCGCCTTCGAGGCGGCGATCTGCACATACATGAGTGCCTCCGGCGCGTTCGCGCTCACGTCCGAGCTCAGCGCTTTTCAACTGGCGTTGAAGGCCAACGCCATCGTTGCTGGCGATGTGGTCATGCTGTCGGCGCTGTGTTCACCGTCGTCGCTTTCAGCGGTTGTCGCGCTGGGGGCCGTACCTGCGTTCGTGGATGTGGAGCCACGTTTTGGAACCATCGACGTCGCACTCGTCGCAGAATATCTCGCCAGGCCAGACCGCGAGCACAAGCGTCCCTCCGTAGTCATTGCCAATCATGCCTATGGCCAGCCCTGCGACGTAGCGTCACTCGCCGCCGTCTGTGAGGAGGCAGACGTCCGCCTGATCGAAGATGCCGTGGATGCAGTCGGAACGATGTGTACAGGCGGGCCCGCCGGCGCCACCGCTCCCTGCGGTATCCTGGGATTTGACGAAGAAAAGATTGTGTCGGCAATGGGCGGCAGCATGCTCGTGATCAGGAACAAAGCTGGATGCCGTGTGGAGCCCGAAGATCGCATGAGTGACGTTCTTGCAGGAATGGGCCGCGCGCAGCTGTCGTTCCTGCCAGCTACGGTGGATGCAAGACGACAAGTGGCCAGCCACTATGGAACCACGCTCGCCGAGGTTGGAGGCGTGGAACTGCAGGCAGATACGCCCTGGGGCATGTCCAATCGCTGGCTCAGCATTGCCATCATCGACGAATCGCTGCATCGGAGCTCGGCGGCAGACGTGGCGCGTGCACTTGCGTGCGACGGAATCGAGAGCCGCCCGGTCCGTGTTCCCGCCTTTCGCCAGACAATGTTCAAGGACGTGACGATACTTGGTGGGGAGATCGCCATGGCCCTTTCACGTACGGCCTTGTGCCTTCCGTCGTCGTCCGCACTCACTGCCGGCAATCGGGAGGAGGTTGTTTCATGTATTGCCAGAGCACTTGCTGGCGCAGGCCGTAGTTAGCAGGACACGGCGGACCTTGAAGCTGGTGCGTCATCGTACGCGTCGCGCATCGCTCGAAACTTGTAGAGCTGAGCGCATACGCTTGGCAAGACGCTCGGCATCGAACGGCGCGTGTACCTTGGCGTCGTTGTCAAAGTAGACGTACACGTCTCGGCCACTGCGCAGCCAACGCCGTATCTTTGTGGCCCATGTATCGAGCTCGTCGTCTGAATATCCGCTCACGTACAACTGCTGCGAGCCGTGCAGCCGGATGTAGACAAAATCTGACGTTACTTCCTCGGCATACGGAAACGTTCCGGCGGTGTCCGCGACCACGAATGCACACTGGTTGGCGCGGAGGAGATCGTAGAATTCATCGCAGAAATAGCTTTCGTGGCGCACCTCGAAGGCGTGTCTGTACACAACGTCCTCCGGCGCATGCAGCAAGGGCTCGAAGCGGATGCGATGGTCATGGTGCGCGGCAACCTGCTCACCCTCGCGAGACGACCACGGCAGCATGCGCATGAATGTTTCCATCCGCTCCGCGTCGAATGCGTACGTCGCGGGGAGCTGCCAGAGAAATGGTCCGGTCATCCTGCCCAGCGCAAGAATACCGCTCGAAAAAAAGTTGCCGAGTGCGTGTGTGCTGTTGCGCAGCTTCAGGTTGTGGGTGATGAACCGGCTGCCCTTGATGGCAAAGACGAATTCTTCGGATCGCACTTCGGACATCCAGCGGGCAAAGAGTGTGGGCGACTTGAGGCTGTAAAACGTTCCATTCAGCTCGATGCTGTTGAACCGCCCCGCCGCATACTCGAGCCACCGGCGCCTGGCGAGCTCCGCCGGATAGAACACGCCGTGCCAGGGCTTGTAGTCATATCCACTGATGCCAACGTAGGCTCGTCCCCGGCGGCCAAGGTTGCTGCCTCTCGGGGATTTACGTGTGTCCGCCATGATTCTCCATGCTCGAAGCGCCGCATGGTGGATTGTCCGGGCTCGTTGATTCCGGATCGCGACACCACGCGGCCAAGGGTCGCTAGAAGGACGCGGAAGTCGAGCCACATGGAGCGGTGATCCACGTACCAGACGTCATACGCGAACCGGCGCCGCCAGTCCAGCGTGTTTCGGCCATGGATCTGCGCCCAGCCCGTGATGCCGGGTCGTACGCTGTGCCGCCGGGCCTCGTCGGAGGAGTACAACGCCAGATATTCCATCAGCAATGGCCGCGGGCCCACGAGACTCATGTCTCCGACGAATACGTTGAACAGCTGCGGCAACTCATCGAGACTGAGGCTGCGAAGCGTCTGCCCCAGTCGTGTCAACCGCTCATCGTCGGGAAGAAGCTCGTTCGTTTCACCGTACACGTCGCGCATCGTCCGGAACTTGTAGAGCACGAACGGCTTTTCGTGCAGGCCTGGCCGCTGCTGCCGAAACAGCACGGGTGAGCCGAGGCGCAGGCGTACCAGGAGAGCGACACCCGCAATCAATGGAGAAAGAACAACGAGCATGATGCCGCTCACGACGACATCAAAGATTCGTTTGCCATGCAGCCTAGTCATACACGAGCATTTTGCGCGGCAATGTGGTCAAACTGACTCGTGGAGTGGTTGCGCTTCGCCCTTAGGGCATCGACTCTCTGCATCTGTCGCCACGTTGCCTCCATGCGAAGACCGTCGCTCAGACACTCGTGAACCGTTTCAATCACACGATTCTGGTCGGCCTCGGTCAGTGAGGACGAGGACGGCAGGCACAGCCCTTCTCCGTACAACGACTCTGCCACCTTCCCACCAATTGCTTCGCAGTGAGCGAAGACAGGCTGCGTGTGCATTGGCCGCCAGACCGGGCGCGCCTCGATGTTCTGCGCGTCGAGGGAACGAACGATGTCCGTTGGCGTCAACTCGTGGATCATGGAATCGATCTGCATCACTGTGAGCCATCGCGTGTGCGTTCCCCACGGCGCTTCAGATTGCAGTGATACGCCGGGGATCGACATCAGGCCGTCCCGGTAGCGAGCGGCAATACGGCGTCGGGCAGCAACGCGGTCGTCGAGGACCGTGAGTTGTGCGCGCCCAATGCCGGCCAGCACATTGCTCATTCTATAGTTGTAGCCCAGCTCCCGATGGACGTATTCAACCGACGCTTCCCGCGACTGCGTTGCCCACTTCTTCATTCGCTGCAACGCGATTTCGTTGCGGCTGACCACCATGCCACCTCCGGTGGTCGTGATGATCTTGTTGCCATTGAAGCTGAGAATCGAATAGGGCGCGGTCGTGGCGGTCTGGCGTCCGCGATAGGTCGCGCCGAGGGACTCAGCGGCGTCTTCCACCACCGGCACGCCGTACTCGTCGCACGCCGCAACGATGGCGTCGATATCGCAGTGCTGGCCAAAGAGGTGAACGGCAATGAGGGCCTTTGGCAGCTCATTCCGCTTCGCGGCACGCGCGAGATACTCGGTGACGAGCTGGCTGTCGATATTCCCTGAAGTGCGCTCGCTGTCAATGAAAACGGGAAGGCCGCCGAGGTACCTGATCGGGAACACGGAACCGGCAAAGGTCAGTGTCGAAACGGCAACACGATCCCCATCGCCAACGCCGAGGTAGCGGAGGATCAGGTGAAGCGCGGCAGTTCCGCTGCTCACGGCAAGCGCAGCGACTCCATTGCCGAGGCGCTCTCCCATTTGCTGCTCGAAGGCGTCGATGTTCGGGCCTACGGATGATAGCCAGTTCGTGTCGAAGGCATCGGCTACGTACTTCTGTTCCTGTCCGCACATGTGTGGAACGGACAGGTGAATTCGTGGAAACGGCATCCTGCTCCATGACTGCCTGCTCGAGGCGTGTGAACAGATGGATCTGCATAGACCGGGCCTGCGTGCGGACGCGGCGAGTGTACGAAATCGCTCCGCCTTAGCGTACGAAACCGCACAATTCTGCTGCAATAATTGCCGCACCAACTCGCCCGATTCTTGCCAATGCTCAAACCAGAGAGGTGTCCATATCGCCCGGGAGCTCACTGGTGTTTTCCGCAAAAAACCGCAGTCAGGAATGGCGGTATCGAAGTGGCCAAGCTGGGTGCCGCAGGGTCATGGCGTGCCATCTTGGCGCACTCCTCTTAGGAATGTCCATGCCGGCCGCGGCGCAGGACGCCGGCGGCAAGGTCGTCACGCCGGTTGCGGCGCCCGCACCAAGCACGCTGCTCGATGCGCCGATCAACAGGAGCACCTACCTGCTCGGCCCGGGCGATGCGCTGGACATTGGTGTGCTGGGTGACGTGAACCGCGTGTACACCGTGACAGTCGCGCCTGAGGGAACGATCCTCATCCCGGGTATCGGCGTCACGTCGTTGTCGGGTCTCACGCTGGATGCGGCCCAGGCGCGCATTCGCGAGCTGGTCCTCCACATCTATAAGAATGTGGACGTCCGGGTTTCCCTCGCGCAGGTCCGCTCGTTCAAGGTGTTCGTCGTGGGTAACGTGATGACCCCCGGCGTGCGCACCGCGACTGCCGTGACGCGTGTGAGTGAACTCATTCCCGATGCGACCTCGGGCCCACGCCGTCGCAACGTGCTGCTCCGTCGTGCGGCGGGTGATACCGTGCTTGTCGACCTCGTCCGTTTCTTTCAGACCGGCGACCTCAGCGCGAACCCTCAACTGCATGAAGGCGACGCGCTCATCGTCCCGACAGCGGACAAGACTGTCGACATTTTTGGACGCGTGTATTTTCCTGGAACCTACGAATTCCGGAGTGGGGAGACGCTGGCACAACTGCTGGCGATCGCCAATGGAGCAGGAAGCTTTCCGTCGAACGCCGCCGATACGGTCCGCGTTTCCCGGTTCACGGGAGCAGAGCAACGCGAATTGCGCGCATTCAGCCGGGCCGAGGCCACTGGCGACATTGGCAGACGCTACACGCTCGAGCCGTTCGACGCGATTTTCGTTTCGACCGTGGCCAACTACAAGGAGCAGAAAACCGCCGCCATTTCCGGACAGGTGCTGCGGCCCGGCCGGTATCCGATTCGCCCCGAAACGACGACCGTACGCGAGCTCGTGGCCATGGCAGGCGGCTTCACGGGAGATGCGTCCCTCGTTGATGCAACGCTGCGGCGGCAGGCTGTGGGAACCGAAGGCGAGGCCGTGCGCCAGCTCGAGAAGATTCCCCTCGAATTATTGAGTGATGACGAGCGCCGCGTGCTCGCCACGAGAAATCAGAGCGACCCCAACGTCGTGGTCATCGACTTTCAGAAACTGTTTGCGCAGGGAAAATCCGCACTCGATGAAACGGTGGAGTCGGGTGACGTGCTCACCGTGCCGGTGCGTCGAACGGGGGTCACGGTGATCGGAGCCGTGATCACACCGGGCATCGTGCAGTATGCGCCCGGACGTAGCGCGGACGACTACGTCAACCTGGCGGGCGGATACCAGCGCAAGGCCGATCGCCCCAACGGAATGGTCCTCAAGGCTCGGTTGGGCAATCGCACGGACGTTCGCGACGTCAAGTCAATCGATGCCGGCGATCAGATCATCGTGCCGTTCCAACCGCCCACCCACTACCTGCAAACGGCCCAGCAGATCATCGGGACCGTGACCGGAATTTTTGTGTCGATCTACACCATCCAGCAGCTCTTCGGAAACCGG
>JAQBPY010000003.1 GCA_028287285.1 Gemmatimonadota bacterium
CGGACGAGTACTCTCGCGACGGCCATTCCCATGGCCAGTCTTTCAGAACGCAAATCCGCTTGCGAGACAAGGGTACTTCGTCGCGCCACGAAAAGATACGACATGGGCGTTCGCACTCGCATTTGGCGATGCCTTCTTCGTGTTCGACGGGCTCAAGGTACGCCAGTTTGTAGGGCGAATGGCTGAAGCGATCCCGCTACCCGATGTCATTGTGAGTTCACAGGGCTTTAATTCGGCTGAGAAGCTCGGACGAGTCACGGCGGCGGCGCGATCAATCGCGATTGACGATCGCTATCTATCAATACTATTCAGCGGTTCAGATACCAGTGTTAGTAGCCGTGTGATAGACCGTTTTGCCCTGAAGACCGGTGCATATGTTGACTCGTATCTCTTGCCGGCGAAGGCAAGGTACGTAGCACAAGTCGGCCCTCAGCTACTGGTGCTAACGTCAGGCGCGATACTCTCTGTGAAGTCACGGAACACCACGCGGTCTGGCAACTACTGATGTGGCGTGGGACGCGCGCATCGCATGCTTCCCATTTGCGCGCGCAGAGCAGCCACTTCCTCGCCTCCGTCCGGTGTGGTGGCCTTCCGCAACATGGCGAGGCGGCGGCGCCGAGTGCCTCCGACTAATCCTGAATGCAGCAACTGTCTATCTCCAGGCGTCAGAGGCTGATTGTTATATCTACTCGTCCGCAGGCTGGCACGATCGAAAGCCTTCATTGCCTATGTCGGCGGCTTTCTCAGCGTTGCATTAGCTAGCTACATCGGCCTGGCGCAGACTGCGATGGCGGTATTCGCAGAGGCAGTGCCCGGTGTGAGAGATGGTGCGCGCGTAATGCGCATTGCTGCACCGCGAGCGCAAGGTCCTTTCCCGGTCTGGAGCATGTCCTTCTCTCGTCCAGAGCTGGAGGTCATCAGGGATGTTGCAAGGTCCCAGGTAGCCGACGTCGCCGGCTACGGACCGATTCGACTCGCGGTCGGCCGGTCACCCACGCTTCGCGCAGTATCTGGAGATGCTGTGACTAGCGAGTATTTCAACGTCCTCGGTGCAACTGCGGCAGCGGGAACAATAGTGTGGAGTACAAAGAGAGAACAAGGAGTTGTGATATCAGAAGTACTCGCACGAACGATCGCCGCTTCCAGCAGCGAAGCTGTCGGCATGGCTTTGCGGTTGAATGGAGTGACGTGGAACGTACAGGGAGTTGTACGAGCGTTCCGCGGTCTTGAAGAAGAGCCGAGCGATGTATTTGTGCCCGTTGAGGATCTTCATCAGCTGAGCGTGCCGGAATCGTGGATTGGCGCAGGCAGCAAGTGGCTTCGCCTCGTCACGCGTGTACCGCTCGGCGTCGCAGCGGCCGATATGCGCACCCGCTTGATCAGTACGTTGCAAGGTGAGCCGGTAGACTTCCTCACCGCACGGATCACCCTTGAACCGCTAAATATTGCACGAGGAATCGAGCGTTCGCGACGGGAAGTGGTAGTACTAGTCGCGAGCGCAACAGCAGTCACACTTCTGATCCTGCTCATAACCAACCTAGGACAGCTGTTTCTGCTTCGCTGGCTATCGAGAGCGCACGAATTCGCAGTACACGGTGCTCTCGGGGCAACGTCCATGCGACTGGCCGCACTTGCAGCGGGGGAACCACTTTCCGTCTGCGCACTCGGAGCAGTCGGGGGCGTGCTCGGCGGTCGAGCCTTCTTCCGAAGCACATCGCTATTAGCATTGCGCGGCCGAGACGCCGGATATGGCTTTGGCTGGACAGGAGCGGCAGTGCTGGGTGCTTTAGCACTCACCATCCTCCTTGTTGCCATCTTGCCGGTGATCGTAACCGCATTCAAGTCGCGCTCGTTTGGTACGCTCAACGCTGCGCGCGATGGATCGCGGCGCTTCGGCCATGTATTGGAGTGGACCTTAGCCGTGCAAGTGTTCATTACGACAGTGGCCATTACAATCACGACCGTCAGCGCTGACAGCCTATCACGAATCACGGAGAGTCAGTTCGGCTTCGACGCTGACCATCTCTATGCGATTGCTCCGCTGCTAAGTATGGTAAGTCCCAGAAATGCAGCGATGATTCAGATGGCTGAGAATCTGCGTGCTACTGATGGAGTGGAGTCTGTCAGCTTGTCAGGCACCGTGCCCACAAGGACGCTGTCAATGTCACGTATTTACGTGCGGGGGCGACGTGGGGCAGTGACAGAATTCGACGCAGAAGTCTACGCAGTCGATTCCGCGTTCTTTGCCACAACTGGGATCGAGCGTCGCATTGGCCACGATGCGACGCCTATACCATGGTCCAGTAGAAGCGGTGCGATGGTCATGAGCTTGGCGGCGGATAGCCTGCGACGTTCGGTGCAATCACCAGAACCGTGTGTGCGACTTGGTGGACCAGATGCCCCGTGTCGCGCAGTAATCGGAACGGCGAAGGAGGCAAGATTTCGCAGTTTGTTTGGAGTGTCTGCTCGCACCGTTTATGTACCATTTGACACAGACGCGACGCGACAGACAGCAATTCTTGTCCGGTCACTGCGCGCGCCAGGAGAGGTGGTATCCCTTCTCGAACGAGTCGTGGCGCGGAATCAAGATGAGCGCGCGCCAGTCGACGTGCGGTGGATTCGTGGCTCACTGGACGCAATCAGCGCTCCGTGGCGCGCAGGACTAAGGCTGATGCAGACGTTCTGTGCAATCGCGATCGTCATAGCGGCAGTCGGAGTCGCGAGCGTAAGTCTAAGGACCGTTAGAGCGCGTCGGCGTGACATCGGGATTATGCTGGCACTCGGCGCATCGCGTGGCCGGGTAGCGCGGACGATCCTGACCAGGGCAACTCTGGTAACGTTATCGGCACTGACGGCCGCCTGCATGGGGGGTGCAATAGGTATTCATCGCATTGCACCCCTGATAATGCTTAGTGCGGAGACCACATATATGCGCTCATTGGCGTTAGCTGCCGCCGTCTCGCTAATAAGTGTCCTTGTGGGTCTGGCGCTACCATTGTTTCAAATGCTGAGCATTCAACCGATAGAAAGTCTTAATCAGTCGTCATGAGCGAAGGATCCGCACGCGACTTACCCTGACAAACGGAGACGTAAATGCGAACAATAAACTGCGCGGATGAAAGTCGATCACGCCGTACAAGATCCGGCGCTGCCACCTTCGGGGAAATACTCACACTGGCATTGAGCATATGTGCTTTCCTGGTGGCGACGGCGGCATATCTGCGAGCACGTGCGGATGCACCAGCAGCGGCCACCGCGCTTCGTCACCTGGATGACTGGGCGCAACTCAGTAGCACAGGCCATAGACTTGGTACCACGAATGCTACAAAAAGCATCCTGGTGTTTGAAGATTACCAGTGCCCGTTTTGCAAAATCATGCACGGAACCCTAAAGAGGATGCGAGCGGCAAATCCGGACATCGTAGTTATCTCTCGTCAATTTCCACTTACGTCGACACATCCGCACGCAATGGCTGCCGCCATCGCTGCTGAGTGCGCATCCGATCAGGGTCGCTTTGAGCAGTTTCAGGACACTGTGTACTCGGCGCAGTCGCAGATTGGGTCAGTGACATGGGCAGAATTTGCCAACCGGAGTGGTGTACCTGATGCGCCCCGATTCGCGAAATGTGTGGCGAGTGATACGGGAATACGAAGACGCGTGCAGCGCGATCTAGATGCAGCACTTGAGCATCAGCTGCCCGGCACTCCCGCGATAATAGTTGCGGGTGATTTGTTGACATCCCCCTCTGATAGTCTAATTCTACGGTTGCTAAAGCGTGCGAAGTAGGGAGGAGCAACGTGCGAGAACGGACTAGTAGCAACAGGAGAACGACGTGATGCGGGAACAAGTAGGGAGGTCATGCGTTGTCGAATTGCGATCACCGACAGCGATGCAGGGTGTTGACGGCAACGACGTATACTTTCCATTCGCCAGCGGGCGATTGGCGTACGATTGCGTCTCTTGCGGAGCGAAGTGCTGCCGCGGTCATGGCTTCTCTATGACGAATGGCGTTGAGCTCGTCGAGCAAATTAAAATGCGGCCGTCATTACCATTATTCATGGACGTGCTGGATCGGGAAGGAAAGCAATGGCAGGTGTCAAACTGCGCTCCAGGGTGCTTCTTCTTGTCACACGACGGCCGCTGCGGCATCCAAGTATCAAGCGGTTACGACGCGAAGCCAGAGACGTGTCGCTTGTTTCCTTTCAACAACATGATGCGAGTAGGCCGGTATCTTATCGTGGCACCTCACGAAGAACTGTGTCCCTTGGAGGTGACCACAGGCGGCCGCCTTAGCAAAGCGTCAGATCACAGAGCACTGCTGGACACCCTTGCATCTCAAGGCGTATGGGCGCGCGTGCCCGAATGCGTGACCGTGGGTCAGGACGTGGAAACAGTGATGATGATCGAACGGCGTATCGTGGAATTATCCGAATCCTGCCTTGGGACAGATGACTACCTTGAGTTTGCCATTCAACAAGTGGCCTGCGGAGTATCAGTCAGCGCATCCGAGACAGATGATGCGCGCAGGTGCGCGCAATACCTCGTCACAACTGCGAACAAACTGCTAGGGACAGCGGCTCTCGTAGACTACCGCGGAAGTAATGAGTTTACACGAACGATGGTGGCGTCGACGCCGGCTCTGAGAGCGCGCTTTGCGTTTCAACGCGATCGCGGCGGTGCGGTTACTACCATTGCACATCGGCGCGTACCAGTAGCCATGCTGGCCATCTACCTAATCGCGGACGCTGCTCGCCGCGCGGGAATGCAGCAGATCACATTTCAGAGCCTGTCAAGTATGACTATGAGGATGAGATCATTGATTGGACTGATGTCGATACTTGATGTACCCGTGACCTGGCGAAGTGACGTTGCAATTGACCTTGCGGCGTTCCGAAAGGCGGATATGCAGCTGCACTTTGTGGGAGTGGCTAAGGCGTTGCTAGCGTCCACGCAATTGCGGCAGCAGAAGCCGCTAGGTGAGGTGCTGCTAGAACACGCTCCGAGCGATGCGTTGGAGCGTGTGCTCTTTGTTAAGGAAGCAGCGCGATGTCTCGCCGGAAAACTTATACCGGTTAATACTCTGACTACTAATGTGAGCAGGAAGTCCGCTGTGCGATGGCGCGAGAGTGCATATAGATGGGCACTGCAGCGCTTTAGTGCCGACTTGGTGTGCCATGCGGCATGGAGAGGTGAGCGGCATTTGCTTACGTGACTCTAGTGGCGGTGGTGAATTTGAAGCAACCTGGTGACTGGGCGCAGTCAAAGGCGAATTGTGCGACCGGCCCGATCTTCTACGTTTCTAAAGAAATGGTCAATACGGCCGGATCACGCTGGCGTAGTTACGTCTGTTTCCATGAAGAAGGCGAGTACTTCTCAGTGTGGCCATCACGAGCAGGCTCACCGGATTACCAAACGTGGTGACTGACGGTCTGAACACAACGATCCAATGGGGGAAGTATTCATTTCGTGGCTTCCAGGACCGTGAACGCTTCAAGCCTCGCGCAACGGCCATCGTATTGACATCGTGGTAGTGCGGAGAGAGAATAGACGGCATCGCCCCGCCTTTCGCACCAGACATCCCCAATGACAACCGTTGTTTTTGTCCATGGTACAGGCGTGCGCCAGCCCGCCTTCGACGTGCTGTACCAGGCGCTTTCAGGTGAGATCGCGAAAAGATATGCACTCCCGGTTGTGCCCTGTTACTGGGGAGGGCCGCATGGTGCCCGATTGATGCAGAGTGGCGCATCCATTCCCGTCCCGAATCAGACGCGTGGCGACGACGAAAACGACGAGAGCGGACTCTGGTCCGTGCTCGCATCGGATCCGCTCGCTGAGCTGAAGGCCATGAGCGCCGGAAAAACATTCGCCTTCGATGACGAGGTTGGCGAAGCGTTGACGCAACAGGCGCAGGCGTGCACGATGCCATCCCAGGGGTTTTCGTCCGATGTACAGCGGTTTTTTTCGCCGGCTCGCGATGCAGTCATGAGCAGCGGCGCGTTCATTCAGGCGATGGCTCGTGCCGAGGAGCCGCTGGGACCACTCCAGAACGCGGTCGCGCGCGCGTTTCTCGCACGCGCCCTCGTGGATCGCGACGACTGGTACGCGGAACAAAGCGCATCGCCGCCGTGGACTCTCTCCCTGGCCGAGCGCCAGGCAATCGTCGATGCCCTGGTCGAGCAGCTCGGCGGCGGCGAACGCGGCCTCGGATCGTGGATCGCTGGCATTGCCGGAGGCGCGGCCTCGACCCTCGGCACCTCCTTCATTCGGCGGCAGCGCATGACGCTGAGCGACGGCGCGTCGCCGGCGGTTGGTGACATCCTCCTGTATCAGGCGCGCGGCGACGGCATTCGGAACTGTATCCGTGACGCCATCGCGGGGATCGACGATTCCGTCGTCATCATTGCACATAGCCTTGGCGGCATCGCGGCCGTGGAGATGCTGGTTGCGAATCACCTGCCCAGGGTATCGCTGCTCGTGACGGTTGGCTCGCAGTCGCCGCTCTTTTATGAGCTCGACGTACTCTCGACACTGCGGTACGGATCACCTCTGCCAGATCATTTTCCAGCGTGGGTCAACCTCTACGATCCCCGCGACTTCCTGAGTTACGTGGGAGCCGGCGTGTTCGGGAGCACACGAATCGTCGATGTCGCCCTCGACAACGGCGTGTCGTTTCCCGAGTCGCACAGCGCGTACTGGAGCAACCCCATGCTCTGGTCCGCGCTCGACACGTACCTGTCGTGACGCCTGCTCCTGTGCGTGTCGCGCGGACATATGCCGTCATCGTCGGCATCGAGGCGTACGCCCATGAGAAATGGAATCTCGATGGGCCGACGCGGGATGCGGTGGAATTTGCGGACTGGCTCATCGGCCACGGGGTCGAGCCCGATCACATCACCATGTTCTCGTCGCCGGTACCGGGCAACGCCGCGTGCGCACCATGCCGGCCCATCGCGACCACGGCGGCAACGAGCACCGCGATTCAGCAGTATTTCAAGGACGTGTTGCCACAGATTGCCGACATCGACCTGCTGTACGTGTTCTGGGGAGGACACGGCCTGAGCGAGATCAGCGACGAGCGGTATTTGCTGTGTCACGAGGCCACTCCCGAATCGCCGTGGAGCATGGGTCTCACCGAAATGCTCACGGCCCTCCGGAGCCGGACCTACGCGAACATTCGATCCAACGTCGTCATCGTCGACGCGTGCGCGACATTCAGATCGAGATTCGGCATCGAGAAAATCCCGGCGATGTCGTTGGCCATTGGCCAGGAGATGGCGCCAAGCAGGCAGTTCGTCATGTTCGCGAGCCAGCCTGGCCAGGCGGCAAAGAACGTGGGCGCCCAACGTACCGGGCTGCTGTCACGTGAGCTTCGCAAAGTGCTCACCGGTACGCCGCGGCCGTTCCCTCCCGACATGAGCGCTGTCGCGCAGGAGATTCGTGCGGCGTTCGAGGAGCTGAGGGACACAAAGGAGGCGCGGCAGGTGCCGCATACCTTCGAGTACGTCACCGAATCGAACGATCGGGTAAGGAAAGTATTTGGCACCCAGCCTTGCGCGTGGACATCGGAAAAGGCAGGGCGCCTGTACAACCGGGAAGTGCAGGAGGGGGAATTCAGTCTCATCTTCCCGGAACGCCTCTCACGCAAGGTTGCCGCGCAGACCTACTTTGTTTACGGCGAGAAGTGGGAACAGCACGACTCGTTCGCACGGCGGCTCGTGGATCAGTACGTCGATCCGTTCATGTCCAAGGCGCTGGGCGTCGACGCCGGCGGAATCGGCTGGCTGGAGGCGACCGTGGCGCACGACATTCGCGGCCTCAAGCTCCTGCAGCAGCGGATCCGGATTGGATTCGGCGCGCAGTCCACGCCGGCAACGGCATTCGATCGGGGCCGCGCGCTCATCGCGAATGTCGACGAGCTTCGCAACCGCGAGGCAATCGTCTGTCTCATCGACATGAAGATCGCCCGGTGGGACTCCGACTATCCGGCCTTCATGAACTGGTACATCGACGAATACTGGGCTGCACTGGAGGCAGAGCCGGCGAACAAGCCTGTTGTCTCGTTCTTCATGATCGAGCTGCCGGAGGCGGCCGAACGTCCATCCCTCATCGACAGGCTTCGCACCCACTTCGGACCCACGCTCAAGGAGCGTATCGTGCGTCTCGTACATGGCACGGAGCGAGACGCCGTTGCCACCATGTCGCAGCTTACGAGCCTGGAAATCGATCACGTCGACGAATGGTTTCGCTCCATCCTCCGCGAGCCGGGCCTGACTCCCTTCAAGCGCCGCGAAGCCGCCGCCGAGCTGTGGGCGCAAGCCAAGCCACGCTCGAGCTCCACCAGCGTGCCCCGCACGGACTCCATCGAGAGCCTGCTGATCGACCGGTACGAGGCACACACCAGCCTACAGGGTATCCCATGAACTGGCGCATCTACAGCAGCCTTTCGCCGGAAGATCAGAATCGCGAGTCACGCCTTGCCGTTCCCGCCCTCGCGCGCCGGTCAGCAGGAGAAGAGGATCCGTCCAAATACATTCCGAGTCCGGGCCTGGCGAGCGCCGTGGACATCGCGATTGCCCTGGGTCAGCCGCTCCTTCTCACCGGCGCGCCCGGTACGGGGAAGACCCAGCTCGCGTACAGCGTTGCCCAGCGCCTGTTTGGCAGCGCACCCAACGGAAAGCCGCTCGTGTTCAACACGAAGACCACGTCCACCGCGAAGGATCTCTTTTATACGTACGACGCCCTGCGGCACTTTCGGGAATCACAGTTCGGTACCGTCGACGTCACCAGCTACATCGCCTATCAGGCGCTCGGATTGGCAATACGCCGCGCCAGCGAGGAGACGTCGGACACCGGCAAGGCCTTCCAGTCGGTTGTTCTCATCGACGAGATCGACAAGGCGCCGCGCGACCTTCCGAATGACGTACTCGACGAGATCGACAACATGCGCTTCGAGGTCAAGGAGACGGGCGCACGATTCAGCGCACCAGGAAACTTCCGTCCGATCGTCATCATGACGAGCAACTCCGAAAAGCTCCTCCCGGATCCCTTCCTGCGGCGATGCGTCTATTACAATCTCGAGTACCCCGACTTCGAAGGGCTTCAATCAATCGTGCGGTTGCGGCTCGGTGCCGACAGCGATCGTCCCGGTGCCACCCGCGAATGGATCGGAGCGGCCATCAGGCAGTTCGAGGACATTCGCGTCAAGGTGCGCCGCAAGCCCGCCACTGCCGAATTGCTGGCGTGGATCCGCGTGCTCGAGCTGATCCAGGAGGAAACGGGTGACGCGAATCCGCAGAATACCACGGCGGGTATCGAGGCGGCGCAGGTCATTGCCGCCAAGGTCAAGGACTCCGACTCGAAATCTTGAGCATCGTGACTGCCGCCGAGTCCCGCGAAGCACGTGAATACGCGTGGTGCGTTGGCCTCCTCAACGGCCTTGACCGCGACATCATTCCACTCGGCCCCGATCATTTTCTGAAGGTCGAGCGTTTGCTGGACGTGATCGGGCCGTTTGCCAGGACAGCCGAGCTTCGCCAGGCGCTGGCCGCCGTCATCACGACCTCGCCGGAGCAGCAGGACTACTTTGGCAAAAAGTTCGACACATACCTGCGTGACGCGGAATTCATTCCCGGCGAACACGGACCCGACGACGCAGGCACGATCCGGCGGGTCAGCAGCACGACATCCGTTACGCCACGTGTTGCTGAATTTCCCAGAGAGCTCGTTGTCGTTCTGGTACTGCTCTTCGGAGTATTCATTGCGTCGCTGTCGGTCAGACCCCCGGCACCAAAAAAGATCGACGCGCCGAGCACCACCGAAACCAACACAGCGGCGGCGCCTACAACATCGGTGACCGAGCGTGCACCTCGGCAGGTGGTTGCCGCCGCGCAGCTTCCGCCACCGCCTCCGGTCGAGGATCCGCAGAGCATCTATGCCAATCATACCACAGCCTTCCGCTGGGTGGCGACGCTGCTCTGGATCCTCGCCACCACTGGCATCGTGTCATTTCGCTTCTGGCGCCGCCGCGCGGTGGCGGAGCGTCAGACACAGACCATTCCGCCGTTCGCGCTAGAGGTGTCAACCCCACGCATTCCCGACGTTCCCTATACGTCGGACGAGCTGCGCCTCACCGCTCGCGCAGCGCATCGGCGCCAGCGCGCCAACGTGCTCGCCTTTTCCGCCGAGGGCACGATCAAGGCAACGATTGCTGCGCTCGGATTGCCGACACCGGTATTCAATCGCGGCAGCCGGCCCCCTGACTATGTCTTTCTGATCGAGCGCGCTGCGCTTGCCGATCATCAGATGTATCTGTTCACGCACCTTGCCGAGCAGCTGTCGGATACCGGTGCGTACATCACGTGGTATGACTACCATCGCGATCCGCGCGTGTGCGTCGACCGTGCCACCGGGGCGTCGTACCGGCTTGGCGAGTTGCGGCAGCGGCATCCGGAAGCACGGCTGCTGATCTTTGGAACCGGCGACGGGTTTCTGAGTCCGGTTACAGGTGAGCTCGCGGACTGGTGCGAGCTGCTTCTGTCGTGGCAGGACCGCGCCCTGCTTTCGTCAGTTCCCCCCGTGCAGTGGTCCGTTCGCGAAGTCCGTCTCGCCGAAACGCTTCTCATTCTTCCGTCCACGCTCGAGGGGCTCCGCACCGCGGTCGAGCACTTTGACGCAGGCACGGAACCGTCGCTGCGCGAGCAGGTGGAATCATCGAAAGTCCCGAAAGTGCCTCGCGACGACGACTTCACCACACCCGAACAGATTCACGAATACCTCGGCAATCTGAACGCGTTTCGCTGGGTCGCCTCGTGCGCGGTGTACTCCGAGCTTCGATGGAATCTGACGCTGTACCTGGCGTTCCTCCGGGTGCTGCAGCCGCTCGCACTCACGGAAGATCTCGTGCTTCGGGTGGCGCGGCTTCCATGGTTCAGGAAGGGCGCGTTTCCGCCTGCTCTCCGAATTGCATTGCTCAAAAAGCTTCGGGCGCTCGATGCCGAGAGTGGCGTGGATACCGAAGGGGCGGTGCGGGAGCAGATCGTACGGTTGCTCGAAACGCAGCAGGTGACGCCGAATTCGATGGCGGACAGGAGCTGGAAGAAGGAGCTTCTCCTCAACCAGCTCTTTCTGTATCGCGACCACCCTGATAAGGCAAAGAAGATTGCAGGAGAGCTTCAGGACACCATTCCAGCCGCGGAGTTGGTCGGTGATGTGACGGTCGTTCGTCTCCTGCGGAGCGTGCGGCCGCCGCGGTGGGCGTTTGTTCTTCCACCCAGAATCCGGAAACTTCTCTTCAATGAGGGTTTGTCTCCCTTGGGCGTCAGCTCGTTCGCCATCGTCCTGGCGGCGATCATTGGAATTATGGGAACGCTGGGCCTCATGCGAGGTTCGGATGATCTTGTGCTGACGGGATTTGACGTGGACCCCGTCGTGATCATTTCGCAGCGCGGCGCGCTCCACACGCTCGCCTCGGAGCTGCGCTTTTCCTCCACCACCCCAATGCCGCTCGTTCGCACCAGCCTGGAGTCCGTCGCGGGTCACGTAGAGCCGACGAATTCGTTCACGTTCGACTCCACGCACCTGACCTCACGCGCCACCATTCAGCTCGATTCAGCCGGCGACGGGTACGCGCACACCGCCGCGGGCCGCTATCACGTGATGACCGTGCTGCACGTGGTCAGCGACTCATCCAGGGCACCTGCGCTACGGTTGCATCGTCCGTTCATCGTGTCGCTCAACGACACATCCAGTCTCGGCCAGAGCGTATTCAACGTTGATTCCACGACAGAAGGGCGTTGGTTCGTCTGCGACCCAGCGCGTGCCCGTATCGATTCAATGGGTGTCTTGACCCCGTCCGTGGCGGGATGGGTACTCGTTGGCAGGACCACGATGACAGCATTTACGGATTTGGCACCGGTGTACGTGGCGAATCACGCGCTGTCGAGCGCCGAGAGGACGCTCATTGAGCCGGTGCCGGAAGACTCGGTCGGTCGTGCCGCCGCCATTGCGCGAAAGCGAGCCGTGATGACGTCGGATACCTCGTTGCGGCTGTTCGTTCCGCTGGCGGCGCTTCCATTGTTCAAGGCGGCCGTACCCGTTGTGCAGCTGGCTCTGCTGGGTGCGGACTGGATTCAGGTGACGCCGGACACGATCACCACGCAGGGCTGTGCCGGCGATCCGCGTCAGCTGGCATGGCTCGCCAGGCATCTCCCGATATACGCGAGTCTCCGGGAGAACGGGAGCATTACTGATCAGTATATAGTCCAGCTGGGCCCCCCAATGCGCATGGACATCGGGGAGCAGCGACAAGTGCCGTTCATATTGGACGGCCCAAACCCTGCTCGTCACATTCGCTGGAGTGTCACTCCAGGCGGCGTCGTGCTCCTTGGCTCCACGGGAGGGACCGCTGTGGTAACGGCGGAGTCTCCGGGCCGCGCATACGTAAAAGCAGACGTTGGAAACATGGTCGATTCAGTCCTGGTGGAGGTGGCTGACTCGATCCTTGCGCCCTCGTACGCCGGAACGGCTCGCGCCGCCTCCGGTGCCGGTGGCGTCTTCGTGCTGTCGCTCAGCCGGCGGTCCGCAACGTCCTATGTGGGGAGCATCACGCTGACACGTCGCACCGCAGGCACGGACAGGGCTGAGCGAGCAGAGATCGATTCCGTCAATACGGACCGCTTCATTGCATCCTTTGACTCCAGGCGAGACTCGCTTCGGGTTACGCTGCCCAATGGCTCGCTCCTCACGTTTCACGTGTCCCCTGCTCGAGACCGCATCACGGGCACGCTCACGATTGATGGACTTCGAGGTTCTTTCTCTGCGGTGCGGGGGAGCACCCCTCCCCCGATGATGTCGGCGTGCTCGAGCTACTTGCCTCCCGGCGGCGTTAGCGTGGGGGTTGGCGAGATCAGAACCGTCGTTGGAAAGAATCCGAAAGCTCCGCTCACGCTTCTGCCACTTGCCACGAGCAAGGGAATATTTGGCCTGGTGGGAGAGAACCAGCTGACGGGCCAGACCACGGGCTTGGGGTGGATGGAAGTTCGCTGTGGCATTCACCGCGATTCGGTTCTCGTAACAGTCACCCCTCGGGCCAGTGTCTTTCCCGACACCCTGATCAGTGACTCGACGTTCAGGACCTTCACGACGAATCTCGCTCGGGCAACCAATGTGGCGTATTCCCAGTTGACCCAGGCCACCGGGCGCACCGTGAAAACGGACCAGACCTCCATCATCGAGCTTACGCAGCGCGCGTTCAAGTCGTCGCGGGTGTCCTTCAGCGACTCGGCCTATGTGAGCACGCTGGCGTCCCTGTTCCTCTGTCGACAGACTGCTGCCTTCTCGCAGCAGACCATTGCTCCAACGCCGGACGAAGGCGTGATGCTGCGACAGTTGCGTTCAGGTACGTCGCGCGACAGCCTGGTTGCCTACACCGCGGATCTCGCCGTGTCCCGCGGCTCGTGGCGCGCGTGCGTGTCCGCCGCGCCGGCCGTCCGAACCATACCGCGTAAGGAGGCTAGTCCATCCATGAAGAAGCCCTGAGCGAAGCGACTGCCATCCCCGACTGTCATCCCGCATGAGCGGGCGAACTGTCATCCCCCATGAGCGAAGCGAATGTCATCCCGCATGAGCGAAGCGAATGTCATCCCGCATGAGCGAAGCGAATGTCATCCCGCATGAGCGAAGCGAATGTCATCCCGCATGAGCGAAGCGAATGTCGGGAGATACTCGACAGTGATTGTGCCCTGACTTGGCGGGCTACGGCCAGACCTGTCTCACCCCAGCACCGGCCCCAGAGCACCTGCTGTCGTACCCACTCCACGCGCCCAATTCCCGCACCGGCCCGCCCGACGTACGTTGAGGAATGGATCTCCCCGTCAATCCGCCCGTCCTCCCCATGCTCGCAAGTCGCGCGAGCGACCTTCCGCCGGGCGACGGCTGGATCTTCGAGCCAAAGTGGGACGGCTTTCGCACCCTCATCTTCCGCGACGGCGACGAGCTGTTGATTCAAAGCCGCGACGGAAAGCCGCTCGACCGGTATTTTCCCGAGCTCGTCGAGATGCTGAAGGCGCAATTGCCCGCACGCTGCGTGCTCGACGGCGAAATCGTGATCGCCAGGAACGGCACGCTCGATTTCGACGCACTCCAGTTGCGGCTGCATCCCGCCGCGTCACGCGTCACGCTGTTGTCGAACGAGATGCCCGCCTCCGTCGTCGTCTTCGACTGCCTGTCCGACGGAACGCAGAGCCTGTGCGACACGCCATTCAAGGCGCGGCGCGCGGCGCTGGAGAACATCCTCGCGAACGTTGACGGACGCCTGTATCTCACCCCGGCCACCCGCGACCGCGACGTCGCCGCCGATTGGTTTTCGCGCTTCGAGGGGGCGGGTCTGGACGGCGTGATCGCCAAGGCCGAAGACGCGCTGTACCTCCCGAACAAACGCGCCATGCTCAAGGTCAAGCACGAGCGTGACTGCGATTGCGTCGTCGCGGGCTTTCGCTGGCACAAGAACAGCGATGATACCGCCGTGGGCTCATTGCTCCTTGGCCTGTACAATGACGCCGGCAGCCTCGAGCACGTGGGAGTCTGCGCGAGCTTCACGATGGCAAAGCGACGCGAGCTCCTCGAGCTGCTCGCGCCCTATCGGGACAACGCCGTCGAGACGCACCCCTGGAAGAGCTGGGCGAACGCACAATCGGCCGAGACTCCGCAGCGAAAGCCCGGCGCGCAAAGCCGCTGGAGCGCGGGTAAGGATCCGTCATGGGAACCGGTACGGCCGGAGCTCGTCGCCCAGGTGGCGTACGATCACATGCAGGGCGGCCGCTTTCGCCACACGGCGCAGTTTCGGCGCTGGAGGGCGGACAAGCCGCCGCGCGAGTGCACCTTCGCGCAGCTCGAGGTCGTCGCGCCGCAGGAGTTGCAGGAAATCTTCGGCGTCTAGCCGCCGCCCTTCTCCCCACTTCCAACTTATACCGCACCAGGGGGCTTGCGGCAAGCCCCCCGGGCGGGCTCAAACTTCGCGCTCATTCTGAACCAGGAGTCGCGATGACCGAACACGCAGTGGTGATTGCCGGAGCCGGTCCAACGGGGCTGATGTTGGCGGGCGAATTGGCGTTGGCAGGCATCGACGTCGCCGTCGTCGAGCGACGCGTAAACCAGGATCTCGCCGGCTCGCGCGCAGGAGGCCTGTCCTCACGCACCATCGAGGTATTCGATCAGCGCGGAATCGCGGACCGGTTCCTCGCGGAGGGACAGGTGGCTCAAGTCGCGGGTTTCGCCGCGACCCGGTTGAACATCAGCGACTTCCCCACTCGGCACCCGTACGGGCTCGCGCTGTGGCAGAACCACATCGAGCGCATACTCGCCGGCTGGGTCGGTGAGCTGCCGGTGACATTCTATCGCGGACGGGACGTGACCGGCTTCGCGCAGGACGACACCGGCGTCGACGTCCAGCTGTCCGACGGCCCGTCGCTGCGCGCGCAATACCTCGTCGGGTGCGACGGAGGACGCAGCCTGGTGCGTAAGGCAGCCGACATCGAGTTCCCCGGCTGGAATCCGACTACGAGCAACGTTCTCGCCGAGGTGGAGATGACCGAGGAGCCGCCGTTGGGCATCCATCGAACGGCGTTGGGCATCCATTCCTTCGGCAGGGCGGAGTACACGATCCGCGACGGCCAGGTCATCTACGCGGAGAGCGGACCGGTACGGGTCATGGTCACCGAACCGACCGTCGGAACGAGCGAACCCACCCTGCGCGATCTCAGCGAGGCACTCATCGCCCTATGCGGGACCGACTACGGAATGCACAGTCTCACCTGGATCACCAGGTTCACCGACATGGCTCGACAGGCTGCAGCCTACCGCGACCGGCGCGTCCTGCTTGCGGGCGATGCCGCCCATGTGCATTCCCCCGTTGGTGGACAGGGCCTCAACACCGGCGTGCAGGACGCGGTGAATCTTGGATGGAAGCTGGCCCAGGTCATCAAGCGAACGTCGCCTGACACCATATTGGACACCTACCATGCCGAGCGTCACCCGATCGCTGCGCGCGTGCTGCGCAATACGAGGGCGCAGACCGCACTCATGCGCGCCGACGACCGCTTCGAGGCGTTGCGCGAGATCGTGGCCGAGCTGCTGAGCATGGACGAGCCGCGCAAGCGGTTCGCCGCGATGATGACCGGCCTGGGCATTCACTACGACCTTGGGCCAGGCCACCCGCTGCTCGGGCGCCGCATGCCCGATCTGGATCTCGTCACCGCCAACGGCCCGCTGCGCGTCTTCACTCTGCTGCACGGCGCTCGGCCCGTGCTCCTCAACCTTGGGGAGCCCGGTAGCGTCGACATCACGCCTTGGGCCCATCGCGTTCAATCGATCGACGCCGCCTGCGACGGTGCGTGGGAGCTTCCGGCACTCGGAGCGGTTTCCGCTCCTGTCGCCGTGTTGATTCGCCCCGACGGATACGTGGCCTGGGTGGGCGACCAGACGCAGGTGGGGCTCACCGACGCGCTGACCACATGGTTCGGACCGCCTGCGGCGGCGTAGCCCCTACTGCGGCCGCGGCTTCTTTGTCCTCTCCCGGAATTCGCGTGTCGGGTCGTCGTCGGGGTCGGGCGTCTCCTGCGGCGGGCGCATCGCGTCGGCAACGTGTCGCAGGTTGACGCGAACGCGCGTCCACGTCGACGACCGGCCACGCATCGCATCGATCAACACGTCGTCTACCGCGAGGTGCGATGCGGCCTCCGCATGTTTCGCCTTCCATCGCTCGAGTCCCGCGAGCGCGGCGTCCTTGCTTGGCGAGTTGGCGATCGTGATGAGCGGCATCTTCGACGTCGCGCGTTTCGCAACGCCTTTGGCAACACCCTTGGCGCGCGACGGCGCGACACGCGCTGCCTCACCCTCGGCCTTCTGGAAATGCGGTGGCCACGGCGCGTCGCCGAGTCCGGCCGCATCGTCGCGATCGGCGAGCGCCAGCAACGCCTCGAGCGACCCGGCCGCCGCATCCATGTTGGCGTGTGGATCACCCATTGACGCAAACCGCGCCGGCACCGTGAGCACCGTGAAATCGGCCGGGTCGCAATCGCTCACCTCGGCCCATTCAATCGGCGTCGACACCCGCGCGTCCGGCAACGGGCGAATCGAATACGCCGAGCACGTCGTGCGGTCCTTCGCGTTCTGATTGTAGTCGAGGAACACGCCCTTCCGTTCCTCCTTCCACCATTTCGACGTCGCGAGACCCGGCGCACGCCGCTCCACTTCGCGCGAGAACGCGAGCGCCGCGCGCCGCACTTCGGAGAACGTCCAGCGCTGTTCGATGCGCACGTTGACGTGCATGCCGCGCGACCCGCTCGTCTTCGGCCAGCCACGAAGGCCCACTTCGCCGAGTAGCTCGTTTGCGGTCATGGCGACGCGGCGCACGTCGTCCCACGCCACCCCCGGCCCCGGATCTAGGTCGATCCGCAACTCGTCCGGATGATCGAGGTCATTCGCGCGTACCGCGTGCGGATGCAGCTCGAGGCAGCCAAGGTTGACGATCCACGCGAGCCCTGCAGCATCGTCGACAACGAGCTCCTCCGCCATTCGTCCCGAGGGAAACGACAGCGTCGTGGTGCGGAGCCAGTCGGGCCGTTTCTCCGGAGCGCGCTTCTGGTAGAATGGCTCGCCTTCCGCGCCGTCCACGAATCGTTTGAGAACGATCGGTCGATCGCGAATTCCCGCCAGCGCCCCGTCGGCGACGGAGAGGTAATACCGCACGACGTCGAGCTTGGCGAGCCTGACGTCGCGCGAGAAGTACGGCTTCTCCGGGTTGGTGACACGCACCTCGCGTCCGTTCACCGTGAGGATTTCGGCTGCTGGTTGTTTGGCCATTGTTGTCATCCCGAGCGGCGAGTTGTCGTCCCTTGAGCGCTATTGTCGTCCTGAGCCCCATTCGCATCTACTCGAACGTACCTGTGGCCCATCCCTGCGCGAAGCCTCATGAAATCGGGACGCGGCATTTGCCGTGAAATGACCTATCGTGTTGTTCCTCTCGGCAGTCCGGAAGACACCCCCTCCTACTGGCGAACAGCCACGCAGCGACTTTGCATGCTTGCAGAGCTATGGCAGGATCGCATCGAGGGAAACGTCGCGGGCGTCGACGTGCCTGTTCTCGGCCGCGCTTCCTCTGGCATCGCCTTGAACCGCGGCTGGTCTCATGCTCCCGCATGGCATGCTCGAGCAGGGTCGAGCGCGGCGTCCTCCGGCGACGCGAACACCTTGACCGCCACCTCTCCCCGGAGACGGTAAGCAGCGGGCTCGTGCAGTCATAATATGCGTGGTCGCCGCGCACGGTGAGCCGTGATCTGTGGGCCCACATCGCGTCATATGGACGTTGCCCTCGCGACACTCATGCCCTACATGGACGAGCCGGAACTCAGACGCGCAATCGAACGACACCACGCCGAGTGCTTTGGCTGGGCGATGGCGTGCAGTGGACGAGACAGGGCGGAGGCCGAGGACGTGCTGCAGACGAGTTACCTCAAGATGCTCGATGGGCGGGCGAGCTTTGACGGACGCGCGAGCCTGAAGACGTGGATCTTCGGCGTCATTCGTCTCACGTCGATCGAGGAGCGCCGCCGTCGGCTCTTTCGTCTGCAGTGGCGCGAACACCAGGCGAATTCACTTCCGGTGTCGCTCGAACAGCCGGCAATCGAAGGGCTCGACGACACGCAGCGCAGTGCGGAACTCGTTGCGGCCTTGGCGTCGCTCGCGTTCAGGCAGCGGGAGGTGCTCCAGCTCGTGTTCTATCACGACATGCGGATCGAAGATGCTGCGCACGTGATGCGCGTGTCGGTCGGTACAGCGCGAACACACTACGAACGCGGCAAGGCAAATCTTCGAGCCCGGCTGCGGAATATGGAGCGATGATGACCGGCGACGACGATATCCGGAAGCGGTTTGCCGCACTGAGAAACGCGGATGCGAATGCGGCGCCCGCCGTGGACGTATTGCTGGCGAGGCCACGCGTGAGAGACGCACGTCCGTTCGCACTCGCGGCCGTCGCCGCGGTGGCCGCCGCAGTTTTTGTCGCCGTAGGGATACAACTCAGGGACCCGAAAGAGCCGCCGCGGACCGGGATGTCGATCCTCGAATGGCGATCCCCCACGGCGTCGCTGCTGAAGACGCCAGGGAGCGAATTGATTCACACCGTGCCGACCATGCGCTCGACCATCCTGCATAGCGCGCATCCCTCACTCCCTGGAAAATGATCATGCGACTACTGGCCTGCGCAACGGTACTCATGCTGGCAGCGACGACGACCCTTACCGCACAGCGAACAGCAACCGCGATGCCGTTGATCGTGGTCGATGGGGTGATTGTCAGCGACGGATGCGACACACCACCGTCTGTCCCCGTCAATGCGCGAATGAACGGTGCGCGCCTCGGCCAGATCGAAGGGCTCAGCCGCAACGATATCGAGACCGTCGAGATACTGAAGGGTAACGCCCCCACAAAGATGTATGGTGCCGATGCAAGGAACGGCGTGATCGTCGTCACAACGAAGAAGGGACGCCACTATTGCATCGATGTTCCTCAAACGCCGGCCGGCGGCGATGATCCATTGTCGCAGCATCTCTTTCCACCAGACCTGATCATGGCGCATCAGGGGGAAATCGGCCTCCAGGAAAGCCAGCACGCAGCGATCGTTGCCGAGCTGCAGCTGTCGCAGGCGACCTTCATCCAGCTCCAGTTCAAGATGAGCGCCGAGTCCGAGCAACTGGAAAAGCTGGTGCAGCCGGCGCTGGTGAATGAGGCGCAGGTACTGGCGCAGATCGATCGCGTGCTCGCCGCGGAACGGGAGATCAAGCGCGCGCAGGTGGCCTTGCTCGTTCGGACAAAGAACCTGCTCACGGCGCAGCAGCAGGCGAAACTCGCCTCGTTTCAGCGCGGTAAGTGACGCAACCGCCGTTCATCAACCAGGCGCAAAGAACGGGACGCGCGTTGTCATCCCGCAGCGGCGCAGCCGCTGTCGGGACACACCATACTGGCTGAGTGGCCATTCAGGCGAAAAGACCCGTACAGAATCTCCCGACAGGCGCTCCGCGCCCTGCGGGATGACAACGGGGTCAGTCGCAGAGCGCCTGCAGGATGACACCGCTGTCATCCCGCAGCGGCGCAGCCGCTGTCAGGAGACACCATACTGGCTGAGTGGCCATTCTAGCGAAAATCCCGACAGGCGCTACGCGCCTGCGAGATGACAAGCGCCGTCAACCCACAGGATGTGGCTGGCCAGCCACACTCTCCTGCCTGGCCTCTTCACGCGACAGCCCACCCTCGACGCGGCGGTTGAAGCCGTTGAGATAGGTATAGAACACCGGTGTCACGTAGAGCGTGATGAGCTGCGAAAAGAGCAGGCCACCCACCACCGCGATGCCCAACGGGCGGCGCGAGGACGCCCCACGCGCTGCGCCGGCTCATCCAGCCGGATTCTGGTGACTGACCGCCGCTCGGCGCTGGCCGTCTTGCCCACGCCCTTTAGCCCTTCGAGACAGACCGCCGGGAGCTGCTGCAGCAAGTCGTCCAGTTCACTATACCATTTAACCTGACAATACAATACCAATGGGAGGCGTCGGCCTGATTCCGGACAGTTGTACGACGCTCGAAGGCAAGGGGGAAGAGTCGCGACCTGTCATTCAATGTGCCATGCGATGTATCAGACTTTCCGAGCCGCGCCGACCGAGCTCAATACTGCTTCAAGGCTCTTGCCCATACGTGGTTGCAGGTATATCATGGCCAAAGTAAATAACATGGCCATGATAACCACCATGGCCACGATACCTCAAATCATTGCCAACGCCATGGACGAGCCAGACGTCAGGTCCGATGCCGCTTCCCGCGGCAGCCGCGCAGAGGCCATCATCGCCGACCTCTTCGAGCACGCCGACTGGCGCGTACGCCGAGACGAACGTCCCGATTCCGCGGGAAGTAACCTCATCGTGCGCCGAGGCCGGACGACACTTCTCGTCCAGGTAAAGGCCGCAGCGGAAGGGCGCGCCGACCGGCTTATCCCCTTGTGGTCGCAAGCATACCTCGAAGCCCTGCGGGCGGCGGGAGACAAGCACCAGCCACTCACAGTGATTGCCGCGCCGAGAATTGCGCCACGCGCGGCGGAACAGGTGCTCAAGTTCGCGGCGGACGTTGCTCCGGAAGCCGCCATCGGAGTCATCGACTTCGAGGGACTCCGTGAATTTCGTGGACCCCAGCTCGAGCACCTCAGCGCTGAGCATAGTCCCGCCCCCGCGCGAATCCGCTCGGCAGTCCAGGGTCAGTCGGATATCTTCTCTGACCTGAACCAATGGATGCTCAAGGTCCTGCTTGCTACTGAGCTTCCGGAGAAACTGCTCAGCGCACCAAGGATACGTTACCAGAACGCGTCACAGCTCGCGCGCGCGGCCAACGTCTCGGTCATGAGTGCATTCCGGTTTGTGCAGCAGCTCGAGCGCGACGGATACCTCCATGAATCCAGTGGGTCGCTCGAGCTGGTCCGTCGCGGAGACCTGTTTCGGCGCTGGCGAGAGGCAGCGGCGCGACGAGTCATTGAAGTTCCCGTTCGCTTTCTGCTTCGCGGTGATCCCCAGAAGGAGTTGGCGCGCACGCTACGCAGCGGGCGCGGATGTCTCGCCCTCTTTGCCGCCGCGAAAGCACTGGGATTCGGCTTTGTGCAGGGAGTGTTGCCACATGTGTATGTGCAGCGGCTTGATCCGGCGAGCATCGCGGAGTGGAAGAACATCGTTGTCGCCGGCCCCGGCGAACAGCCGGACATCCTGCTCCGACAGGCGCCGGCACCGCAATCAGTCTATCGCGGACTCGTGCGCGTCAACGACACGCCGGTGAGCGACATTCTCCAGGTCTGGCTCGATGTCTCCAACAGCCCATCACGCGGAGCCGAACAGGCGGATCTGATTCAACGCCGTATTCTCGACAAGCTCATCTCGGGCGCGCATGCCAATCGATGACAGCGCCGCGCTCGCGCGATTGCTGGGAGCGTTGCGCCCATGGCTCGGCCATCTCGTCATCGTCGGTGGCTGGGCGCATCAGCTCCACCGACTGCACCCGCTTGCGACCGTGCCCGCCTATTCGCCAATTTTGACGAGGGACGCCGATGTCGCCCTCTCGCTGAACGCGCCATTGGAGGGCGATATCGGCGCCGCCCTACGGGCCGCGAGCTTCGAGGAACACCTATCAGGCGACCACACTCCTCCTATCGCCGAATACCGACTCGGCGGCGAGGAGCAGGGCTTCTACGCAGAATTCCTTGCGCCTCTGTAAGGAAGTGAATACAAGCGGCGCGGCAAGCAGGACGCCACGGGCATCAAAGCTGGAATCACCGTGCAGAAGCTTCGGCATCTCGATCTGCTGCTCATGCGGCCATGGGGGGTCATGGTCGACGTGGGTACAGGTACGTCAAGAACGACGTCAGCCAAGGTGATGATTGCAAATCCTGTGAGCTTCATCGCGCAGAAGCTCCTGATACAAACGGCTCGAAAGCCGGACAAACAATCCCAGGACATCCTTTACATCCATGACACTTTGGAATTATTCGCCAGCAACCTTGACTCCCTGAGGCCCTCTGGCTGGACCATCTCGTTCCGACGCTAACGTTGAAGGTTGTGAAGGACATCCAGCACCTCCACCGGGAGCAGTTCGGCAGCGTGACTGAGACAATTCGCGGAGCGGCACGAATTCCGGCGAACCGGACACTCATCCCGGAGAATATCCGGGGCGCCTGCGTCTATGGTCTGTCCCGAATCTTCGATGGGGAATGATATTTCCATGATCGCGTGCGTGGAAGCACATCTCTCCTCGCTTCCCATCGAAGTGTATCTGCATCCGCCACTCTGAGAGCTGCGTTCCGGGAAGGACACGGACACACTACCGGCACACGAACACTGCCCGGATTCGAGTCGTTCCATTTTGGAACTTCTGCCCGCAGAGGCGCGGTCATATCGGTGCCGTCACCGATATGGTCTGGAACACCAGACATACAGGTCGTCCTCCTCGGCCCTCTCGTCATCGAAGGGGCGTGCCCACGTCAGGAGCACGGCAAGATGATCGTCCATCGCACTGCGTGAATACGACGGATTCCACACCGACAATTGGTGCCATCTAGCAACTGTCCCTTTAGGAAGATCTTATCAACTCTAGAACGTATCTTCGCCGGACAACCGGAACTCGTGCCAATCGCACACACGAGCCAACTCCGACAAATAGAGACCAAACTCCTCAGACGTCAGCTCATCCAAGGGAATCCAGGTTTCGCCGATGAGCCGACCACGTCCGTCAACCGTAAATCCGACGAGATCACTGAGGCGATTCCGCTCCCACGCATACCGATAGGATGAATCGTTCGTTGCCGCCGCAAGGACTGACCGGCGGGCAATGATTGAGCTGGCCCGGAGCACTTGCTCGGTCTCCTCAAGGCGAAACCTCACTACTTGCACACTGCCACCGTCAAGCGTCACCGTGATGGAGTCTGACGAATCGACGCGGTAGCCCGCCCGCTTGGCGAGTTCCTTCCAATCACCGCGCAACGTCCACCTCTGCGTCGAGACCCGCGGATAGCACCGCCATCGAGGCATCTCGCTCAAGAAGTACTTTCTCCATGCGATCTGCAGTGGTGACCACCGCCAGTATGAGCGCCTTTGCACGTTCCAGATCGTTCTCAACAGGTCCAAGAAGAACGTCGCCCTCGATCGCAACGTCGTACGACTCGTACCGCTCATTTCGCTCGAGTGCCAGCCGTGCATAGGGCACGCCCAGCATTGACACAGCGAGATCGTCATCCCACCTATCCATTGTCACACTGCCAATCGGACTGACACATCGAAGCACGGGACGTCCGCGCAAAGACCGAAGCAAAAGAGCAAAGGGCTGAACGCGCGATTCCAGGATCATTTCGCCCACGACCTGACATGTCTCCTTCCGGTGTACACCCCTCGCGCCCATCTGACTGGCGAGTATCTCGATCGCGTCCAGCCGCTCACGCATACGAGCGGCGTCCTCTGCACTCACCGCCAGTGGCCGCCTCGCACCCTTGACCATGTCAGGTATCACCCGGAATGCGCTTCGGAGGGGAGTTCGAATAGCCTGGATATCGATAACGTGACGAATCCCCTCTTCCATCACACTGACATCAGCGCGCTCCTTCCGCGGTGTCCCTAGTCCTTCGTGCATCATTACCATGAAGCGATTGAGGCGCTCGTAGACACGACGGAGCTGCAGAACTTCGACCGTATCATTCAGATGCGGATAATAGACCTGTAGCAAATCATTATCAGAGCCCGTCGCCGTATCGCTTCCAAGCCGCCGTTCCGTCTGGGAACCCACCCGGTCAACGCGCCCAACCCGTTGTTCCAATTCCGAGGGCATCCAGGCGATTCCGTAGTGATAGACGCTGGAGCAAAAGGTGTGGAGATCCTCGCCCTCCTTGAGAAGGTCGGTAGTGACAAGAATGAGTGGATATCCCGGCATCCTGAACTGCTTCACTACTTCGCCATTGACCTTCCCGGCCATCCCGGCCACAGGGCGCTGTGCGCGCAACGTCTTTCCGAGGATTGTTGGTACCCGGCTCAAGTCCGCGCCCAGAAGATCCGGAGCGTTCAGCTGCACGATGAGGTGGAAATTGGCGGCGTTCTCCGCCAATTCCTGGAACGAATTGAATTGTGCCGGCTCCTCGACCCGCTGTCGCTCGAGTTCGTCGAGGATCTCACCAGCCAGATTCGGAAGCTCCATTTCGGCGATTTCTCGCGCACCTTTCCTGATGCTCTCGAGTCGATTTGCGATCAGTATGAAAATATCGATGATCGGATGTCCCTTTCTGATCATCGTCGAAACGAATTCCCTCCTGAGCTCACATTCGTGCAGGATCGCCGCGAAATCACCAGTGGCGCGCTGCGGCCAGAGATGTTTCAGTAGCACTGGTCGCAGACGCAGCTCTGAAAAGAGGGTGCGCTCCGCGAGCCACTGTTCCGCGCCCTTCTCGACCCGGTCAATCCGCTCATCCCGAATGGGAATCACGAAGACATCTCGAAGAATCGTGCGAGCATCCGCTCCGACCCGATCCTCGAGCGCACCGAGCAGGTAGAGCGCACCGGCCTGAAACGCACGCATCCGAACGCGGCTGCGCACTACCGCGCTCTTCGCTCCGAGATATCGTGCTGCCTGGCGCTCTACACGCGTGACGACGTCGGCCTCCGAAATCCCAAGCACGCGCGCCATCTCGGCGATCACTCGATCGGTCGAGACTCCGAGGACAGCCGTGACGTAGTTGTCCTCCAGGAGCGTGGAGTACGCGCTACTCGCCTTCTCGAGGTCGAGAGCAATGCTCGCCCCACTTCTTACACCGTCAGGACCCTTGCCACGAAAGAACCATGCAAAGAAGCTGTCAATGCTGGATTGCTCTCCGTCCTCGGCAACAGTATTCCTGAATTCGTCACGCGCGCGAATACCATGACGCGCTTCGGCGCGTTCAGCCAGATAGGTCTTGATCTGCGTTTCTATCTGTGACTGGAGCGTGGCACCACGCAACGCCGCCCGCAGGCGAGCAAACAGCAGCTCATCGTACTTCTCCTCCAGCTTACGCTGCAGCTCGTCAACTGAGGCGACGCGTCGAACAAAAACCAGCGCCTTTCGACCGGTTACAAATGACTGTGCCAACTCGGCGACAATCGCATCCATCTTCGGATGCGGCATCTCTGTACCCAGTGTCTTCAGGTGGTCTTTCGCCAACGTGTTGATGGCGTCGATATCCGCACCATCTCGGCGCGACTCCCGCCCTGACGCGATCTCCTCAGGCGTTCGATGAAAGGCGGCGTCTTCAGCAGTATCCTCTCCTTCCTCTTCAGGCACATCGCTCGGGCGCAACTTTGTGCTCTTCACCGTTTCGAGGAAGCTCTCGAATGACGCGAGAAGTCCGACCTGAAACGAATGATTGTGCACGCCTGACCCGAGCAGCTCCGCAACCTTCTTCTGGACAAGTGCGACCGCGAGCCGTTGCCTGTCGGTCGCAGGACGCAGCGGTTCGTCATGCGTCGCGATCCCGCCGCCGCGCCACTCGCGCCGATACTCACTCTTCGTCAGTCGCCTATCACCCGACGAAAGCTCTGCCGTGCGGCGAATCAGGAGTCGCCGAACCACCGCCCGGTGCTGCTCGTGATCGAGACTGGCGTCGCGCAACTCATCCCACCCGGCGCTGAAGCCAAAGAGATCGAGTTGATTCCAGAGCTGGCGCATCTCGTACTCGATCGGAGTCGCACTTAGGAACAACACCTTCTTGATGCGTCGCCGGTACCCCTTGAACTGCGCCGTATCCTCGGCGATGTGCCGACCGCCCAGGGTGCAACCAAGCACCATGTTCCTGACGGACGACGAGCGTTCCTTCCAGCCGGCTTTCAGGTTGTGTGCTTCATCGACGATCAGAAGGTCGATGTCAGGCAGGGCACAATTCACCGCGCGGGCAAAGTTGCGTTTGTAACCCTCCTTCCGCGCATCGAGTAAGTCCGATTGTAACCATGGAACGGTGCGCAGCAGGCTCTTGCGGCGCTTGTCGAGCGTGGCGTCAGCCCCGACAATCGGAAGGCTGAAGCTCGTAAGTCTTACGAAGAAGTCCCGATCCGGATCGTTTGATGCCTCTGTCGCGAGATCGACAAGCGAGTTGACCTTCACGAGCGCACGAGCCGGATGCCCGCCAAGCCCCTTCACGCGCAGGTCCTCCACGCGCACGATCCGGCTGACGAAGTTTCTCCATTCCTTCATCCACTTGTTCTGGATGTTCTCCTTCGGCGCCAGGACCATGACACGCAATTCCGGCCGGAAATGCCGCAGGAGTGCCATTGTGCCAAGGGCAACATAGGTCTTGCCCATGCCCACCTCGTCTGCGAGGTAGGCCACATTCTGGTCCTGCAGCATGTTGTGAAGCGCCACCGCGCCGGACAACTGTTCCTCCGCCACTGCGGTACTTACGACACCGCCAGCAGCGCCGGCGGCAAAGTCCAATAGCTCCCGAGCCGTGGCGACGTCGATTCGCTCAGGCAACGGACGCCTCATCCAAACGCAGGTTCTTCAGGAAGTGCCCCTCGAACCACGTGATGAACGCCTGCCCGTCCGAACCCAGCTCGAGTTTCGCGCTCAGGATTTCTGCGTGCTTCGTGCGGTCGATCAGCCTGTTGAACTCCGAGCGATGCGCCTCGAAAAATGGCAGCTTCACGTTCCGCAACTCGCGGGCAAGCTGTCGCGTGCTCAGGAGCAGCAGGTAGGACTGAAGCACATCCGTTTCGCCTTCGGCTTCAATGATTCGGTCAACGAGGACAGGCAATGAGTCGTGTCGCTTGCCGAACAGGAGGTAATCTGCCTGTCGTTCGTGGCCTGCCTCAATGCTGGAAAGCACCTGCTTTCGCAGCATCTCGAAACCGTGGAAGATGCCGGCGAGGGTCGTGAAGAAGTTGTCCAGACGCTCCAGCCGGCTCGTACGCTCGGCACCCTCCACAAACCCCTCCGGGATATTCCCACCACGATCCAGGAGAAAGGCCGCCTTCTGCTCGGCAGTCAGCCGAGACCAGTATTCGAGCACGTCGGCGATCGTCCAGGATACTACCAGGCTCGGCTTACGGTTCATCCCGTATTCCTGTACCAAGATCGATCCTCGGCTACCATCATCATGGACGACCTGAAGTAGTGTCGTGCTGATGAGGATCTTCTCCAGCGCAATCGCGCGCTCACGATCAAGTGAAGTCCATTCCCCGACTCCGAGATTCTCGAGGGTAAAGATCTCCGAACCCGCAGACTCCACGCGCAAGCGTGGTGACACGTCCTTGCCGCCCCACCGAACCTCGAGCAGCTGCGTCGTCCAGTCGTAGCTCACCTGAAGCGGGACGAACGCCTCCATGTTCACGTCCTCGTCTCCGAGATCGACCTTGAAGGCCCTTGGTCGCTTGGTATCCGTGGTCAGCCACCAATCCACGGCACCGCTGCTTTCGCGCTCGATGAGGAAGGATGCCTCGACGTTTCGACCGGCTCCGTGAGCCGGTACGGAGAGGTTGTGCGAGCCGACGAGGATTGCCTCGTATCGCTTGGACCGCTTCAGAAAACGATAGACCTTCGCGTGCACGCCTCGCGACAGCGCATTCGTCTCCTTTCCAAGCTTGAGCAGGTCCGGGGGCAAGCGCCCCCAGGAACAACCAGGTAGCGATCGCACTTCATCGTACAATGCCCCTTCGACGTTGGCGGTGCCATCATCAGCCGCAGGCAGGAAGACGCGAGTCTCGCGTATCCCAAAGGCGTCGATCAAGGCGCTCAACGCACTCGGTCGCTTTTCGTCGAGGAAGGGAGAGATCACTTCGAGCGAGGCGCCAGTCAGCTCGTCGCCGCGAGTATTGCGAAGGAACTCCAGCAATGGCCGAGTGCCCGCGATCAACTGGGGGCGCAAACGACCGTCGGTCGTCCGGTGCTCGGTCTGCTGCGTTTCCCTCCTGAGCCAGACGTCGATAGCATCGAGCGGCTCATGGTCCTGATCCCGACCGCCCAGCTGCCGCACCTCCTTGAGGAAGCGACGAAGATCATCCCGGAAGCTGCAACGATCTCCGGCCGTTATGAACTCGAAGTGCGCAGCTTCAAGGCTGGACCACCATCCGCTCTTCGTCAGGTTGGCGGAAAGAACCCCGCAGACCAGGGCTGGTTTGAGCTTGCTGCCATCGTCGGTCGGCACCGTGAGCAAGAGCACGAGCTTGGGATGAAAAACGCCGGATTTCGCTCGCACCGGGACGTAGCGAATATCCAGCTTCTTGCCGGCGTCAGGCCGGAGTCCGACCTGGTCGTAATAGACCGCGATCGGCCCGATGGCCCCCCGCAGGGCTTCCTCGAGCTGCCACAGCCGAAGCTTCGGTTCCTGGAGGAGCGCATCGCCCGCGAGCAGCGTGACGATCTCCTCCTCAAAGAACTCCGGCTCAAGCGTGTAGGTCATGAAGACGGCAGCAGTCACGCACCTGCCGCTCAGGCTCTCTCGCACGTGCTGCGACAGCACTGCGTTTGGGATGCCTGTCATCAAGCGCGACCCCGAAGCTGGTCGCTCACCAACTTGAGCGGATTCAGATAGAAGGTGCTGCGCCACTGTTCCGCCAAGTCGGCCGGCGCGAGCAGGGCAGGGTGCGAGTCGCCGCGATAGCGCACGTCCAGCTTTTCACCGGAACGCTGGATCCACGGTTGTGACCCGTTCCGGGAGCTCATCACGAACTGATTGTGCGCCAGGGTAAGATCGATTGCCTCTTCCCACTTGCCGGAGTTCAGGGTGGCGGCGAGAGCAACAAGCCGCTCGCCAGCAGCTTGGTTGCCGAGAATTCGGCACAGGTCGGGTGCCATATCCGCGATCTCTGCGCGGCGCACGTGGCGCAGTCCCTTTCCCCACTCCTTTCGGAGTTCCTTGACGACATCGAGCACCTTGGCCTTGTCACGGTGCTGCAGGAACCCAAACAGGTTGGCCGAGGCGACGAGCAACCCCTCCAGATCCCTGATGCGTACCAACTGATCGCGCAGCGGCCCGTCCGTCGGAGCGTTGGCGGCTTTGATCAGTCGCGTCAGTGATCTGTGGTCGAAATACTCGTCCTTGGGCAGAACGGCCTCCATCAGTTCCGCAAAGCGCGGCTGCCATCCCTGCTTTCGGGCCTTTTCGCCGCCAAGAATGAGATGTGTATGGTAGAACTGCTGTTCTGCCTTTCGAAATGACGGTGACAGGATCTTGCCCAGCGCCTCGAACAACCCGGCATGACGGCCTTGGGGCTCGACCTCGCTGGCCGCCTTTGAGAGGATCGTCTCGATTGTGGCGCCCTCATCGCGGCTCCCTGCGCGCAGCATGGGGAGATAGTCGCGGTCCAGAAGCTCGCGGCTGGCTGCCGTCAGTGTGAGGTCTTTTGGCACCACCAGTCCGGAGTCTATGGCTGGGGTGATGAATAGCCCCCAAATGCCGTAGGTAGTCTGGTTACTGAGGATCTGAAGCTCCTGGGCCGCCCCACTTCTGATGCGCCGCCCCTCCCCATCACTTAGGCGCTTTTTGATCTGGGTAATGCCACGGGTGTTCGCGTCCTCGTTCCGAATGAATCGAGCGAAACCTGCCAACTGCTCGAATTTCAAGAACGCAGCAAGTCGTACTGATTCCCGGTCCGGGAGGCCGGCAGACACACGTTCAGCGAAATGAAGTCCGAGGAGGAGCGTCGTGAAGCCGCGGGCGGAATTGGAGGCCCCGGTCAGGTTCTCTACGACCTTGCGACCGAAGTCGCCCCAAATCGGCACGAGTCCAAGCGGATCTCGCGACCCACGAATGTTTAAGCGCTCCGTATCGGCCGCGGTAAGGAAGAACATTTACACCTCATTGGGGCCGTTCGGGAGCACACATTTAACCTCGTGGACGAAGAACGGCAAGCACCGGATGTGGTTGAACCGCACCAACGAGAAGCACCGATCCGTAAACAAGCGCAGCGCTTGTCTTGGCTCGGAAGACAGGTACGTTTGACCGCTCCGAATCCCTTGCCAGATCGAGATTCAGCGACCGGCAACCAAAGTAGCGCTCGAGACACTAACAGGAGAGGCCGTGCAAATCCCGTTTGGTACAAACAGCTTCGCGAGCAATCCTGACCCCCGCTGCCCATGCGTACTAGTTCTCGATGTTTCGGGATCAATGAGTGGCGCGCCGATACAACAGCTCAACGACGGCCTTCAGTTCTTCCGCGAAGAGCTTCTTGCTGATCCCCAGGCTGCGAGGAGGGCGGAAGTCGCAATGGTCACCTTTGGTCCGGTGTCCGTGCTCCAAGATTTTGTGGGGGCTGAGTCGTACCAGCCGCCGCATCTAACCACTCAAGGAGATACGCCGATGGGAGCCGCAATCCTGCAGGCTATTCAGCTTGTTCAGGATCGAAAGCGTGTGTATCAGGAAAACGGAATTATGTACTTTCGACCGTGGATTTTCCTGATCACTGACGGCGCTCCAACGGATGCATGGAAAAACGCTGCCATGGCCGTGCGTGAGGGAGAGGCCGCGAGCAAGTTCGCGTTCTTCGCTGTGGGTGTGAAGGGTGCCGATATGGATGTCCTTGCACAGATCGCCCCTCGCGGACCCATGCAGCTGGAGGGTCTCCGGTTTCGCGAGATGTTTGCCTGGCTGTCTGCATCGATGAAACGCGTGTCGGCATCGGCGCCGGGAGACAAGGTAGATCTTCCCGTACCGGTAGGTTGGGCCAGCATTTGAGGCGGGATGCACGCGGAGCCAACCGCACTCACGCCTGACATGACAGTCGAGTCAGTAGCCGTAGACGAGTGGCGACACGCGGAGGCTTCTATCGCCGGGCTTGCCCATGAGAAGTCGGGAACGCCTTGTCAGGATGCGCATAGCGTTCAGTTTCTTCCTTCACGTTCTGGCACGATTCTCATCGTCGCTGTTGCTGACGGCGCGGGATCAGCGAAGCACAGCGCACAGGGCAGCAGAATAGCGTGTGACGCCGCCGTCGAGGTCGTACGCCGACACATTGAACGCGAAGGCGATATTGCCAACGTGCAGGAAGAGTCCCTGCATCTCTGGTTTGACTCGTGTGCAGAGCGTGTGGCCGACCGCGCCGCGGTCCTGGAATGCGAAAATCGGGACCTTGCCTGCACGCTTCTTCTGGCAGTCATCTCGCCTCAAAGAGCCGTGTTTGCCCAACTTGGCGATGGCGCGATAGTCATTGAGCGCAATCATTCGCTCGATGCTGTATCGTGGCCGCAAAATGGAGAGTTCATCAACACCACACTGTTCATAACAAGTCCGTCGGATCGGGCCGAACTACAAACACACATCCTTGAGGAAGCAATCGGTGAGATAGCCATGTTTACCGATGGACTGGAGTTCCTGGCCTTGGAGTTCGCCGAACGACGCGCACACACTCCCTTCTTTGCGCCGCTCCTCGCGAGCACGCGCATGCTACTCCCCGTCGATACCGACAGCGCCAATGCGGCGCTGGGCGATTTCCTCGCATCGCCGCCAGTTCGTGAACGCACAGACGATGACCTTACTCTGGTGCTGGCATCTCGCCGCCCACCGCACTTTGCGCTTTCACCGACACAAGTACAGGTGGTTGTCGAGCCATCCTCGCCTGAACCCTCTGATACGAGTGGAACGACGGGTGGCGACGAGCCGTGACCGCACAGCACACTGACTCGCTTGGCAGGCATGTGGTACTGGGTACAATGCTTGGCCGGGGAGGGGAAGCCACTGTTTATGAAGTGCCTGCACGCTCAGGAGAAGCCGCGAAGATCTACGCGCATCCATCAGAGGAAAAGGCGGCAAAGCTTCGCGCAATGATAGCTGGCGCAACGCCCGATCTCGTCAAGGTGTGCGCATGGCCGACTGAGCTGCTACAGCAGGGGACGGGATCGTCGCCAGTCGGCTTCTTGATGCGCAAGCTGGTACAATCCCATCCGCTGGACAGCCTCATCGTACCGGCCCAACGCAACCGTGACTTTCCGGGCGTTGATTGGCGCTTCATCGTGCACACAGCACGAAACCTGGCAGATGCAGTTGGAGAGGTCCATCGACACGGACTCATCGTCGGTGACCTCAATGAGAACAATGTGCGCGTGACAGGCACCGGCGAGGTGCGATTCATTGACTGCGATTCTTTTCAGGTACGAACGGCCACTCGCACTTTCCGGTGTCCGGTCGCGACACTGCTCTACTGGCCGCCCGAACTGCAGGGAGAGAGTGCAGATGCCGTTGATCGGACCACCAATCACGACGCCTTCGCGCTGGCAGTTCTGCTCTTTCGCCTACTGTTTCTCGGACGCCATCCATTCGCTGGGCGCTATACCGGAAATGGCGAACAGCCGGACATTCCCGAGCTGATTCGGACACATCGCTTCGCGTTCGGTGCCAAGAGCGCCGAGCGACAGGTGCTCCCCCCGCCTGACGCGCTACGGCTTCATCAGCTTCCGACGTCTGTGGGCACGCTCTTCGAAAGGGCTTTTGCGCCCAACGCCGCAATGGACGGTTCGCGTCCTATGCCCACAGACTGGGTAGGCGCGTTGGATGGCTTGGCGAAGGCGCTCAAAGTCTGCCCGGCATCGACGGCACACTGGTATCCGTCCGCCTCGTCGGCATGCCCTTGGTGCGAAATCGAGCGAAGCGTCGGTTTCGCGCTTTTCATCGGAATGCAAGATGCAGCCGGGCCAGCAGGCCAGGCCGCATCGTCCCGGCAGGTCGACGTTGACGCCCTTTGGCGAGCGATCACGGCCGTCCCCATTCCGGCACCCGCGATTCAGCTCTTGCCGGAGCCCCTTGAACTACGTGCCCTCGAAGCCGCAGTCGAGCCACCCGTTATCGCTGAACGACTCACCGCACTCGGCAAACTGCTCGGGATGGTCTCCATCGGATGCATCATTTTTTCCGGTACAAATGCACTACTCGCGCAATGGGGGGCCGGGGGCCTGATCCTCGCGACTCTCCTGTACGTCATCGGCAAATCCTCGGGCGGGTATTCTCAGTGGCGACGTTCTCCGGCAAGACAGGCCGGCGCAGACTTGCGTCGATCCTGGAAGACCGCACAACAGGAAATCGAGGCAGCAAGCAACGAATTCAGCAAGACCTTCGAGCAGTTGAGAGGGCACCTCGCCGAGCACAAGCAACTCCGGGCGAACTACGAAGCCGAATACGAACAGCTCAAGACGAAATCGCGCACCGCGCAGACTCACGAGCACTTGCAACGCTATCCGGTTCGTGCGTCGCACCTGTCAGGTATTGGCCCGACGGTGATCGCCGCCCTGGAATCGTATGGCATCTATACAGCTGACGACGTCGCCTACGATCGCGTGCTGTACGTGAAGGGAATTGGCCCAAAGCGAGCAAGCGCACTCGTCTCATGGAAGCAACGGTGCGAGTCCCAATTCAAGCCTGACAGTCGCCGAACCATCGATGCTGGGGCCTTGGCTGCTCTCAAGCAAAAATACGTTACTCGACACGAATTTCTGGCCGGTACATTGGCGTCTGGTCCAAGAATGCTCACAAACGCCCGAGAGCGAATCGAACAGACCGCCCGTGATCGACGCGCCGGCCTCAGCGGCCTCGCCGAGCGCGCCGAGGCTCTGCTGAAGCGATGAGGTCGTGGCTGATAGACAGAAATGGTATCACGATTCTGAACAGGGGGGATAACTAGACACGTGGGCTCCACCGGCGACATGTTCGCCCAGCCTCAAGGAGCTCCAGCATGCCGAGACGTGCCCGTCGCCATCCCGCCGCCGCCTTTAAAGCCAAGGTCGCCCTGGCCGCCGTGCGGAACGAAGGAACCCTCGCCGAACTCGCGAAGCGGTTCGATGTCCATCCCGCGCAGATTACCGCGTGGAAAGACCAGTTGCTGAGTGGGGCTGCCACCGTGTTCGGGGGCGGTGCACCCACCGAACCGGTCGTCGATGTCAAAACGCTCCACGCGAAGATTGGCGAGCTGGCGCTCGAGAATGATTTGTTCGAACACGCGCTCAGCACGGCCGGCTCGCTGAGCGCCAAACGATGATCGATCGCACCCATGCGCTCTCCCTCACCCGGCAAGCGGAGGCGCTCGGCATCAGCCGCGGCATGGTCTATTACGTCCCGTGCGCCATGAGCGAGTACAACCTGGATCTGATGCGGACGATCGATGCACGGCATCTCGACTTTCCGTTTGCGGGTGCGCGTATGCTCCGTCGACTCCTGCGAGGCGAGTTTCCCGACGTGGGCCGTCGGCGTATCGGGAGTTGATGCTCCACATGGGCATCACCGCGATCTGCCCACAGCCGGGTACCAGTCGCCGGCATCGCGCGCATCCCGTGTACCCGTATCTCTTGCGGCATCGGACGATCACTCGCCCCAACGCGGTGTGGGCGATGGACATCACGTACATCCCGATGGCGCACGGGTTTGTGTATCTCGCGGCCGTGCTTGACTGGGCGACCCGACGCGTCCTGAGCTGGCGCGTCTCGATTACGCTCGACAGTGCGTTCTGCATCGCGGCCGTGGAGGACGCCCTGGGCACGTACGGGTGTCCGGAGATCTTCAACACCGATCAAGGCGCGCAGTTCACGAGTACGGCGTTCACCGGACTCCTTCTGGATTACGGGATTCGGATCAGCATGGATGGCAAAGGGTGCTGGCGCGACACTGTCTTCGTCGAACGACTCTGGCGCTCACGCAAGTACGAAGAGGTGTACCTGCACGCCTACGACTCGGTCTCCGCCGCCATCGCCGGGATCGGCCGCTATCTCACGCTGTACAACACCCGTCGGCCCCATTCGAGTCTCGACGACCGCACCCCAGACGAAGCCTATTTCACCCCACGACCGCTCGCTGCAGCGGCCTGATCCCCAGCTCACGACT
>JAQBPY010000049.1 GCA_028287285.1 Gemmatimonadota bacterium
ATGCGCCGCGTCCGCCGAAAGAGCTTCAATACCATGAACCGGCACCGCGACGGCAAGGAACAGGAGCGGTTGCAGCAAGCCCATTACGGGATCCGCGAGCAGGTTCGTCACAGGACCAAGCAGAGAAATTCGTCCGAAGGTCCACGCCACCAGAGGTGCCGTTACGGCGGTGGCGACGATGCTGACGACCGCGGCCGAGGCGAGCGACCGTTTCGTGCCACGCCACTTTTTTGGAATGATGCGTCGCGCGAGAGTGCCGCCGGCAATGAGTGATGCCGTGCCCAGTACGCTGAGCTGCCATCCCAGGTCGAGCGCGGTGTGAGAGTTCCACAGCGGGGCGGCCGCACCGAGTGCAAGAATGGCCCACGGCGACGTCGGGCGCTGGACGAGCCGCGTGACGAGTACCGCGGCGAGCATGACCGCGGCACGCATCGCCGGCGGAGGCGCGCCAATGACAGCGACGTAGGCGACAAGGAGCATCATGGTCGCAATGCGCGCCGGTCTAGGCGGCAACCGCAGGACGGACGCCAGAAGCTCCAATGCCAACGCGACGATGCCGACGTGCAGCCCGGAGACACTGATCATGTGGACCAGGCCGGCACGCGCAAACCGGTCCCGCTGCTCCGCCGGGATGCCGCTCATGTCCGCAATCACGAGCGCCCGCACCATGGGTGCGTCGGTGCCAAAAATGCGGTCGATGCGCCTGCCCGCAGCCGCCTGGGCCCTCAGTGTGATTGGCCCCGCCATTGGCGACGTCAGGTGCGCATCTGCGACGAGCAAGCCGCGCTCGCCCATACTGGCCGTTCCAGTGACCGTTGTCCGGCCACCCGCGCCAGCATTGCCCGACGTGACCAGCAGGGTCGCCCGCACCGTGCACCCGTTTCCGGTGAGCGCTGCCCGTGCGACATCCCCACTGGCGGCATCCGTCTCCAGGTCGGCGGACCACTCCGCGAGCGCACTGAGCGATGCGCCGCACCGGGTGTCGGTTGCCATTGTGCTCGCGGCGATCATCACGGCGGCCGCACCGACGGCGCTAACGGTTGCAGCGGTCCGGCGTCCGTTGAGGGCGAGAATGCCGGCCGCGGCAAGCGCCATGGCGCCTAACGCGACGCGGCCGCCGTTCCCGGTGCTGAACGCGGCGATGAGTGATGCGGCATACGTGAGCGTGGACCATGCGACGAGTGGCATGCCACACGTAAATCATCCGGCCGCCGAATCACGTCATCGAAAGAGCGTGCTGCGGTGCAGAAACGTGCGATGTACTACCCGCCGCGCTGTTTCCTTAGCCCGCCATGGGCAACGGCATCCTCTCACGTACCACCGCGCCGGTAAACGTGGAGCCGGTGGTTCCCGTGAGCTCCACCGTGAGGTACTGCCCGAGCATGCTCGCGTCACCCGGAACCAGCACGGTCTTGAAATCGCGGGTGCGCGTCATCAGCATGGCCTCGCCACGCTTGGCCTCGCGCTCCACGAGTACCTCGTGCCGCGTACCCAGCAGCCCCATGTTGCGCGCACGAGATGCGGTCCGCACGGTGTCCACCAGCGTCTGCAGGCGATGACTGGCAACGTCCGCCGGTACGAAGGACTCTTCGGGCATGCGTGTGGCCGGCGTGCCCTCGCGCGGGGAAAAGATGAACGTGTAGGCGTCTGCAAAGCCGATCTCGCGCACCGCACTCAACGTCTCCTCGAACTCGTCGTCCGTCTCTCCGGGGAAGCCCACGATGATGTCCGTGGTGAGCGTGACACCGGGAATGGCACGGCGAATCTTCTCCACGCACTCCATGTAGCCTTCGCGCGAATAGCGGCGGAGCATCCGCCTGAGCGTGCGCGTGGAGCCGCTCTGCATGGGCAGATGGACGTGCTCGCACACCGCGGGCACCTCGGCCATCGCGGCAATCACGCGGTCGCTGAAATCGTTGGGGTGCGGACTGGTATACCGCACTCGACGGATACCCGGTACACCACCAACGGCGCGGAGCAGATCGGCAAAGTCGTGGGTGCCGTCGCTGTACGAGTTCACCGTCTGCCCCAGCAGCACGACCTCGCTCATGCCCTCGGCCACCACACCGTGGGTCTCGCGCACCACATCGTCGAGCTTTCGGCTGCGCTCGGAGCCGCGCGTGGTGGGCACGATGCAGTACGTGCAACGATAGTCACACCCGCGCTGCACTGGAATCCACGCCTTGACCTTGTCGAAGCGGCGGGGCGTGAAATCCTCGTAGTGCTCCTCGAGGTCGAACGTGGTGTTGATCGACTTGCGGCCACGGCGCGCGCCGTCCACGAGCTGGGGCAGCGCGCGATATCCGTCCGGCCCGATGACAATGGATACGTGCTTTGCCTTCTCGAGCAGCTGCGGCCCCAACCGCTGCGCCATGCAGCCCGTCACGCCCATGACGGAGTCTTTCTTCATGTGCCGCTTCAATTCGCCGAGGCGGCCGAGCACGCGCTGTTCGGCGTGATCCCGAATGGCGCAAGTGTTCACCAGGATGACGTCCGCGCCATCGGGCTGATCGACGGGCACATACCCCGCAGCCGACAGCTTGCCAAGCATCAGCTCGGAGTCGCTGACGTTCATCTGGCAGCCATACGTCTCGACGTAGACCGTTGGTGCACTGGAATCAGTCATCGCACGCTCGCGCCGATGGGCGCCGCCGCCGAGGGCGGCTTGAGCGGAAGCCAGAAATGGAACGCGCTGCCAATCATGCCACCGCCGCTCTGTACCCAGATGCGGCCGCCGTGCGCTTCGACCACGAGCTTGCAGAACGCCAGTCCAAGCCCTGAGCTCCGCACCCGGGGAATGTGCGGTGTCTTCACCTGCTCGAATTTCCGAAAGATGATGTCGTGATACTCCGCCGGAATGCCGACACCGTCATCGGCGACCGTAAAGAGGACGCCGTCGTTCTCGCGCCGCGCGGCCAGGGTGACATTCACCGCACGTCCCGAGTGCGTAAGCGAATTCTGCATCAGATTGCCGAAAACGCGCTTGAGCAGCGGCTGGTCCGTCTCGATCACCAGCGTATCGTCGGCGACTTCCACGTGCACCGTTGCATGCTCCTGCTGCGACCGCACGTCCCACTCGCGGCACACCTCGGCGAGGAGCGCGGCAGGTTTCGTGGGCACGAGATGGAGCGCGAGCTGCGTCTCTTCCAGGCGCGCCACCTCGAGGAGATCCTCAATGAGCGCGAGCAGATCTTCTGCGCGCAACTCCGCATCCGCGAGCGCCGACTTCTGCTCGGCCGCCAGGGTGCCGAAATCGCCGTCGATCAACATCTCCATCGCACCAATGATGGAGGTGAGCGGCGACTTGAGATCGTGCACGATCATCTTCATGAGATCATCGCGTACTTTCTCGAGCTCCTTCTGCTTGCGAAGACTTTCCTCCAGTGCGTCCGTGGCCGCCTTGAGCTTGAGAAGCGACCGAACGCGTGCACCGAGCACCAGGCGGTTGTGCGGCTTGGTGAGGAAGTCGTCGCCCCCGGCTTCGATCGCCTTTACACGGTCCGTAGTGTCGTTGAGCGCCGTGACGAAAATAACCGGAATCCGCGCCGTTCTTGAATCGCGCTTGATGCGGCGGCACACCTCGAAGCCCGTTGAGCGATCGTCGACGTCCAGATCGCCCGCGGGCATGGAGACGTCGAGGATGCACAGGTCGGGCATCTGTTCAAAGCACGTCCTGAGGGCGGAGGGCCCGTCATACGCCGCGATGGCGCGGAAGCCGAGCACGTGAAGCTGGTCGAACAGCAGTTCCACGTTCGCGGGCACGTCGTCCGCAACGAGTATGATCGGCGCGTTCTCTGGCGGTGGGACGAGCCCGTTCATCAGATCAGGGGCGCACTGTGACGCCGATGCTCAGCGTCCAGGATGTTTCGGACATGCTGGCGCCCGCGTTACGGGTGGCACGGATGGCCGCCATGTCGAGCGCGGCACGACCGCGAGACATCAAGGTGCCCGCACCAAAGGAAAAGCTCTTTTCCGAAACGCTGGACGTCGCCGTGCCGAAGGGCAGCGTGCGCCACCGCGCTCCGGCGCGAAGCTGAATGACCTTTTCCTGGAACTTGGGGCCCATGGCGTCGATACCGGCGCTGGTATCCCAGCCATCCGTGATCTTGAGGTTCGAGCTGCCAAGTGCCTGCATGGCAGACCACGTATCCTTAGCCGTCCGCGCAGCAAACGTGAGCCCCTTGATACCGGAGAAGGCCGCGCCAATGGCCACGCGGTCGGGCACGTGGGCATTGGCAATGGTCGTATCGCCACGCTTGAGGGAAAGCGGCCCACCGTGGCGATACGAGCCGGCGATGCTGCCGTACGTCCCCGCGACGAGCTCGAACCCCACCGACTGCGCGTTGCCCGTGTATCCAACAGTCGCCGTATCCACGAGACGCGCGAACTGCGCGCTGTCGTCGAATATCTGCGTATTGCTTATCCGGTTGTCGCCCGAAATGGCGTGGAGCGCTCCTCCCACGTGCAGCCAATTCAACGGGGCCCATGCAATGGCAAAGCGGAGATCGCCAATGGCTCCATCACTCTTGAACGAGTTGGAGGTGGCAAGCGTGGTATCGCCGACGCGCTGGACGCCGCGATTGTACGTCTCGAAGCTCCGGTCGAGCAGGTTGGACGCACTGAGCCCGATGAGCACGCGCGGCGTGATCGGAATGGAGCCGACAATGAGCGGAAAGCGCGCAATGCTCGTTTTTTCGGTGGCCCCACCAATGTGGAGCGTCCGATACTCCGGATCGGCCTGGAAGTACACGGCGGCGCCGCCAAGCGCACCGATGACGGCGGGGTTGGACGCAGAGAGCGGATCCTGCTCGCCCAGCGCACCGCCGGTGCCGAGCGCACGAGTGCTCAACTGCCCGGTGGGGTAGCCAAAGCCAAGGGTACTGAGCGTTCCCTGCGCTCCTGCCGCCGCAGGCGCAACAATCGCGGCTGCCACAAGAAAACGAAACGTCGAAGAACGCATGGTCACGGAATCCCGAAGCCGCGTCGCGGCACGTAAGTGATGCGAAGTTTCGGGCGCAGTGCGACCGGACCCTCCATCGAGAAGAAGCTGAGCTCTCCTGCACTCGCCGATTCGAGCGGCGTGCGCAGCACGATGGACCGGATGGTATTGGTGGCTCCCACCACCTTCCACGTCCGGAACAGATTTACCAGCTCGACACTGCGCTGCCCACTGTCGCTTGGCGCAAAGCGAAGCGAGTCCACCCCATAGACCGCTGATGATCCGATGAAGTTCATGAGGGTGGACACGTCCGTCACCTGCGGAGAAGCGAGTACCGGATGCGTGAAGATCGAGAGTGAGTCACTCGTTCGCGCCGTACTTCGCCCTCGGGTCTGCTGCAAAATGAGCGATGCCCGAATGACCGTGACGGAATCGATCACCGTTTGCGGGATGTCGAACTTGAGGAACGTGCGTGCGCCGGCAACACCGCCAATGACGAAGGTGCCCGGCGGCGGATACGACAGATCTCCTTTCGCCACCACGCGATAGAACGAGAGCGCACCCTGCAGGTAGGCGTTGTTCGCCGGTGCCAGCGTGTTGGGGTACAGCGTATCGGGCGGGACCGTGGTGTCCGAGTACACCTTGATGCGAATGCGGGGTGCGAAGAGCGTTCCAAGCACGCGCAACTTCCTGGAGCCGTCGCCGCGAATACGCAGCCCCACCCGCAGGTGCAGCGTGTCGCGGATCTTCGCGAAAAGCGAATCGTTGTTCAGCTGGAGGCGAACCGTGTCTTTCAGGTCGCCCGGGTTGAATGTCTGTGAGCCGAGCAGCCGACCGGCGCGAAACAGCGGCAACACCGCCTTGAGCGCCGTGTCGTTTGCCACCGTATCGACGTTGAAGGCCTCGATGGTGATGGCCGACGTGACCCGCGTAGTGAGCGTGTCGATGACGAAAATCATCGTCGCGCTGTCGACCTTGCGAATGAGGCTGTCGGACGACGCGCCGGAAATCTGGTACCGGAGCGGCAGACTGTCATATCGCGCCACGACGCGGACGTCGGCCGAATCGCCCTGGTTGAGGAGCGTGATGTCGCGCGTGTCGCCGAGCTGCGGATAGCCGAAGAGGGACGAATCGAGCACCACGGACCCGTTGAGGACCGTGTCGCGCAACGCCGCACTCTCGTCCACGCAGAGTGTCGGGCACCCCAGCGTTGACGTCACGTTTTCCGAACACCCGGCAATCACACCAATGAGCAGAACCGCGCCGAGCGCGGTTCGGAGAATCCGATCAGACACTACATACACTCCGTCCGTCGACGTTTGGACGCAGCATGAGCGCCCAACGACGTGGGGGTAAAGGCGTGGGGAAGAAGGTCCGGCATGGACCACTGCGCTTCGGCGCCGCTGCGCGTGACGCTGAGCACCAGGAGCTGCGGTGCAAATTCCATCAATACCTGCCGACAGATACCACATGGCGGGGTCGGCACCTCCGCCTCCGTTGCAATCACGATCGCCGTGAATTCGTGCATTCCACGCGCGACGGCCGCCGCAATGGCACCCCGCTCCGCGCACATGCCAGCGGGATACGACGCGTTCTCCACGTTGCATCCCTCGGCGATACTGCCATCACTCCCCATCAGCGCCGCGCCGACACGAAACCCCGAATACGGTGCATAGGCATGTGCCATCGCCGCGAACGCCCGTTCCCGCAATGCAGGCCAGCTCCCGTCCTTGGGCACATCCACGGCCGCTTCGGTTGCCATCAGAGCGCGCGCTCCAGCGCGGGAAGGAACGACGTCCCCCGCCCGCGGAACGGAATATTGAGCCATTCCGCCACGGTGGCACCGAGATCCGAGAACGTACTGCGCTGGCCGAGCGGCTGTACGCGGACCTGCGATCCGACCACGAGCAGCGGCACACGCTCGCGCGCGTGGTCGCTGGAGCCCGTCGTTGGATCGTTCCCATGGTCAGCGGTAATGAACAGCAGATCGTCCTCGCGGAGAGCGGCGCGAATGGCCGGCAATGCGTCGTCAAACTGGCGCAGGGCGCGCTCAAACCCGGCCACGTCGCTGCGATGGCCGTACAGAGTGTCGAAATCTACAAGGTTGACGAAGAGCAACCCACCCTGCGAGCTGGACAGCCAGTCGAGGATGCCCTGAATGCCGTCCGCGTTGTCTGCCGTATGGCGGGCGCTCAGCGACCGGCCGGCAAACAAATCGTCGACCTTGCCAACCCCTGCGCGAGGGACCCCCGCAGCGGCCAACGCGTCAAGCAGCGTTTCCCCCGGTGGCGCAATGGAGTAGTCACGCCGGTTCTTCGTGCGCTGATACTGCCCTTCCGACCCCGTGAAGGGCCTGGCGATCACGCGCGAGACGTCGTTCGGTGCCACCAGCTGACGTCGAGCGATGAGACACGCGCTGTACAACTCGTCGAGCGGGATGACCTCTTCGTGCGCGGCAATCTGAAAGACGGAATCTGCGGACGTATAGACGATCCAATGGCCGGTACGCTCATGCTCGGCGCCGAACTGATCGATGATGTCCGTGCCGCTCGCCGGAATATTCCCCAGAATGCCGCGGCCCGTGGCCGTGGAGAAGGCGTCGAGCACCGAGGCGGGGAAACCCCTCGGATACGTGGGAAACGGACGCTCCAGGTGAAGCCCGGCAATCTCCCAGTGGCCCGTGGTGCTGTCCTTGCCCGCCGACTTGGGCGTCATCACGCCCCACGCCGCCTCGGGCGCATCTACCTTGGGCACTCCTTCTACAGGAATGATGTTGCCCAGGCCGAGCATCTGGAGATTGGGAAGGTCGAGACCCCCGCGCATACGTGCGAGGTTGCCCAGGGTATTGCTGCCGACGTCGCCGTAGCTCGCCGCGTCAGGTGCCTCGCCCACGCCGACGCCGTCGAGCACCAGGATGATGGCCCGACGTCTCACGCCGTCGCCTCCGAAGGCTCACAATACTGGCGAGGGAGCCGAGTCTGGAGCCCCGTCAGGATCTCATACGGCGACACATCGCACGTCGCGCTCATCTCGGCCAACGTGATGGCGTCCCCGCCGTCGCTGCCGAGAAGGGTCACGACGTCGCCCAGGGCTGCATCCGTGTCTGTTACGTCGAACATCGTCATGTCCATCGTCACTCGTCCGGCAACAGGGATGCGCTTTCCACGCAGCAAAGCGACCCCCTTGTTGCTGAGGGCGCGGCGATATCCATCTGCGTACCCCACTGGCACGGTTGCGATTCGCCGAGGACTGTCAGCCGTCCAAGTGGCATCGTAGCTGACCGTTTCACCCGTGGCGACCGGCCGAATTTCCACGATCCGCGCGCGCATGCTGGCCACGGGCTCCGGCTGCAGCGGCCCACCCTCGAAACCCGCCCCTCCGTACAGGAAAATACCCGGGCGAAACAAGCTCCATCGTGACGGTGCCCGCCGCTCGATGGCAGGTCCATTCTCAGCGTGCATGAGCGAGGGTCTCGCCGGCAAGGCGGCCAGCCCCTCGGCGAACCGGCGCTCCTGAAGATCTCGGCTCTCGTCGTCGGAGCCGGCGGAGTGGAAGTGCGTGAGCACTCCATCAGGCATGGCGCGCGCAAACAAATCGCGATGATGTGCCACGAGGTGCCACGGCATTCCGGCGCGCGACATTCCCGTATCGATGTGGAGGTGCCAGGGATGTCCGGTGCGAATCCACGACTCGATGACGGCGGGGTCGCCGAGCGCCGGTATGAGTTGCGCGCGCCGCAGCGCGTCGATCTCCGTTTGGAGGATTGGCGTGAACACCACGATGGGCCGCGTGATGCCGCCGCGCCGCAGGACGTCGCCTTCATGGACTGACGCCACCCCGAACCCCCAGGGGTCTAGCGCCTCGAGGGCGAGCGCTACGCGAAGGCCGCCAAGACCGTATCCATTGGCCTTGACCATGGGCAGCATGGGCACGCCGGCGCGTGCCGCAATAGCAGCGCCATTGCGGCACAACGCGCCCAAGTCGACCTCGACCCAGGCGCGTGTCATGGGACGGCGCGATTCGCTATCATGTGGAGACCAAAGAAGATACGAGGCCACCCAGAGCGATGCAACCGAAACCGGGCTTGAACGAGGCGCTGTCGCTGATGAAGGATCTCCGCGCCCGATGCGACTGGGATGCAGCACAGACCCATGAGTCGCTGCGCCCCTACCTGATTGAAGAAGCGTACGAGGTGGACGACGCCATCCGGGCCGGAAGCGACCCCGCATTGCGCGAGGAGCTGGGTGACCTGCTACTCCAGGTCCTGTTTCATAGTGTCGTGGCCGAGGAGCGCGGTGCGTTCGATTTTGGCGATGTGGCCGCAGGCTTCATCGGCAAGATGAAAACACGTCATCCCCATCTTTACGAGGGGGGCGAGAAGCAGAGCTGGGAGGGCATGAAGGCGAAAAAGCGCGACAGCATCGTGGATGGGCTGCCCGCCGACCTTCCTGCCCTGCACCGCGCGTTCCGGCTGCAGGATCGCGCGGCCGGCGTTGGCTTCGATTGGCCTAATGCGGCCGGCCCGGCCGCCAAGGTGGAAGAGGAGCTCGCGGAAGTTCGCGCCGAAGTGAACCGCGGTGCAAACAGCTCAGGAAACGGCGTTCCGGATCCGTTGCTCGAGGACGAGCTGGGCGACCTGCTCTTTTCCGTCGTCAACCTGTGCCGTAAGCTCGGCGTCCATCCATCGCTTGCGCTGGACAAGGCGAACGTGAAGTTTGCGTCGCGGTTTCAGGGTATCGAGCGGCTGGCCCGCGAGCGCGGCATTGATGTGAAGACGGCGGGGCTCGAGGTGCTGGACGGCCTATGGGATGAGGTGAAGCGCAATCAGACCCTTACGGCCTCAACCGATGCATCATCCGGGGAAATGCAATGACCTCACGGATGTGCTGCAGACCGCAGATCCAGGCCACCGTACGTTCCAGTCCGAGCCCGAAGCCGGCATGGGTGAAGGTGCCATAGCGGCGAAGGTCGAGGTACCAGCTGTAGGCATCAAGGGGCAGGCCCTCTTCCTTGATCCGGTGCAGGAGCTTGTCGTAGTCGTCCTCGCGCTGTGATCCGCCCACGATTTCGCCGTACCCCTCTGGCGCCAGGCAATCATTGCACAATACTGTGCGTGGGTCATCGGGGTTCTCCTTCATGTAGAAGGCTTTTGCCTCCTTGGGATAGTTCATCACGAACACCGGCCGATCCGCGCCCTCCACGATAAGAGCTTCGTCTTCGGCGCCAAGATCGTCGCCCCAGGTGACATCGCTACCCTTGGACTGCGCGAGCTTTACGGCGTCGGTGTAGTCGAGCCGGATGAAAGGCACCTTGACCGTTTCGAGCTTGGAGATGTCGCGCTCCAACTCCACGAGCTCCGCGCGGCGGCGCTCGAGCACCCGCTGCACGAGGAAGGAGATGAAATCCTCCTGCAGCTCCATGTTCGCGTTGGAATCATTCCACGCGACTTCGGGCTCGATCATCCAGAATTCCGTGAGGTGCCGGCGCGTCTTGGACTTTTCCGCACGGAAGGTGGGGCCAAAGGTGTAGATCTTTCCAAAGGCGGCCGCCGCGGCTTCTCCGTACAGCTGTCCCGTCTGGGCGAGATACGCCTGCCCTTCTTCGAAGTACTCCGTTGCAAAGAGACCCGAGCGCTCGCCAATGGCGGCGGTCAGGATGGGTGTGTCGACACGGAGGAAGCCGCGCTCGTAGAAGAAGTCGTGGATGGCCTGCTCGACCTCGTTCCGGATCACCGCGATGGCGCGCTGGCGTGGCGAGCGAAGCCAGAAGTGCCGGTTGTCGAGCAGGAAGTCGATTCCGTGCTCCTTGGGTTGAATGGGATAGTCGACGGGACTCGTGCCGATGATCGCCAGCTCCGTGACGCCGATTTCGTGGCCGCCAGGTGAGCGCGGCTCGGCGCGGACTTCGCCAGTGATGGCCACCGACGTTTCCGTGGTCAGCTCCGAAAAACGTGTCCAGACCTCAGGGGTGAGCTGGCCCTTCACGAACACCGTCTGGCACACGCCGGTGCCGTCGCGCACGACCGCAAAGGCGATCTTTCCGGATGAGCGCACGTGGGTGATCCACCCGCGCATGACGACAGGCTGGCCGACGTGCGCGGAGAGTTCGGCGATGCGAACGAATGGTGCGGAAGGCATGG
>JAQBPY010000057.1 GCA_028287285.1 Gemmatimonadota bacterium
CGTACCCGTCAACGCGGTGCGGTCCATCCAGTATCTCAGCGCCGCCGAGGCCACGCATCGCTGGGGTCCTCGGCAGCCCGGGGCCGTGATTTTCATATCATCGCGGCCCTGAGTCGTCCGCTCAGGACGACAGCTGTGACACCTCTGCAATGATCTTCTGCGCCGCGTCGGTGGGCACTTCCTCGTACCCGCGGAAGTGCCTCCGGAACGACGCCCGCCCATGGGTCATCGACTGCAGCGAGCTCGCGTACAGATGCAGCTCCGCCTGCGGTACGACTGCGCGCACTCGTGTTCCGCGAACCGCCTCCGGCGTATCCGTGCCCAGGATATGTCCGCGACGCGAGGAGAGGTCACCGAGCACGTCGCCGAGTGACTCGTCGGGGGTGACGATCTCGATTTCATCGAGCGGCTCGAGCAGCACCGGCCTGCACTTGGGCGCCACCGACTTGAACGCCTGGATGCCTGCCATCTTGAACGACATCTCGTTCGAGTCCACCGTGTGATAGGAGCCATCATAGAGTTCCACCTGGAAGTCCACCAGCGGAAATCCCGCGAGCACTCCACGCTCCGCCGCTTCCGAAATTCCCCTCTCCACCGCGGGAATGAACTTGCTCGGAATCGCGCCGCCAACGATGCGGTCCTCGAACCGGAACCCGTCGCCCCGCGGTGTCGGAATGATCCGCACCCAGCAATCGCCGAACTGGCCACGACCGCCCGACTGCTTCTTGTGCTTTCCCTGCCCCTCGGCGCGTGAGCGGATGGTCTCGCGATAGGCAATGCGCGGACGCGAGAGCTCCGCCGTGACGCCGAACTTTCGCTTGAGCTTGGAGAGAGCCACCTCGAGATGGCGTTCACCCATGCCGGACACGAGTGTCTCGTGCGTCTCCGCATTCCAGTGCATCTCGAATGACGGATCCTCCTCGTGCAGCCGGTGCAGCCCCAGCTGCAACTTCTCTTCGTCCAGCCGGTTCACGGGGTGAATCGCCAATTCGACCAGCGGCTCAGGGAGCGTGATCTGCGGCAGCCGGACCGGATGTGCGCGGGTCGACAGCGTGTCGTTCGTGTGCGTGTTGCGCAGCTTGGCCACGCATCCGATGTCGCCGGCGTGCAGGCACGCGACCTCCGTGCGATCACGCCCGTTGGGCACGGCAAGATGATTGAGCTTTTCGGCCACATCACGGGTTGCGTTGTACAGCTCGTCGCCGTTGCGAACGCAGCCGGAGAGAATCCTGAACACGCTCACGTCTCCAATATGCGGCTCGCTCTGCGTCTTGAACACCAGGGCCGCGAATGGCGCATCGTCCTTCGCGTGGATCTCCACGGTGTGGTCGCCCTCGGCGCCCCGGAACGCGTGGATTTCTTCCATCTCGTACGCGTTCGGCATCAGCTCCACGATGTGCGACAGCACGGCGCGCGTTCCGTAGTTCAGCGTGGACGACACGCAGAAGAGCGGAAACAATTCCATCCGCTTCATCGCGTCCTTCATCGCGGCCATCGCCTCCGCGCGCGAGATCTCGTCGCCGTTGAGGTAACGCTCGAGCAGCGTGTCGTCCGTTGCCGCAATCGTCTCGATCAGCTCCGCGTAGTAGCGGTCGAACTGCGGCTGCACGTCCGCGGGGACGTCCGTTTCGTCGTAGGCACCGCTCTTTATACCGCGGGCGTACACGTGCGCCTTCCTGTCAAGGAGATTCACGATGCCGTGAAACGAAGCACCCTCTCCCACGGGCACTTCGATCGGGATGACCTTCGACGTCAGCTGCGTCTTGATCTGTTGATAGATCGCGTCGAAGTTCGCGGTGTCCCTGTCCATCATCGTCACGACGAAGAGCACCGGATCGCCCCGCGACATCGCTTCTCGAAACATCCGCTCCGTGCCGACTTCCACGCCCGCCGTTGCGCCAATGACGCAGAGCGCGCCATCGGCGGCGGCGAGTCCCGCAATCGCGTCGCCCTGGAAGTCCTGAAACCCGGGGGTGTCGAGCAGATTGATCTTGTTGTCCATCCATTCCGCGTGCGCGCAGCCCAGGTTGATCGAGTAGCCCCGCTCGATTTCCTCCGGCGCCGTGTCCGTCAGCGTGGATCCGTCGTTGACACTTCCGTGTCGCTTGCTGGATCCGGAAACAAAGGCGAGCGCATCGACCAGACTGGTCTTGCCGCTCGCCCCGTGTCCCACCACCGCGATGTTCCGAATTTCCGATCCCTGGTACTCTCGCATGCGAACACCTCGCTGCAGCTAGGAGAGATTGCCAATGCGTGGAGCGGCGCCGAGCCAGACCCGGAGCGCGTCGTCCAGTGCCTCGCGGAGGACGAGCGGGTCGACGGCCAGGGCGCGAACGGATTGCCGGCCATCGCTGATGCACCGGAAGACCAGTGCGCCCTGGGGAGCATCGCGCTGTTCCAGCGCAGCGCTCCAGACCCGTCCATGGTCGTCGGTGAATACGCGCTCGCCACCGGATGGCCGGGCGGGCGGTTGGCGAGTCGAGGACTTCGGCATGGTGATGCCCCCACGTCTTCGTGCGTACGCCGTAGGAATGGTGGATTCGGCGCACGCTGTCAAGCGAAAAGAAACCGGCCCGCGCTGGGCGCGGGCCGGTTTCACCTCATTTCTCTGACGAAAAGAGTTCGTTTCTCAATCCCCCGCGTAGTCAAAGGCCAGTCCATCTGCTTCGCGAAGCCGGTCGAGCAGTGATTCCAGCGGCGCGAACACCGGCGCGGCAAGTCCGACCACCGGACTCAGCGACACCGTGATGGCGCGTCGGGCCCCCTCGGCCAGTCGGGCATCGACAGGCCGGCAACAAGACGACGAATGAGCTGTCCGCACTCGCCGAGCAGCTGGCTCGCCGATACCCGGCGACCCAGAAGGGTCATGGCATCGATCAGGGATTCACAGAGGATGATCTCCTTCGACGTGGCGAGCGCATCGACGTTCCACCGCCGCGTGCGGGGCTGGCAGATACAGATGGAGCGGCGTGCCTTCGCGGAGATCATCGCGCAATTTCCGGCCGTAGCACTGCACCAGCTGCCCGCGCTCGCCCAGGATCGGCACCACGAGGCTCCCGCGGAAATGCTCGTGGCCACTCTCGCGAAAGAGCCCGAGCGCGCGAGTCGGCCGCGCAGATCCGCGCCCGCTTTCTTCGCCTTGGATGGCAGCCGGTACGCGAGCGTGCAGTTCGCATACCCGAGCCGGAAGTGATCGATGAGCTCCACCGAGTTGAGCCCACGCTGCTCGAGGTAGGCAATCGCCTCCGGGCTCGCCTTGAGCGTCTCGTGATAGAATCGAGCACTTCGCGCACGAGCGTGGTGTCATCGATCGCTTCGGCGTCCTTCGCCTTCGTCGCCAGTGGGGCGAGCGAGACGGCCGGCGCGGGGCTCATCGCACTCCCGCCCCCGAGCCGCACGCGCAGCAGCTCCATCGCGTGCCGAAAAAGCTCACCCGGTCGGTCCGCATCACCCAGTCGATCGCCGACCCGCCCGCCTGGCACGCGCCCAGGCAGTGCCAGAGGTTCTTGGCCGGCGTTACCACCAGGCTCGGGCCCTGATCATCGTGGAAGGGGCACCGGCCGATCACGTTCGCCCCGTGCCGGCGGAGCTCCACCCCGGCCGCCTGCACCAGCGCCACGAGATCCGTCTCGCGTTTGATCCGCTCCAGCTCGTCGTCCGGGATCCGCGCCATCAGAAAATTCTGTCAAGGGGATGGAGTAGACAATAACTCTGATACAGATTACTCCAGATCAGAGTCATATCAACTCTCGTTCCCCAAACCCGCCACTATCGCGCAGCTCTCACTATCCGACTTCACGGGAGCCTGACATGACGCCCTCCGACCGCCAGTTCACCACGGAGCTCGGCCGCCGCCTCGCCCATCTGCGCCAGGAAGCCGGCCTCACCCAGCAGGCAGTCGCCGCGCACGTCGGCGTCGCCCAGCAGACCTTGGCCCACTATGAGGTCGGCCGGCTCCGCCTCCCCGTCACGCTCGTGCCCAAGCTCGCCGCGTTCTTCGGCGTGCCCACCGATGTGCTGCTCGGCGTCACCAGCGCGCACCCCGGCAAGCGCGGGCCCACCCCGAAGCTCCAGCGCCAGCTCGAGCGGCTCTCCCGTCTCCCCAAGGCCCAGCAGCAGACCGTCCTCGCCATGCTCGACGGCGTGCTCCTCCAGCACGGATAGCACGCGAGCGCGACAGCGCTCTTCTTTGCCGCTAAAGAAGAAGCCCGATCGGATGCACTCGATCGGGCGTCTCGCTTCAGGTATGTTGGCCCCGCCAGTGGTCAGTCGATAGCCGTATCGGACAGTACTCTTACCCATTCTTCTGCGGTGATTCGTGTCAGCTCACGCGTGAGAATAGGATTCGCTAATTCATGTAGCATGGCGCGAAGGCGCTGATCGTCAGTGGGGGCAAGCTGAACATCCTCGCGTGTCTCAAGCGCATTTGCCCAGCTTTCTATCTCTTCTCGATTGAGCTCTCCACTCAGATACCGCTGTAACACTGCTTTTGCATCCCTTCCTCTCAAAGTGACAAGCGGAACATCACTATCCCAAGGAAATGTTTGCAATTGTGCCGTTATCGTAGCAGTCGGTCGATCTAGCACGAGTAGAGACTGTAGCAGGGTCGTTCGCTCGTTCATCTCGATCTCCTATGGCTTTATTACGTCGCCACTCATCTTGTCTTTGACGTGAACGATGTTGCCGCTTGGGTCGACCGTGGTCTTTGTATACTGCATGGTTGTGCCACTAGCATCAACCTGCTTCTCATAGATCGCTTTTGAACCCGGCACTCTTCCAGGCACCTCGGACTGAAAAGCCTTTCCACCAAGCGGCAGATTGAAGGTGCGCGTGGCTGATGCACCGTTCGGCATTTTCTTTTCGAATCGAGCAAGGTTTGCGGCTTGGCTCTCGCCGAGTCCGGCACCTCCGTCTAACGACCCGGCTATTCCGATAACGCCAGTCAACGCTGCATCCCAGTTGCCATCGCGCACCGCCACGCCGACATCAGCTGCGCTGTTTATCAACAACAGATCATTCGCCATGTCAGCGACTGCCGCAACATTGCCCTTCCAGCCTCCTCCGTTAATCACTTGCTGAAGTGAGCATTGCGGCCAAGGCGTGCAGAGCCCAAACGGATCACTGAAGTTGACGGGATCGCCCCCACCAAACCCGTACAGGTTCATGCCGCCGGCGAGGCCGATGGGGTCTTCCTGCGTGAAGTGATCCTGTCGGCGATGCGTGTTTGATTCTGCTTTTATAAGTCGCTGACGTTCCTTCTCTTAGCTGCTCACGCCTCCGGTTTTTCCATCATACTTTCGGTGGTTTGGCCCAGACGTGCGTTTTCGAGGGCCGATCTACTCGTTCGTGCCGGTGCAAAGATGGATCCTCGCGCACCTGGTCGCGAGTGTGGTGGGTCGCACCGGCGCGAGGAGTCTCGCTCCGCCCACCCCTGTGCGAGCCTGCGGTTGCCGGGCGCTGACGGGACCGCGAGCGCTTGCACGGGTGCGAGGAGCATGATGGACGTTGTTGTTGGAGGGAGCACCCTCTGGGGGCGGACGGGCGCGGCCAGCGCGGTGCGATGATCCCCGCGGCCCAGGTTTGCATAACGGATCGTTATGTAAAGGCGTCCGCCCAAGACGAGGGGGCCGAGGGCGAGTGCGCATAACACGCGAGTTATGCGCACGCCGGCACCTATAAATCGCGCGCAGCGCGTTCCTTGATCAGCCGGCGCGGAGCGGGCGAGAGCCCGCGGAGCTCGCCCGATCCCGGAGCGAGCGCCCCAAAACGCTCGCGCAGGGCGGCCCACGCGACGCCGCCTGGGCCGCGGGCCGTGGCGCGACGGACCTCATGCGCTGGCCGTGGGCGGGCGGGGGTTCTCATCAAGCGCGCAGCGCACACGATTTCTCAGTGTGCGTCCCGATCGAGCGGCTTCTGCTACGCTTCTTTCTTCGCTACTTCAGCAGCTAACAGAAGAGGCGCGCGCGTCAGATGGGCCGGATGCGTTCGAGTGTGCACCTCTTTGAGCCGCTCGATCGACACGTGCGTATAGATCTCCGTCGTCGAGAGCTGCGCATGCCCGAGCATCTCCTGCAGATCGCGGATATCCGCCCCGGCATCGTGCATCAGCGTCGCCATCGTGTGCCGAAAGATGTGGACGCTGCCGGGCTTCTCGATGCCCGCGTCGAGGATATAGCGGTGTAGTGTCTCCGTCAGCTTCGTCGGTCGGATCCGCTGCCCACGCGCACTTAGGAAGAGGGCACGGCTCGGCGGTGAGATGCTCGAGCGCATCAGGAGCCGCGAGCGCACCTGATCGAGATACCGGTGCGTCCACTGAATCGCTCGCTCGCCGATCGGCACGAGCCGGTCCTTCTTGCCCTTGCCTTCGCGTACCAGCAGCGCGCCACGCTCCGCATCGAGATCGGCGCAGTCGAGTCCCACGAGCTCCATGCGGCGGATGCCCGTCGAGTAGAGCACCTCGAGGATGGCGCGATCACGGAGCCCGAGCGGTGTCACGAGATCCGGCTGCGCGAGCACCCGTTCCATCTCGCTGATCGAGAGCACGGCGCGCGGCAGTCGCTTGGGGAGTCGTGGGAGCTCGAGCTCGGCCGCCGGATTCACCGTGAGTCGTTTCGTGCGTGTCGCCCAGGCGAGCAGCATCCGCACCGAGGTGAGCTTGTTCGCCTGCGTGGCCCACGAGAGCGGGGAGCCATCGGCTTGGTGGAGATGGAAGAGCCATGATCGATATCGCTCGAGCACGGCCGGCGTGATGGCATCGGCCGAAAGCAGCCCACGCGCATCACACCACTCGGTGAATTGGCCGAGATGCAGGCGCCGGCTCGCGAGCGTGCTCGTGGCATACCCTTGAGCGAGGGCCGACGCGAGATAGGTCGTGGTGAGCGACGCGAGCGCGCTCGTCATGAGACCGCCGCGACTACGGTACGACGGAGATGCTGACGCGCCTCCTGTGTCGCGAGATCGGCGGCGACCGACGCACCAGACCCTAAGTCTGGCTCCGCACGAGCGATGCGCGGGATCACGGCACTCCGGCCCGCCACCGACCGCCCACCGACCGGGCCCCGCCCGAGGTCCGACCGCTCGCCTGCTTGGTCCGACCGCTCGTCATCATACGTGAGATTCGTGAGCGCCTGCACCTCACGCAGCCCACTGAAGATCGTCGCATCCGCGGTATGCTCAGCCGCCGTGTACACGAGCTCATAGCTCACGCCCTGCCCGCGTGGCGCACGATGCACGAGCACATACTCGAGCTCCACCAGCCGGCGCAGATGGAGCTTCACTTGGGTGGCTCCGAGTCCGGTCGCTTCACGCGCCTGGCGCGCGAGGAAGCGGAAGTCCTGCTGCTGGCCGCGGTGCACTGCACACGCGCGCGTGACCCAGATCTCGAGCTGGTCCAGAAAACGCCGCGTTTGCGGCGGCAGTTCATCGAGCGAGCGCCCGAGCACCGCTGCGGCCAGGCGATTCGCGACGGCGATATCCTCGCGCGTGACCTCGATGTACGTGAGCGACTGCGCGCCGCGCGTGACAGTCTTTCGTTCGCGCTGGTGCTGGTGCAGCAGGGCGACGACGTCGATCAGCGTGAGATACTTCTCGTGGTCGCGCCGCGCCCGCGTGCGGGCATCCACAAAGGTCAGCTGCGGCGCGTACGGGTTCACGATCGTGATCGGCTCGATCAGCCGTTGCGCATTGCGATGGAGCGCGAGCAGTTCCGCCTTCGCGACACTCGCGAGCCGGCCGTCGAGCGTGCGCCGCGCGCGCTGCCGTTGGTGGATCGCTCTGGTTTGATCACGATCCTCGTCGACACTGAGCACGAGCGCGCGGTTCACCAGCTCTTCGTCCAGCTCCACCGCCGTCGTGGTGAGCATGATCATCACCGGGCCTTCGACGCGGTACTCGTGCGTCACGAGCTTGCCCGTCTCGGGATCCTTGCCCGTCGAGGCGATCGTGAGCTCGCCCTCGCTCTGCAGCAGCTTCAAGGCATACGAGGCGCGCTCCGCGCCCTCCTCCTCGACCACGGCGAGCACTTTGTGCTTGAGGTCCGTTTCGGCCATGTAGAAGAGCGCCTGGCCCGTCATCGCGGAGTATTGCACGCGTTCCTCCGTCGGCACAAAGGCCAGCACCGCATCCATGAGCGACGTCTTGCCCGCCGCCGAGGCACTCTGGATGATGATCGCCAGCGGCTCGGGCAGTTTGCGCGACACGGCCGCGAGATAGCCCACGAGCTTGTTCGTCTCTTCACCCACGACGCCGGCGCGCTCGAAGTCGGCGAGGATGCGGTCTAACAGCTGCGGGTCGCGCAGCAGCGCGAGCGCGGCCTCGCGCTCCACATCGCTCATGATCGAGGCGTTCGCGACGGGCACTGTGGGCGCCAGGGTGGCGGCGATCTGTTCCGCGACGAGTGTCTCGAGCGCCGGGATCACCGCGCCGACGTCGCGCTTGATCGTCTCCTCACTGAGCCCGAGTTCCTTCGCGGCTTGGACGATGAAGAGCCCGCGCACGCGCGCGACGTAGAGATCGAGCGTGTCGACGTGGACGTCCTCGCCGCGCTTCGCCAGGAGATTCACACGGAGCGCATCGGGGCTGAGGTTCTTCGCGAGGCCACGCACGCGATAGCTCCGATCACTGATGACACAAAACACATCATCGCCGCGACGCTCGGTTGTTAACGGGCTTGGTGGCGTCGCGACAAGCGTTCCTGCGGGGAGCGGGGTAACGACAGGAGCAGCGGCTAAAGAAGACAGTGCCTTCGGTGATGTGACGATCGGCTCGCCGCGGCCGAGCCACGTCGCCCCGCGCAGCAGCATGCCCAGGCTCTCGCTCGCCGGTACGTTCGCGAGCGCGTACGCGTTCGCATCCAGCCCACGCGGAAAAGGCACGCGATAGCACTCGATTCCCATCCGCGCGAGCTCCTCGGCGACCTGCTCCGCACCCCGATCGCCCGCCACATCCGCATCATAGGCGACGAGCACCCGCTCGGTGCCATAGCGCCGCAGCGCGATCCGGTGCGCCTCCGTGAAGCCACTCACGCCGTAGCTCGTGATCACGTTGCGGTACCCGGCGACCCAAAAGGTCATGGCGTCGATCAGCGATTCACAGAGGATGATCTCTTTCGACGCCGCGAGCGCGTCGACGTTCCACACGGCCGCGTGCGGGCCCGGCAGATACAGATGCAGTGGCGTCCCCTCGCGGAGCTTGGGTGCGATCTTCCGCCCATAGCACTGCACCAGCTGGCCCCGCTCGCCCAGGATCGGCACCACGAGGCTCCCGCGGAAATGCTCATGGCCACTCTCACGCAGGAGTCCGAGTCGCTCGAGGCGGCCGCGCAGATCCGCACCGGCCTTTTTCGCTTTCGACGGGAGCCGGTACGCGAGCGTGCGGTTCGCATAGCCCAGCCGGAAGTGATCGATCAATTCCACCGAGTTGAGGCCGCGCTGCGCGAGGTAGGCGATCGCCTCCGGACTCGCCTTCAGCGTCTCGTGATAGAAGTCGAGCACCGCCCGCACCAGCGTCGCCTCATCGATCGCTTCCGCGTCGGTCACCTTTGTCGCGAGCGGCGCGAGGGAGACGGCCGGCGCAGGGCTCGTCGCACTCCCACCGCCCAGCCGCATCCGCAGCAGCTCCACCGCGTGCCGAAAGCTCACGCGATCGGTCCGCATCACCCAGTCGATCGCTGACCCGCCCGCCTGGCACGCGCCCAGGCAGTGCCAGAGATTCTTGGCCGGCGTTACCACCAGGCTCGGGCCCTGGTCGTCATGGAAGGGGCACCGGCCGATCACGTTCGCCCCGTGCCGGCGCAGTTCCACCCCGGCCGCCTGCACCAGCGCCACGAGATCCGTCTCGCGTTTGATCCGCTCCAGCTCGTCGTCCGGGATCCGCGCCATCAGAAAATCCTGTCAAGGGGATGGAGTAGACAATAACTCTGATACAGATTACTCCAGATCAGAGTCATGTCAACTCTCGTTCCCCAAACCGCCACTATCGTGCAGCGCTCACCACTCGATCCTCGGGAGCCTGACATGACGCCCACCGACCGGCAGTTCACCACGGAGCTCGGCCGCCGCCTCGCCCACCTACGCCAGGAGGCCGGTCTCACCCAGCAGGCGGTCGCCGCCCACATCGGCGTCGCCCAGCAGACCCTGGCCCACTACGAGGTCGGCCGGCTCCGCCTCCCCGTCACGCTCGTGCCCAAGCTCGCGGCGTTCTTCGCCGTGCCCACCGATGTGCTGCTCGGCGTCACCAGTGCGCATCCCGGCAAGCGCGGGCCTACCCCGAAGCTCCAGCGCCAGCTCGAGCGCCTCTCCCGCCTCCCCAAGGCCCAGCAGCAGACCGTCCTCGCCATGCTCGATGGCGTGCTCCTTCAGCACGGATAGCGGCGAGCAGCGACAGCGCTTTCTCCTTAGCCGCTAAAGAAGAAGCCCGATCGGATACACTCGATCGGGCTTCGTTCCTTGTGTTCGTCTCGACCACGTCCCTATGGGACACGTAGCGTGCGTTCCAAATCCTGCAGCTCCACTCTGTGCTGTTGCACAAATCCCTTAGCGCTCGGATCGACATTCTCTGGCCAGGCTTTTTCGCCGAGTGAATCTTGTAGCTGCGCTGCCACTCGTAGTGTCCCTACCGAGGCGGTTAGCACGACAAATTCGCGTGCCGTTATCCCTCGCCGCCGCAGTATATCCGCTACAAGCCCTACTTGATTGACTTTTTCTTCCTCTCGTCCGAGAGCTGATTCAAAGGGGAAATCAAGCGATATCAACTGGTGTGTCTGCTGCACTTCGTGACGGATATCGATCGCAATGCTATACCAGTCTCGAACTCGCTCGATGGTGAGTACGTACGCCGAGGCCGCCGCACCAACAGTCCCGTTCGGATACGATGCTGTCGCAATGGATCTCTCCTTGCCATTGGCCAAGTTGCGCGCGGCGTTCTCACAACTCACAACGCAGAGCAGGCTCGCGAGGAGGCAGCCACGAAAAGATCGCCGACCAGATGTTCTGTGTGCATCAAGACGCATATCAGAAAGCCACCGCCAATATCATGAGACCAGACATTACGAAAAGGCCTATCCACCAAAACCAAAGAGCAATTCGTCGGTGGCTTTGACCGTCCACCGTAAACCTTTCTGGCTGATACAGCATCGTGTAAGACCGCGGTGATCGCATTTCCGTGAGATGTTGCAGCGCTCGATGCGTGAGCCAGTAGCCCACCGCATAGTACACGAGTCCAGCGATCATGAAAACCGTAAATCTCATTTTTTGATCACACCATTCAGTACGCGGAAGTGTGGCAATCACCTGACTTCATGGGCTTTGGCACAATGTGCCTGTACACGTACCAGGCAATGACCGCACCGGAGTACTGATTCCAGGCAACCGTTCTATTCCGAGTCGAGTTGCCGAGTAGCCAGCTTCAATTCCTGCCGAGTGTATTTTGAGGCCACCGGATGAGCTTCTCGAGACTGTCGCCGTTCCAGCGACAGATGCGCCGCCGCCGATCGGAATGCCCGGTGTGGAAACGGTAAAGGTTCGCACGTTGGGGCCAGGTGGAGAGAGATCCATCCTAACGCCTCCCACCGCGGAAGCCCCGTCGGTGCCGACTTCGCCTCCGAATTGCGCCGAACTCCCGCTTCCGTACAGTTTGGTCGCCACTTCACCACTTATTGAGCCGAGTGTCGCCTTTGCGTACACAGTGATGCTGTTTCCGGCGTCCTTAACGGTTTGCACCGCCGTGTTCCACATGCCTTCCGCTAGATCGCGGCTGTACGAGCCTGGATCGCAGGGTGGGCACGGCATCAAACCAAACGGATCCGAGAAGTTGACCGGATCCCCCCCCGCAAATCCATACAGGTTCATGCCGCCGGCGAGGCCGATGGGGTCTTCCTGCGTGAACCGCCCCGTCCGTGGATCATATACACGATTGCGCATGTCCCGTCCACCCGCCGCGTTCTCCTTCCCCGACGCCAGCGTCCCCCACCAGCTCGGCGCGCCCCCCGTGGGGCGCGGCGCACCGAGCCCGTACGTCATGTTCGCGCCCGGCCAGAGGATCGGCTCGCAGTAGGGATAACTACTCACCGTGCACTCCATGAGCAGGCCGCCCGTCGTCGTCGAGAGGTCCACCGCGCCCTGCCAATTGCTATGGAGAATCGCAACGGTGGTCCCTCCGCCGCTGGCGTACTGTCGCCGCAGCGCCAGCGGATGGTCGATCCCCGGCCCGTTCAGATAGCCCACCAGACCAAAATGGTTGACGGGCCCGCGCGTCCCCACCACGTCCATCTCGAGCACGGCCGCCGGCAGGGAATCTTCGGCGGGCTGGCGAATTTCCGCAAGCACCTGATCGCCATCGTACATCGTCCGCTCAACAGTGCTCAAGCACACTGAGGTGCTATCGCGCTCACTCGCCACCGGACAGCCGGTCTCCCGGTTGGCGCGCACCCAGACCCGACGGCCAAGCGCGTCGTACCGGTGCTCCTCGATGACCCCGCGCTCGAGTGCGTCGGAGTAGACCGGCTGATTCACCGCCCGCAGCCCGGCGGGCGCCCAGCCATGACTGTTGTCATTCGACGTCGTCTTCACCGACCGCACGAGGTGCCCTTCCGAATTGTACTCGTGCGTCGTCGTCGAATAATCGAGCAGCCGGCGCGTATTATCCTGCATCCCGCAGACGGCATGGGTGTCTGCACACCACATGGGGCCCTGATTCCGGGTGAATATCTGCACGACGTCGCCGCTGGTGGAGTAGCGCTGCTCCAGTGAATCCGTCGAGAACGGATCGGTGGCAGAGGTCGAACGCCCGCTGAACCAGAGGCGAGTAGAATGGGGCTGGTATTTGAAGTACTCCTGGTAGTCCGCTCCCTTGTGGTGCTCGACCATGTTGCCGAGTGCGTCGCGGGGGGTTTCTTCCCCCGTCGCAGCACCCTTCGCGGGGGTGACGCGCCCACTCGTGCCGACGACGGCGCCCAGACCATCGTAGGAATACGTCTCGGTCTCTGCGGTGAGGCCGGTGGCCTGCAGCATCTGGCCCAGCCCGTTCCGGGTGAAGGTCGCGTCGTGCAGGGTCCAGCTCCCGCGCTTCTCGGTGCGCCGCAACAGCTGTCCACCCACATCGTAGGTGCGGCGCTCGACCGAGCCGTCGGGCTGATACAGGGAGTCGAGCGCCCCTGCCATGCTTTCGTAATACGTGTAGGTGCCGATGCCATTGCTGGTGATCGTCGCGAGCCCGCCGCTCTGGCTGTCGTAACCATACGTCACGGGGGCGAGCACGCCGCTCAGGCTACTCGACGCGAGCGTCAGGCGACGGCCGAGGACGTCATACTGATAGGTGTTGCTGTAGACGTGCTGATCAAACGGCAACGACGCGGAGAGATTCGAGGTGGCGATGTGCAGTGTATCGGTGGACACCGCGCCATTCGGGAAATAGGTCCGCGCCACGTGTGCGGCATAGTTGTTGGCCGTCGCCAGATTTCCCGCGACGTCATACGTGAAGTATTGATTGTCCGCGAACGGGGTGGACGTGGCTCCGCCGACCACGTTGTTCACCACGCGGTGCTGCACCCGGTTGAGCACATCGTATTCGGCCGTCGTCGCGACGCCACCTCGCGTCGTGGTCCGTAGGTTGCCCGCAGCGTCATACACCCACTCCATGGTCGTCTGATAGCCGGACGGTTGATCGGGATCGTATTCCCGGATCTTGCGGCCCGCATAGTCGTAGTCGCTGCCCAGACGCAGCGCCTGGAGATTCAACGGGTCCGGACTGATGGACCGTGTAACGAGTTTCAGGTTGTCGCTCGTGTCGTACTGGTTGTCGACAGTGAGTGTCTTGGCCGTGCTTCCGCCATTGGCAGCACCGACCGAGCGCGTCTGCTTCACCCGGTCCAGCGGATCGTACGTGGTGTAGGTCGTCATTGCTCCGCCGGGCGACGTGACCATCGTATCGCGCCCGATGGCATCGTGCAGCATGGTGGTCCAGTAGCCGGCGCGCGATTTGACCGCGGCGACGTTGCCCAGGGTACCGTCGTAGACAATGGAATCGTGGGCCATGGTCGGGACGGACGTGGCGACGATCCGGTGGGCAGCGTTGTAGTAGAACGAGTCGCGCGCCGCGATGCCTCGCGCATCCTGCTGCCACAACCGCAGGGGGAAGGCTGTGTCGTAGGCGAAGTCCGTTCGTAGCCCGAAGTTGCGCATGATCGCGAGCGGCAGATCCCATTTGGGGTGCCAGGCATAGGTCGTGATCGCGTCGCCGTTATTCACGGGAGACTTCTCCGTCGTGACGCTGTCGAGGCCGCGAGCGGTATAGGTCATCTCGACCCGGTGTCCGCTAGGCGATACCACTGATGCAGCCAACGTCCGAAATACACTGTCGTAGGTAATCTGCGTCTCCCGGGCCATGGCGTCGCGAATCCTTGTCGGCGCGCCGAACCGGTTCACGAAGAACATCGTGACGTCGTTCACATCGCTCGCCAGCCGGGGCCCGTCCCACCGCGTGTAGGCGCTATCGAGCAGCACGGGGCTCGCACTGCATTCCGTCAGGCTGCGTGTCTCGGCCGCACAGAAAGTGTGGACGATGTCGTCGCCCGTGCCCGCCATGTTGCGTGTGGAGCGCTTCAAGCCTCCGGCAAGATCATACTCGAATGTCGTGGTATGGCTCGCCCGGTCCGTTCGGGAGATGATTCGGCGAGAGAGCGCTCCGGGTGCCGTCGTCGGGCTCGGATCATATCCGAAGGTCTCGACCGGTCCCCACGCTCCGTCCAGATATCGGGAGATAGTGGTGAGGGTGCCATTGGGCTGGGTGATGAACGAGGTGCCCCGGTTGAGATCCATCTCGGTGTTCGTGGGACTCGGCGCCCACACGACGTGCAGCCGGTCCCTGCTGTTCGCGTCCAGCGTGTATTCGAAAGAATACTGCTTCGACGTGCCACCGCTGGTTGGCAGCGTGATGTACGTGGGATGTGATCCGACCCAGGTGAACCGGGTGGTGTCGCCGGTGATGGACGCCGTTTCCCGGTGGTAGCCGTCGGGCCCAAATGTCACGGTCGCACCATTCCGGAGATGACGGCGATAGCCGTTGCCGGGACCCGGCCAGGTCAACGTGTCGGGACGGTCGACCATCGGAGTCGCGACGAAGGTCGACGGCGAGCCCGAGACGAGCCGGTACATCCGCGTGCTGCCATCGCCGCCCACCCAGAGGCGCTGCAGCGAGTCGACGGGGAACAGCTGCTCGAGCCCATCGAGCCACCAACCAATGCCGAACGGGCTGTCCGTCCGGTTCACGATGACGACGGTGCCGGTATCGAGCCCGATCTTCGTCACCGAGCCGATCTTCGCGCCGATTTGCAAGGTGTAGTGATAGCTGCCGGTCTCGAGGCTCGCGGCGTTCGCATCAATAGGAACGGTGATGCGGCGCGCGGTTCCGATTGGCCAGTTCGCGTCCCATCCGTACGACGTGGTCTGCGACAATCGGAGGGTCGTGTCCGCGCCTGTCTTGCGAAGTTTGAGTGTCGCGTCGATCCCGCTCGCCGTCATGCCGGCATTGACGGTGACCTCTACGGCAATCGTTGCACTCGGCGCACTCGTGCGGCTGCCGTAGATGAGCGTCGGTGCGCGCGTCTTTCCCATCGCCGTCACCGCGGGGAGCGCATGCACCACGCGCAGCTCGCCGCATTCATAGGCGGCGTCTTCGCTTACCGCAATGGTCAGACAACTGCCGCGATTGACGGACGTGCCGGGATTGATCGCGTGCGCGACCACGCGAACGGTGTCGAGCAGGGCCGTCCGGAGCGTGAGCGTGCCGAGCGAGGTGATCGTTGCCAATGACGTGGTGTCGGTCGCGGACAGCGCGACCGTGCCCAGGCTGTCGAGTGCTGACGTCGTGGTGTACGTGACGCCCACTGTCGCGCTCTCGCCGGGATTGAGCGGCGTCGTGAACCCGATCCTGTCCGACAGGGATGGAAGCCATCCAAAGGGCGGGATGTAAATGGGCGGGGAATACCATGTGGGATTGGTGAGGCGGCACGACGTCGCTGCTTTCGTACACCCCATGGCATAGGTGTAGACGGCGGCAACGTTCCCCATGTTCTTGATGGTGAACGCATAGGTATTCGTCCCCCCCGCGAGAACGGAGAGTGGATCGGTTGCCGAGGGCGTTACCGCCACGCTGCGGAAGGGCAGGTTCGATGGCGGTTGAATGGTGACGGACCCCGTTCCCGTCCCATTGCCATGCGCCGTCAAGCTGAGCGCGTACGCACTTTGGCTGGTCTGGGGCGAGGTCGTGAAGGAGACATTCACCGCCGTCGTGGCATTTGGCCCGAGTACTGCCGATGCGGTAGTGACCTGACAGCTCGTCACGTAGCCACCGTAGGCACACGTATACGAGGGGAATTCCCCGTAGGTGCCGTTGTTGGTGACGTTGAAGACATAGTCGCCACTCCTTCCCGGTGCCTGCTGCGTTGGATTCGCAAGCGCTGGGGCAACGGTCAGCGAGTAGGTAACATCCTGACTTCGCAGGAAGTACGTGCCTGTTGATGCAGCCTTCCACACGCCGCCCACGATCACGCCGGCGGTCAATGCCTCGGTCGCCGTGGTGCCGGCGTATCCCGTGTGATAGATCGGAAAGATGTATTTGGTGTCGCCGGGCGCCACCACGAGTGGATCACTGTCGATCGGATATTGCAGTGTGAACGCTCCCGACGGTGTCGAGATCAATGCGTTCGAGAGGGTATACGTCGCCGTATCCGTGCCGATGTTCTTGACCGTGAAGGGTGCCAGACCGCCGACGTAGACACCCGACGGTAGAATTTCCGAGATATTGGTTGGCCGCACCTCTGCCTGATACAGCGACGCGTACGTTGGCGTGCTTGCCGCTACGACCCCCGTATCGGCCATGGTAGCGTAAGTTGGTGCGGCATACGACGCCACGAGCTTGATCGCGGCGGCCGTTTCTGTCGTCGCAGACGTTGTGAAGTACACCCGCACCGTGTCAGCGCTCAGTGGGGCGAGTTGGATGGTGGGCCTGTATATCGCACAGTTGGAGTAACCGCCGCATGTCGCGGAAATGGTATACGTCACAGCGATAGCGGTGGAGTTGGTGACGGTGAAGAGCTGCGTCCCGGCGCTGCTACGCGGATAGGTGGCCGTCGTATTCTTGGGGGTCACGTGCGGCTTGTAAATGCTTGCAGGCGGGTCGTAGCTGACCTGGTTGCCGACGGACGTGTGGCGTCCCTGCGCATCCACGGCCACTGCCGAGATGATCTGGCCCAATGGCTTGAGGGGGATGTTGGTCCACGTTGAGGTGCCCGCAACGGTGCATCCACTTACCGTCGTTGCCTGAAATGTGTCCGCGAGCTTGAGGCTGTCCACGTACACATCGTGGGTTCCCAGCGCACTCGATGAGCACCAGGTCACGGTGACCGGCGTCGAGCTTGTCGTCACGGTCGTGGCGTTTGGCGGCGTGATCACAATGGTCGGTGCCGTTCCGGACATGGCATTCAGGACACTCGTTGCGCTATCACTGGTCCAGGTATAGTCCCCCATGTATGTGACGACGAGCGTCAGCCTCGCACCCGTCGGGTTGGATCCGGAATAATCATAGGCGACCGCCACTTTCTCGCTGGCCCCGGCACCCACGGTCAGGCCGAAGAGTCCAATCCAGCAACCCTCGGCGAAGCCCGTGCAGTTGGCAGACACGAGATACGTGCCCTCGTATGGTCCAGGATTGCGAACCACAAATGTGTCGACCCCGGCCGCGTTGATTGGCACAGTGCCGGAGGGCAACATCGCCGTGACGCGCGGCCGCATCTCGGTGGCCGGGTCGTAGGTGAAGACGCGGCTCGCCGTGGTGATATGCACACCATCGGATGCCGAGACGGCGAGCGTGTCGAGACCATCACGAAGCGTCAGGATGTAGGTCGCCCGCAGCGCCGAACGACATCCGCTGATGGTGGTGGCTATTGGCGGGGGCCCCAGGAGCGTGCCATTCAGCCGGACGCTCATCATGCGTACGGTGCCGTCCGCGTCACACGCGGTGATCGTGACCGGGGTGGACCTGGCAGTGGCCGCGCCACCCTGTGTCACACCCGTCACCGTGATCGTCGGGGCAGCATTATCCACCACAGAGACGTGCACAATGCCACTGTCCTTCTCCGTGGTATTGTCGCGCCGCACTGCGCGTACCCGAACATCGTTGGGCGTGGTGACGATCGAATCGGGCTGATATGTCAGGAATACCTGCGCCGAATCCCCGACAGCAATGGTCATCGCACTCACCGAGAGATAGCAAGGTCCGGTGAAGCGGCCACAGTGTGGCACAAGGTCGTATGTCGTCGCATACGCGGCCGGATCGTTGCCCTTGTTCTTGACGTAAAAGCTGTCGGTAACCTGCTGGAAGGGAATTACCTGCCGCGTGGCCCTTCTCGCGAGCACCCGCGGCGCCTGGGTGGTTCCATACCGCATATCGAACGCGACGGTGTCTATCGCTTCCACGATGAACCCCCACGTGGAGTCGCGTCCCTTGCTCGCAATGACCTTCGCGAAGTGACTCACCGGCGTCGCGGTCGCACGCGTGCCGAATGTCAGCGAGTATTGTGAAGAAGCGCCGAGATACGTTGGGCTCGGGATCATCCAGCAGGCTTGATTCGTTCCGCAGTCAAGGGCATAGCGCACGATCTTCGATGTTGCCGCCTGATTTGCGACGATCGCGCTTCCATATCCAAATGCGGAGTCGTAGCTCACGTAGATGACCGAATCCCTGACGCTCATGAACTTTGCGGGAGGCGGTGCGGCGGGATTCGCTGCGACGATATTGAAGTGCACCCGCACCGAATCGTATGTTTGGTGGTACGCGCCAACGTCGTCCTGCTCTTCCGCCACGACTCCGATCCAGCCGACATACGAGGTCGGGAGTATCAATGCAGGGGCGGTAATAGAAAGCGTGCGCGTAATGGTGGAGCCACCAGGCGGCTCGTCCGTCCAACCGTCTGCGCCGGTTGTACACCGCATACCCGCACAATTCATGAACATGCTGAAGTAACCCGGAGCGTATCCGCTCATCCCCGTATTCGCGATGGTGATGGTGCGCGTCACCGTCGTGCCTTGAGTCACGGTGATGATCGTGTCCATCGTCAGGGCCATGGGCGCCCGCCAACCCCTGCCATGACGGATACCATGCGTGCCAGCGTAAGTGGCGCCGGTGACCGTGCCCCCGCTCGCACCATCCGCCGTGGCGCCAATCGCGCGTGCAATGAACGACGCGTTGCCGTTCGCGCGTCCCATCCATGCGGGAATCTGCCATGTTGCGCCCGCGGGCATCAACGTGGATGCGTAATTGGACGACGAGGAAGACGTCACGACCTTGATGGGCACACGAGCGGAGGCATGCGTGTCCAACCGGTCGCCTCGTGTCACCGTTCCCCTCACGGCCTTTGCGAGCGTGCCCGGTGCGATGGACCGTGGCCGCGCTGGTGCATCGGAGGCGGGCGTGTCCGGATCATGTCGTTCGATGACCGGCGCCGCATGCGCAGGGCGCACGAGTGCGGACTGCAGTACGAGAATGGTGGCCGATGCAAGGCGGCGGAGAGGGATTGTCATTGGGCAGGCACAGCGAAGTAGTGGATACGAAGCGGTCGCCTCACCAAAGGCACTCCCCGTGCCCTGTCCTCTATTCCCGTAAAGCCTTGCAGTGCACTTGGTTACGCCGTTCGTACCAATGACTTCTGTTCAGATTCGCGCTACAAGTGCGCAGCTGTGGCGCAAATGCTCAGCGACCAGCGGCCAATCACTGGGTGGCTGCGTCGTACATATGCGATGCGAGCGCCGGGGGTGTCAGCCGATACCGCTTCATTCGTCTGTAAAGAGTCGTCCGATGAATCCCCAATTCATCCGCCGCCGACTCGGTATCCCACCCGTGCCGCTCCAGCGCATCCGACAACTCACGACGTTCCGGCATTTCAATCGCCAGGACAATTTCCGATTCGAGACGCAGCGACAGCGCCCGCCGGAGCGCGACCATCGTTACGCGCGTATCGCTCAACGCCGCAACGAGCGCCATCAGATGACGCAATTCACGCACATTGCCAGGCCAATGCCGCTGTGCGAGCAGTGCCGCCGCATCGTCATCGAGCGTGAGATCGCGCCCTGATTCAAGCGTGAGATAGTGCCGAGCCAGAGCCGGGATGTCACCGCGCCGCTCGGCGAGCGACGGCACTTCGATCACCACACCCGCGAGACGGTGCAATAGATCCGACCTGAAACGCTTCTCCGTGACGAGCAACCGCATGTCGTCATTCGCGGCAGAGACCAGACGAAAACGGCTGCGTTTGTCGCGCTGTGCGCCAACAGCCCGATATTCGCCGGTCTCGATGGCCCGCAACATCTTCGCCTGCGCAACGATGCTCATGCTCGCGACTTCGTCGGCGAACAGCGTGCCTCCGTCAGCTTCAGCCAGCAAGCCGGTGTGATCGGAGACGGCGCCGGTGAACGCACCGCGCACATGACCGAAGAGCGTGTCCTCGAACATCGAGTCGGTAAGCGCAGCCGCATTGAAACAGACGAGCGATCCCTGGCTCGCGCTCGCGGCATGGATCGCGCGCGCCACCAGCTCCTTGCCCGAACCCGTCGGCCCCAGCACGAGAACGGGCAATGGAGTGCGCGCCACGGCCTGTATGAGATCGCGCATCTCGCGCATCACGACGGATTCTCCTATCAGCGCCGAAAGGGCGACGTCCCCGGCAGTGGTCATGGCGCTTGTTTCCGTGCACGCTCCTCGAGCGGCGCGCTCACACGTTGTGCGTCTTCGTCGGAGCGGATGACGCGTGGCGTGAGGAAGATGAAGAGCTCCGTCTCTGTCGTCTGCCTCGAGGCATTGCCAAACAGCCCACCAATCCATGGAATGCTCGAGAGGAAGGGAATGCCGCGCTGGTTGACGTCCTTCTGCTTGTCGGTGAGCCCACCGAGCACGACGGTCTGCCCGTCCTTGATGAGTAGCTGCGTCTGCACGGACCGCGTTGAGATCACGGGCGCATTGAATGCCATCTCGGTGGTCGCACTGCTCACTTCCTGCTTGACCTCGAGCTCCACGGAGCCGTCCACGCTGATGGACGGTTTCACCGAGAGCTTGGTGCCGACGTCCTTGTATTGCACCACCTGGTCGCGAACGGCGGCATCCGTGGGCAACGAGCGCGACACCTGCACGAACGGACGCTGGCTTCCCACGATGATCTCCGCTTCCTGATTGTTTGCGGTGAGCACCACGGGCCGGCTGATGACGTTGACGTCGCCGCGACCGGACACCGCGCGCAACGTGGCGTCAAGATTGATCCCGCCGATGTGCATGACCTGCAGGGCGAAATCTCCCAGTCCGGAGCTTCCCGCCCCGAGGATGCTTCCCGTGCCGGTCGTGCCTTTCGTGGTCGAAAGACTGGTCTCGCCCAGATTGAGGTCGACGCCGAAGCTGAGACTGCGATCCCGCCGCACTTCGGCGATGAGCACCTCGATCAACACCTGGAGGGGACGAATGTCGAGCTGCCGGACGACTGTTTCGATCAACTGAAAATCGGCGCGGTTGGATCGCACCAGGAGATTGTTCGCGCGCGTGTCGGGAACAATCGTCACCTCGCCGGAGAAGCCACCGGTAGGACGGACCGCCTGCGCGAGCTGTTGCGGCACCATACCCACGGGTGGTGTCTGGTTCATGCGCAGCTCGTCACCCAGTGTGGGACGCCGGTTGGATTCGGTGCTCGGTGAGCTCTTGCCATACAACGAATTCACGGTGGACGCGACGTCACTCGCTCGCGCATGTTTGAGCGGAATGACGAACAGCTCTGCGGCACCAGGTTGCACGCGTGGTTGCTCGAACGCGTTCTGTGGTTGTGTTGCGGTGGCTACCGGACGCGGCGTTTCCTTTGGCCGTGCACGATACACCCGCCCCGTCGTATCCGAGATCAGCTCGTAGTTCTGCGACTCCAGGAGGCTCGCGAGCAACCGAGGCACGTCGGCTCTGGGAACCGGCCGTGGCGTCTCGAGCGTGACGAGGCCGTTCCCGGTGCCCGTAAACAGCACCGGACGATCGAGATACTGGCCGAAGAGCTGCACGGCGGTGCGCAACTCTGTATTGGCGAGACGAATGGAGACGCTGTCGTGGTCTGCCGCCGGCTTCTGCGCGCTTGCCTGCCGCGCACACATCGACAGTACAACACCGGCGAGCAATGCTCGTGTTCCTTCATTCACTATCGGTCACGTTTGATGGTGAGCTTCCATGTCGTATCGGGCGCCTGTATCACGACCGTGTCGCGCGTGATCGTGCGAACGGTGAGCTTGTCGAAGACACCGCCCGTGCGGACGATCGTTCCACTGGGCTGGCCGGGAATTCCGTCGACGATGGCCTGCCACGGAGGGCCGCCCACGATTGCACGAAGCACGAACGCGGGACGCACCGGCGGCGGTGGTAACACTGCACCCGGCCCGCCCCCTTCGGTGCGCGCGTCAAAGCGCATCGCTGACGGACGGTTCGCGAGCCGAAAGGGATCGTTGGCAACGGCATTGCCGGCGGCTTCCGCAATGGAGTCGTCGCTGATCGCAACACGCTCCGCGCTCACGGCCAGCGACTTTGGCGCAAACTCCGCCTGTTCACCCGCCGCGCGAAGCACCCGGACCCCGGCGCCAAAGGCAGAAACAATGGCAAGTATGAAGAGTGCCTTTTCGCGATGTCCAATCATGGCGTTGTGGAGCGGGCGCCATGCATCGCGAGCCCTTCCACGAGTACCTGGAATCGCAGCGTCTCCGGCCTTCCATCCGCGAGCACAGGATCGGTGGGACTCACGGAGAGCTCGCGTACGGCAAGCAACTCCGTCGGAGATTCGAGCGCCGAGAGGAGGTCCGTGAGATGTTGGACATCTCCTGAGGCGGTGAGCCGCACGGCTACGTGAGCATGTGCCGACCGAAAGACCGAGTCAGCCCGGATCTGGATCGCGCTGACCTTGAGACCCAGCTCATCGGCGATATCGGTGACCTTCGTCGCAAGCATGGCGCCGGCGATGCCGACGGTCTCCGCCACGAGCAACCGGCGCTGGGATATGTCCAGCCGTGCGCGCCGTGCGCGTGCGCTGTCGCGAATGACGGGTAGCCGTACGAGCTCTTCACGCGCATTGGCGAGCTCGCCTGCTGCGTTCGCCGCATCCATTCGCGCGCTCTCGTCCCACTCACGCCACGTGGGGACGCCGCGCGACAATCCGATGATGCCGCCAATGATGGCGATCCCGAACGCCAATGTGCGCCGGTCGCGCGGCGACATGCCTGCTGTGATGGTCATCGCTGCGCCGTGCTCCGAATGGGAGATGGTGCTCTCGCCACTGCATGGCGCAGGGGCGCGAGCGTGAACCGGATTGAAGCCCGCTCGAGCTCTCGTCCCGCACTCATCTCGCGCGTGATCGAGCCGGCCAGCTGCGGATGGGCAATGCCCGGAATGCCCGCCATCGCATCGAGCGTCGCGGGTGCATGTACGGTGAGCACCGTGAGGGCGCCCGACGTGGAATCCACGCGAAGGGTCGTGATCGCGGTGGAGTCGGGCAGGGCCAATGCCAACTCGCCCAGCAGCACCGTGGCAGAACGGCGCGACGCCTCGAATGCATTGATCGCATTGATCGTCACGGTCGCCCTCGCCAGCTCACGCTCGGCGGCGCGCAACTCGTGTTCCTTTCTGGCCAGTTTGGCGATCCCCGCGTGTGCCCGCGCTGCGCGCATCTCCGATTGCGCTCCCGGCACCCAGGCGGCGACGATGAGTCCCGCAACGGCAATGGCGATCCAGGCAGACATGCGAACTCGTGCCCGCGCACGCTGCACGACGTCCCGTGTGTTGACGGCGATGACAAACGCGTCGCCGCGACGGACTCGTGTGGCCGCGAGCGCCGCGGCAAACGACGGATCGACATCACTTCGCAGATCCAGCGACGTGGTCGCGCTGTTGACGTCTCCCCCCTCGGCTCGCTCGCGGATGACCGTCTTCGGCCGCCCGGCGCGATACGCTACTCGGAGGCGGATGCCGTCGTCTTCCCAGAGGACGTCCGCGTCTGCATCCCCGCTGGTGAGGTGATGAAGCACTGCCGCAACGGGAACGACTCCGTCACACACGATGCCCGTGGCGTGACATGCCTTTGCGATCTCCGCAACGACGTCCTCCGGGACTGCGGCCACCCAGACGTCGTTCTCATCGCCGATTTGCGGTGCAGAGATGCGCTGGCGGCCACTGCCCTGCACGAAGAAACGGTCGACATTCTGCGCAATCATGGCATCGAGCTCGGTTCTCTTCACGCTCGGCAGTCCTGCCAATGGACGAAGCTGCGATTCGGCCGCGCCGACGGCAGCAACGAGCCGAGCTCGGCGCCGCACCATTGCGGGGCGCTCGGCGAGGAGCCGTTCGATATCGGCACTCAGCGACGCATCGCGCGATCGGGCTACCATGTGCGTCCACACGATGTGGCCACGTCGCAGCGCAACCACACGCAGCGCACTCCGCGAGACTGCCAGACCAATGATCAGGCTCACCATTGTGACCTGTGCCGAACGATGACCGCGTGATCGGCATAGCGATCGAACCACACGTCCGTCGAAACGGAGATGGCCGGCCAACCCACGGATACCGTCGCAACGACCGACCAGCCCTGCGGCTCGATGGATGTCGTTGTTGCCAGTTCCTCGAAATGCATCGCGATGGAATCAGCAGCCGTGTGCGAAACACGCGACATCAAGGTGCTCAGGTCGATGAACGGCCGCCCTTCCGCGCGATCCACAAGTACGCGCGTCACCGCTTCCTCCGTAAAACCAGGCAACGCGGCAAGTACGGCAGCGGGTGCCGTGGACAGACAGATACGTGATGGTGATGTCGTGAGAAACCTGAGCAGATCTTGTCGGTGCTCGAGGCCTTTCACCAGCGTCAACTCGCCATCGGCCGCGAAGAGATCGTTTCTCGGACTTGGGCGCGCATTCTGCTCGTACCAGGAGGCTTCAGCGCCTGCGGGCCGTTGCTCCACGTCCGTATCGCGCCAATCGAGAACCGCATCGGCGAGTGCTGGGCCTTCGGTCTCCCCGGCGGCATTCACGAAGAACTTTTGAAGGGTTGCGTCGCTCGCGGCATTGACGTCGAGGCTGGAGCCAAACGACCGGAGTGTCATCGCGCAGTCCGCTGCCCTCGTCGCGCTCATCGAATCAACCGCGACGTCCAGCGTTCTCCACACGCGCAACCGCTGGGACTCGTTCGCCGCCGCGAGGGCCCGATCGACGAGCGCGATCGTCATCGCGACACACTCTTCTGCGCGCCAGTATGCACGCTCGGCGTTCGTGCGATTGCGCGCAGCACCATATGCACCGCGCCCAACAAGCACCGTCGCCGCCGACAACACCGTCGCGACGGTGAGCACCCACAACACGGCGACGAGTGCGAATCCCCGCTTTCGTCGCGCCATCATCGTCCTGCCATGGGCAGCACGATCGTATCACGTTCGAATGCGAGCAGCAGCGCGGCCGGTGGTGTGATGCTGGTGCCCCACTCGCTCACCCAACGATCGCGCGCGCCGGATACGTCGAGAAAACGCACCACACCGCGGCCCGGCCAATGGCCGAGGACAAGAACGTCACCGGTGGAGAGCTCCCCGACGAGTGACGTGCTGTCGCGACCACGGTCGACGAGCACCGTCACACCGCACGGCTCGACCCAACCGCCAGGAACATCACACACGCTCTTGAAACGCGCGCTTGTCGAATCTCCGACAAAACGGCTGGCTGAATCGGTATGGACCTCCGCGCGCCGAACGAGCGCATACAACAGGCGACGCGAATTTGCGGCGTCGTCTTCGACGAGGGCAGTGTGACCCAGCACGGTCTGTGTATCCTCCAGCTGGTCGATCAGGGCGCGCACGCTGAGGAGAACCAGCCCCACCAGTGCGAGCCCGAGCATGATCTCGATGAGCGTCATACCGCGTCTAGTGTGCATCGATCACCCGTCTCGGCCGATAGACGGTGGTGTGCAGTATTTCAGCGGCCGTTATGGTATCGTGTACCGTGATGGTGTAGAGCTGCGCGTCGGGATGCGTGACTTCGACGTCCCACACGCCCATGCGTGCGCGGCCGATGTGGCTCTCGAGCTCCGCCTCATTCCAGAGCGTTGCCCGGTTCAACGTCTCGACCGCCAGCGTCGTCCGGCGCTCGACCGCTCGTCCAATGCGAACGGTCTCAACGGTCTGCGCGAGCAAAGTAACGAGGGCAATGCCCGCGACGCCGAGCAGGAGTGTGCCAAGCATGACCTCGAGCAGCAGCATTCCGGATCGGGTCCGCATCATCGTGCCGCACCAGTGTCGGGCGGCATCCTGATATGACCCGTCAGGCGCGCCACGTGCGCCGATGTATCGACGAGCACCATTCCATCAGGCAGCATCGTTGCCGCGACGTATGCGCCGTGCAGCCGAACCGTCACACGCACCGGACGTCCTGTCCTCAGCGCCTCCGCTCGGCCATTCGTAATGCGGTGCGTGGTATCATCCGGGGGAACGAGTTTCCGAGGCATCACGAGCGCGCTCACGCTCGCGATGATTGCGATGGCAGAGATTACCACGATGAGCTCCAGCAACGTCGTCCCAGTCCGGCGGAATTCCATGGGCCGGCGCGTCATGCCGTGGGCCGTACCGAATACACTGCCTGCAATAGCGCGGCGGCAACGAGCGCGACGATTGCGGCAAACGTGAAGATCAACGCGGGCTCCAACGCGCGCACGGCAGTCTGCGTGATGCGCTGGCTCTGCTCCTGATCGAGCCGCGCCGCATGCGCGAGCATTCCGCTCACTCGGCCGCTTTCCTCGCCCGCGCGAAGCAGCTGCACCGCGGTTGGCGTCAACGCGTCGCTCGCCTTGAAGGCCGCGGACAGCGACCGCCCCGCGGCGATGTCGATGCTTGCTATCGTGAGCCGGCGCTCCATGGCCGCATCCCCAGCCGAGCGGCCCGCAAAACGCAGCGCTTCGATGACGGGAATGCCGCTGTCGAGCAGGACGGAGAGCGACAGTGCTGCCCGCGACGCCGACGCGGAGCGGCGTGCCGTTCCCACTAGCGGCACCCGGCGCAATGCTTCATGCCACCGCAAGCGGCCACTCTCCGTACCGACCCACGCGCGCCACGTAATGAACGCCGTCACGAGCGCCGCTCCTCCCGGAAGCGCAAGTTGCCGCGCAACACGTGAGCCGGTGAGCACGATGCGTGTCGCCGGCGGCAATTGCTGATTCAAGTCGGCGAGCATCGTGGCAAACGTCGGGAGCACAACACCCACGAGCACTCCAATGGACGCAACGCCGGCGACCGCCAGAATGGCCGGATATGTGAGGGCCGCCTGGAGAGCAGCGCGAGTTGCGGCCGCGGATTCCATCAGCTCCGCCGCGCGACGAACGGCCGGACCTGCCGAGCCGCTCGCTTCACCAGCTTGTGTGATCCCGATGACGACGGGCGGCACGGCAATCGGTGACGTCTGCAACGCACGCGCGAGTCCGGATCCCTCGCGGACCTGCTGCTGCAGATGCGGCAACGCCGGGAGCCAGCTCCTTGGTGCAAGCTCCTGAAATGCGCGTAGCGCACGGCCAATGGGCAGGCCCGCTTCCAGGAGATCCCCGAGAACGCGCAGGCCGAGCGCCAGATCGCGAACGGGCACCGGACTCTGGTGGAACACCCGGGCGCCATCACTCTCTATGGTGATGGGATACAGCCCCGCATCGATGAGCTGCCGGCGCGCCACATGGACATCCACGGCATCCAGACGTCCCGATTCCACGACGCCGTCCGCGCGTGCGGCCCGATACCGAAAGACATTCATCCGTACAGCGCCAGGCATGCCCATCGTCGTGGTCACCGCTACGCTCCCGTTACTCATTGGCGAACGGCCCCATTCCACGACGTCATGTCCGCGTCCTCACCGTCGCCGCCAACACGTCCGTCCTTCCCCAATGTGTAGAGATCGTAGGAGTTGGGGTTGGCGAGCCCCGGCGAGACATAGACGTACTGCCGCTTCCACGGATCGAGCGGAATGTTCTGTCGCAGGTACGGGCCTTTCCAATTGGCCGGTGCGGTCCCGGCGACAGGCATCGTCCTAAGCGATTCGAGGCCCTGCTCGCTCGTTGGAAACGCATCGTTGTCGAGTCGATAGGCATCGAGTGCGAGCGCCATGATCTCCAGCTGGCTCTTGGCCGCGCTGCGGCGTGCTTCACCAACGTTGCCGAACAACGACGGAGCAACGACCGCCGCGAGGGTCGCGATGATCGCGATCACCACCAGCAGCTCGATGAGCGTGAATGCCGCACGATTCCCGCGGCGGTATGCCCGCTTAGTCCTGAACCACACGAAATACCTCCTCGACAGTCGTGAGTCCCGCTTGCACGTTGCGCCAGCCGTCTTCCCGCAACGGCAGCATCCCCGAATCGATTGCCGCTTCGCGCAACTCGGCGCGCGGCTTCCCGCTGGCGATCGCGTCCTTCACATCATCAGTGAGCAGCAGCAGCTCGAAGAGCCCAAGCCGCCCGCGGAACCCCGTACCTCGGCACGATTGGCAGCCCACACCATGACGCAGCTCCACTCGGCCCACCGGGCGGCCCGCCAGCGCAGCAACCTGCTCCGGCGAAGGGAAATACGTCGTGGTGCAGTCGTCGCAGATCCGGCGCACGAGCCGTTGCGCGAGCACTCCCTCCACCGTTGCCGCGACGAGATAGTCGGGAACGCCGAGGTCGAGCAGGCGTGGAATGGCGCCGACCGCGTCATTGGTGTGCAGCGTACTGAAGACGAGGTGCCCCGTCATTGCCGCCTGCACCGCGACCTCCGCGGTCTCGCGGTCGCGCATCTCGCCCACCATGATGACGTCCGGATCCTGCCGCAGGATCGCGCGCAACGCGGAATCGAACGTCACACCGGCCTGACGATGCACCGGCACCTGCGTGATCCCCGCGAGTTGATACTCGATGGGGTCTTCCACCGTGATGATCTTTTCCGCCGGCGCGTTGCGGCCCTGCAGCGCGGAGTAGAGTGTCGTCGTCTTGCCGCTGCCCGTGGGGCCGGTCACGAGCAGCATTCCATGCGGGCGCGCGGCAAGCCGTGCGACATTCTCCTGCACTGCGCGCGACATCCCCAGCTCCGCGAGACCTACCGGACGTCCGCCGCGGTCCAGCAAGCGCAACACGACACTCTCACCGTGCATCGTGGGAACAGTCGAGACGCGAAGGTCGAGCTCGCGTGCCTCGAGACGCACACGAATTCGCCCATCCTGCGGACGGCGACGTTCGGAGATGTCGAGCTCCGCGAGCAGCTTGATGCGTGAGACGATCGCGTGGTGCAGCGCCGGTGGCGGATCGAGCGCCGCAACGAGCACGCCGTCCAGGCGAAAGCGCGCCGCGAGCCCGGTGCGCGTCGCCTCGAGGTGGATGTCGCTCGCCGACGCATCGTACGCATCCCGGACCAGCAGATTGACATATCGAATGACCGGCGGCTGATTCGCGAGATCTCTTACATCGGAGGCATTTTCATCATCCGATTCCGACGCGCGTGCCAGCTCGATGGACCGGTCTGCATTCGTCGTGAGCCGCTCGATGTACCGCGCGAGATCCCCCTCCGGCATCTCGCGTGTGGTCAGGCGGCTGCCATAGACGTAGGCCAGCTCATCGAGCGCGACGAGGTGCGCGTTGGGCGCAGCCGCCACGATGAGATGGTCGTCGTCGCTCCACTCGATTGGACAGAGCCGGTTGTGGAGGAGGAAATCGCGCGTCAATCCCTGCGCGAGGATGACGGGCCGCGAGGTGCTCGCTCCCGCGTGCGCGTGACCGTGCTCCACTAGAGCGGCATCCCCGATGCGCGCGCCACGCGTGCGCGGATCGTATCCGGCAGTTGCGGCAGTGTTGGATCGTTGAGAAACGTGCTGGCGAACACACGCATCGTTCGCGGCGCTCGTACGACGCGCCATCCCGCATTCGTGTGCGCAAGCACAAATTCGCCAATTTGATTGCCAGGTGCGCTGGTATATCGCGTGGTCGCTCGCGACAGGCTGTCCCGTACCTGATCGAGCGTGCCGACGACTTGATAGCTCACGAGGATGTGCGCTGAATCCGCGCCGACGGCACTCGCTCCGATGCGAAAGTTCGCAATGAGCTGCAGACTGTCGCGCCGCAACGGGCGTCCGCCAGCGGTAATCGAATCGAACCAGGCCACGGATTTCAACCGCTCACCAATCGCATCTCGGCTGGCAAACATCGTCACGAGATTCGTTGCGTCCAGCTCCAGTGGCGCTTGCATGCCGACGACGCGCGCTGAGTCGCCGGAGGGCGGTATTGTCGACGCAATGGGTGCTGGTGCCGTGTGGGATGCGGTGTTGGTGGCGCATGCCGCAACAAGACACGACACGGCGACTGCACACTGCATGGAAAGGCGGGATCGTTGGGTGGTCATGGCACTCGAAGTGAGAAGCAGGTCAAATCGGCTCGCCACTACCCAAGGCAGGTCCGAGACCACTGCATCTGAAGCGTCAAGTGCTTGATGTCACACGAGTTACGACCGCGTTGTTCTTTTCGGTTCATGTAGCGCTACATGATGCGTCTGTTGCGCGACTGTAGCGCTACACTCTCAACGGCTTCCCTCCGACCGCGCATCCGGTGCATGCATCCCGCGACGGTGACGATGGACGGTCGTTCTGTGGACGCCGAGCGCGCGCGCGGCGGCGGAGACACTGCCTGTTTCATTGACCGCCGCTTCCACTCGCTCAAAGGAGAGAGGCGCGCGGCCATCCACGAGATCGGCGAGATAGCGCATTTCGTCCTGGCACAACGCGACCGTGAGCACCGGCGCACCATCCGCTTCGAGCAACAGCCTGTGCACCGTGGCATCGAGCTGTCGCAGGTTGTTCGGCCACGGGGCGGCCTGAAAGGCCGCCATCAATTCATCATGCACGACAGGCACGTGGCCGAGATCCATGTCCGCTGCGTGTGCCGTGAGGGATTCGGTGACGAGCAGGGGAATGTCCGCACGACGTTCGCGCAGCGGCGGGATTTGAAGGGTGAACACCGCCAGCCGCGCGTGGAGATCAGGGAGGAACCGGTCCCGCGCAACCTGGGTCTCGAGCGGAAGGTTCGTTGCGGCGATGATGCGGACGTCCACACGCATGTCGCGATCCGAGCCCACCGGACGAAACTCCCCGTATTCGACCGCATGCAGCAGGCGTTGCTGCACGCCCAGTGACGCCTTGCCGATCTCGTCGAGGAACAGCGTTCCACCGCTGGCGGAGACGAAGTGTCCCGCGCGCGCATATCGTGCGTCCGTGTACGCGCCATTGACGTGGCCAAAGAGCTCCGAGGCGGCGAGCGCGTCGTCCACCGTCGACAATACCACCGACTGGAATGGCTTGGCGGCGCGTGGCGACACGGAGTGAAGGTATCGCGCCAACTGCGTCTTGCCCGTTCCCGATTCACCCTCGAGCAGCAACGGCGCCCGACGATCGGCGGCAAAGCGGCGTGCCCGGGCCAGGAGCCGCTTGAAGCTCGCGCTCTGGAATCGCTCGACGTTCGGCCGTTTTACCAGCAAGGTCGCGTCTTTCATGAATGCGTCCAGCTTCGGACGACTGAATTGGTGGGCTTTCAGATGTACTCCAACGCAACCGCGACGGGACGGCGCAGCGTGACATAAAGATTACCTGAAGTGTTCTGGCCGCTTGAAAGCTTAGAAAATTCTTGGCGGAGATACTTTACGCGTCAATTGCACCGTCACGTTATAGATTCTGGCGCTGCGCATTCGCTCACAGCGGCCGCTGTCACGACTCACCATTCGCCCCGAAGCTTAGGGGCCACCGCATTGGCGCTGGCACCCAATGGCGCGACTCTGTTGTTACCGCACCGTGACCTCGCCGTGCGTCGCGCGATACGGACACTGCATTCCCGTGTGCATCGTTGATGCAACCGATGCGCAGCTCGATTCGCGAGCCGCAGCCTGGCAATGTGTCTATGGCTGTTCGCGCAGCATGTCGCGCTCAACCGCCAAGGACGCATGTGCAATGTGCGAAGCACTGGATGCTGATGCGGAGAACACATTGATCCACAATGTGTATTGGTGCGTCATGTTCGCGTCATCGGCCTTGAGCGTCGTGTTCGCACTAAGCATGTGACGTCGTGCTTCCCTCGCCGCGCAAGGTTTCCTGATGCGCACGCATTCCATGCAGCGCATCACGTTTGCGCGATGTTTCGAATTTCCGATCCCTGGCACTCTCCACATGCGAACAGCTCGCTACCGCTAGGAGAGATTGCCAATACGTGGAGCGGCGCCGAGCCAGACCCGGAGCGCGTCGTCCAGTGCCTCGCGGAGGGCGAGCGGGTCGACGGCCAGGGCGCGAACGGATTGCCGGCCGTCGCTGATGCACCGGAAGACCAGTGCGCCGTGTGGAGCGTCGCGCTGTTCCAGCGCAGCGCTCCAGACCCGTCCATGGTCGTCGGTGAATACGCGCTCGCCACCAGATGGCCGGAGGGGCGGTTGCCGGGTCGAGGACTTCGGCATGGTGATGCCCCCACGTCTTCGTGCGTACGCCGTAGGAATGGTGGTTCTCGGCACCCTGTCAAGCAAAAGAAACCGGCCCGCGCTGGGCGCGGGCCGGTTTCACCTCATTTCTCTGACGAAAAGAGTTCGTTTCTCAATCCCCCGCGTAGTCAAAGGCCAGT